>NZ_LT629758.1:4945000-5271250 GCF_900104725.1 Actinoplanes derwentensis
CTCCTGTCCAGCAGCCCTCAATGGACCCCGAACGCCGACGATCCCGGGCATTTGGATGCCCGGGATCGGAAGGAAGGTGACGCGGTGGGTCAGGCAGTGCGGTTGAAGAGGTGCCGAGACCAGAGGTAGCCGCCGAGTGCGATGGCCGCGCACCAGGCCAGGGCGATCCACGGGGTGGTGCCGAGCGGGGCGCCCAGCAGCAGGCCCCGGAAGGTTTCGATGATCGGGGTGAACGGCTGGTATTCGGCGAACCAGCGGATTCCGGCGGGCATCGAGTCGGTGGGGACGAAGCCGCTGCCGAGGAACGGCAGCAGGATCAGGGGCATCGGCGCGTTGCTGGCGGTCTCGACGGTTTTGCTGGCCAGGCCGAGGGCTACGCACAGCCAGACGAAGGCGAACGTCATGGCGGTCAGGAAACCGGCGAACCCGAGCCATTCCAGCGGGCCGGCGGTGGGGCGGAAGCCGACCAACAGGGCCGCGCCGATGACGACAGTGACCGCGAGCGCCGCCTGGATCAGACTGCCGAGGACGTGGCCGGTCAGCACCGACACCCGGGCTATGTGCATGGTGCGGAACCGGGCGATGACACCTTCGGTCATGTCCATGGCGACCGAGATGGCGGTGCCCTGCACGGTGGCCATCACGGTCATCAGGATGATCGCCGGGGTGACGTAGTCGGCGTAGGCGTCCCGGCCGCCGCCGATCCCGGCGCCCAGGGTGCCGCCGAGCACGTAGACGAAGAGCAGCAGGAAGACGACGGGCATCGCGATCAGCGTGATCGTCATCGACGGGTAGCGGATCATCCGTTTGAGGTTGCGGCGCAGCATGGTCACCGAGTCGCGCAGCGGATGCAGCCGGGGTACGGCCGGGGCGAAGGTGGTCATCGGGCGGTCTCCTGTCCGGTGAACGAGCGGCCGCCGGTGAGGGCGAGGAACACGTCGTCGAGGTCGGGGGTGTGCACGGACAGTTCCTCGACCTCGACGGATCGGGCGTCGAGACGGCCGATCAGGGTCTTGAGCGCGGTCAGGCTCCCGTCGCTGGGCACCCGCAGGGCGAGGGTGTCGTTCTCCCGGGCGGCGTCGCCGAGCACGGCCAGGGCCGCGCCGAGCTGCTGTTCGCCGGTGAAGCCGAGGCGGATGTGGCCGCCGGGGATGCGGCGTTTGAGTTCGGCGGCGGTGCCTTCGGCGACGATCCGGCCGCTGTCCAGCACGGCGATCCGGTCGGCGAGTTCGTCGGCCTCCTCCAGGTACTGGGTGGTGAGGAAGACGGTGACGCCGGTGGCGACCAGGTCGCGGACGATCTGCCACATGTCGCGGCGGCTGCGGGGGTCGAGCCCGGTGGTCGGCTCGTCCAGGAAGATCACTCGTGGGCTGCCGACCAGGGTCATCGCCAGGTCGAGCCGGCGCGTCATACCGCCGGAGTAGGTGGACACCGGCTTGCCCGCCGCCTCGGTCAGGTCGAATTGTTCCAGCAGCCGAGCGACACGCCGCCGCCCGTCGGCACGGGTGAGCTGGTTGAGGTCGGCCATCAGGCGCATGTTCTCGGCGCCGGTGAGCAGTTTGTCGACGGCGGAGAACTGGCCGGTGACCCCGATCGCGGCCCGGACCGCACCGGCTTCCCGGGCGACGTCGTGCCCGGCGACCCGGATGTCACCGGCGTCGGCGCCGATCAGCGTGGACAGGATCTTGACGACGGTGGTCTTGCCGGCGCCGTTGGCACCGAGCAGGGAGAACACGGTTCCCGGCGGTACGTGCAGGTCGATGCCGTCGAGGACGGTGTGTGCACCGAAGGATTTACGCAG
Organism: Actinoplanes derwentensis; assembly: GCF_900104725.1. Lineage (NCBI taxonomy): Bacteria > Bacillati > Actinomycetota > Actinomycetes > Micromonosporales > Micromonosporaceae > Actinoplanes > Actinoplanes derwentensis. The sequence goes on from NZ_LT629758.1 coordinate 4,946,802, forward strand.
GCCGGTCACCGAGATCGCGGGAGTCATGGGACGCCTTCCTGAGCCGAGGGTGTCAGCGGGAACGGTGGATGAGGATGTCGCCGAAGGAGGTGCGGCCCCGGACCTCGACGGTCTCGTCGGCCTCGTCGGGGCTCAGCGCGTTGGTGAGCTCGTTGCGGACCTTGCCGAAGCTGGTGTCGACCTCGAGCCAGGCCGCGGTGCCCTCGGCGATGCCGACCTCCAGGTCGCCCATCGAGGTGCCGAGCAGCACCGAACCGCGGGCCACCTCGCCGAGGCGGACGTTGCCGTTGGAGGTCTTCGCGTCGACTCCGGCACCGGCCCGGTCGATGCGGATGTCGCCGTTGGCCGAGCGGACCCGTACGTCGCCGGTGATGGTGTCGATCTGGATTTCGCCGTTGGAGCTCTTGAGTACAGCCGTCCCGGTGATCTCACCGACCTGGATCCGGCCGGAACCGCTGGAGAGGTCCGCGGTTCCGATGACGCTGCCGGCGGTGAGGTTGCCGGCGGAGGTGCTGAGGGTCAGCGAGCCGGTGTCTTCGACCCGGATGTGCCCGGCGGACGTCTTGATCCGGCAGCCGCCGAGCCGGCCGGCGCCGATGACCTCTCCCGCCTGCACTTCGGCGTTGATGTGGGAGCCGCTGGGCAGTTCCACGGTCACCTCGACCGAGCGGGACTTGCGGGAGAAGTCGAAGGTGCGTTTCGGGCCGATGATCCGCAGTGCGCCGTCGGTGTAGTCGACGCGGATCTGGTTCACGGCCTCCACGTCGGATTCGTTGGCGGCGTTGCTCGGTTTGACCTCGACGACGGTGTCGGTGCGGTCGGTCGCGGTGATCCACACGTCACCGGCCGGCAGTTCGATGGTGACGTTGATCGATGCGGGCGTGGCGAAAACAGGCATGGTGGTCCCCTCGTGACGGGTCGGTCGGGAGTTTTAGCTGGTCAGCGAACCCAGCCGGTGAACGACTTGGTGCCGCCGCCGCCGGACGGTTCGGGACGCGGGTTGCGGGCCGGCTGCGGCAAGGCGCCGGCGGCGGCCCGGACGAGCCAGGCGTTGACCGAGCGGCCCTCCTTGGCGGCGGCCTCCTCGACGGCGGCCTTGAGCTGCTCGGGCAGGCGCACGTTGATCCGGGCGGACGGCCCGTCCTCGCCGATCAGCGGGTCGCTCTCCGGAGCCGGGGCGGGTGCGGCCGGTGCCGCCGGAGCGGGTGCCGGGGTGACGACGAACTCCGGGTCGCGGCCGCGGAGACGAATCTCGACGGAGCCCGGAGCCAGATCGCGGGTGATCTCGTCGGCAGCCGCCGACAGCGTCTCCAGCAGTGTCATCCGGATCGCCGACTCCAGCGACCCGGTCAGGCGCTCGACCAGCGCACGCGCTTCGTCGCCACCGGACTCGGCGAGGGTGGCGAACTCCCGCCCGAGGTTGCTCACGTACGTGGTCAAGTCCATGACGCCATAGTGGCACACCCGTGGCACCACCACAAGACTTCTTGGCTCAGCGTGGTGCCAACTTGGCACCATGCTGGCATCAGTGGCCCAGCGCGACCTTCAGCAGAGCGACCACCGCGAGTAGTCGTTGACCAGGGTGCGCTCGGCGTCGAGCAGGTCGAGGAGGTCCAGCAGCTCGGCGGCCCGGCCGGCCGCGGTGGCCCGGTCCAGGCCGCGCAACCGGGCCAGGTGGACCAGCAGCTCACGGCCGGTCAGCCGGTCCGGCAGCGCGAGACCGTCGGGCAGCACGCCGATCCGGGAGCGGGCCTCGACCGGGTCGGCCCAGACGTCGGCGCCGAAGACGCGGGCCTGACCGGCGTCGGGGCGCAGCAGGCCGACGGCCATCGACAGGGCGGTGGTCTTGCCGGCGCCGTTCGGGCCGACCAGACCGTAGAAGGAACCGGCCGGCACGGTGAGGGTCACGTCGTGCACGGCGGTTTTCGGGCCGAATCGTTTGACGAGTCCCGCCAGTTCCAGTGCGGTTGCCCGCCGGTCCGATGTGGGCAAGGTCGGCTCCGTCCCGGGAGGAGGTTGGGGACCGAGCGTAAGTGCTGGCCCCGCCCTGTGGTCCACCCCTAAACATCGGTGGGGTGTGATCGCCTGAACAGGCGCTAACCTTGCTCCGTGCCACGATCATCGTTGACCGCCGTTGTCCGCCCGGCCGCCGCGGCTGATGTGAGCAGGATCGCCACGATCTGTTCCACGGCCTATCGCGACGCCTACCGGGATCTGCTGCCGCCGGGTTACATCGAGCGCAGTGTCACCGAGTTCTACAACGAGCCGCGGGTCGCCGCGGAGATCACGGCGGCGCCGCCGGAGTGGTTCGGCTATCAGGTCGCCGAGCGGGACGGCCGGGTTCTCGGCGCGGCCGGCGGCGGGATGACCGGCCGGATCACCGGCGAGCTGTCGCTGGTCTACCTGGAGGCGGCCGAGCGGGGCCGTGGCCTGGGCACTCTGTTGCTGGACCGGGTGACCGAGCAGATCCGGGACGCCGGCGGGACCGAGGTGTGGGTGTCGGTCTTCCTCGGCGACCAGAACGGGATCGGTTTCTACCGGGCCCGCGGGTTCGAGCCGGTGGAGACGGTCCGGGCCGCCCTGTCCCGGGTCGACGACCACATCCGCAGCCTCCGGATGCGCTGCACGCTGTAAGCCTCAGCTGAGCTTGGATCCGCTGATCGTGGGGTCACCGGACCCGAGGTAGAAGATGCCGGGCAGGCCGTCGGACTCGAAGCCCGCGCTGACGTTGCGGCGCAGGGTGGAACCACGGATGGTCAGGCGTCCGGTGCGGTCGTTGCTGACGAAGAACACCGCACCACCACCCTCGGCCGCCCGGTTCCCCTCGATCAGGGTGCCGTTCAGCGTCAGCCGGTAGGTGTCGCCGTCCTGGTAGATCGCGCCGCCGCTGCCCCCGCCCGGAGTGCCGTCGCGGGCCGGGTTGGCGCCGGTGCCGACGGCCCGGTTGCCGGAGAAGTGGCTGTTCAGCACGGTCCAGGAGACGCCGATGCTGCTGAGCGCGCCTCCGTTGGAGCAGACCCCACCGGTGAAGGTGCTGCCCACCACGTAGACGGGCTGGTTCGCGCCCTGGAGCCGGACCCGGATCGCGCCGCCGCCGATGTCGGGGCCGGTCCGGTGGCACTTGTTCCCGGTGAACCGTGAGTTGATGACTTTGAGGCCGCCGCCTCGGACGAAGATCGCCCCGCCGCCACCGTCCTCGTCGGTCGGGTCGGTGGCGTTGCCGCGGCTGAACGCCAGGTTCTGCACGGTCAGCCGGGGTGTGGCCTTGTCGTGGCAGTCGCCGCTCGCGGGGCTGACACCCAGGGTGGTGTCGCAGGCGTCCAGGTGGAGGATGCGGCGCTTGCCGCCGCCACTGAGAGTGACCCGATTACCGCCGTCCAGGACCACTCGGGAGACCTGGTTACGCACCTTCGCGGTGGCGGTCATGGCGATCGTGACCGGTTCCGGGCCGCAGTCGAAGGTGATCACCCCACCGGCCGATACCGCCTTGACCACTGCCGCCGAGGTGCAGCTCGCGGCAGTGCCGTTGCCGATCGTACGATCCGGGTCGCTCGTGCCGACCGGCCTGGCCGCTGCCGGAACAACCGCCCGGCCCGACGCATTGCCGGGTTTCGGCAGGCTCTTGACCGTCGCCTTCTTCACAGACGGTGACGGCAAGGCCGACGCCGAAACAGACGGCGAAGAAGGCGGGGAAGAAGGCGGTGGAAGAGACGGGAAGGCAGGCGGAGAAGCGGACGGGGAAACAGGCGGAGCGGCTGGCGACTGGCAGGCGGCGAGGGTGGCGACGATGAGCACGGCCGGAGCGATCCGTCGAATTCGCACCGGCCGATGTTACGGCCGGGAGGCGGTTCGCACCGCCCCTCCGGCCGGATCTCAGCCGGCGAGCGCGGTCCGGTAGGCCGCCGCACCGATCAGTTCGAGCGACACCTGCAGGCGTTCCAGGCTGATGTTCTTGGCGATGGTGTCCTCGGGGCTGTGGTAGGGCGGTTCCAGCAGGGCCGGGGACGCCTCACCGCGCCAGGAGAAGTTCGCCGACGCGATCCCCACCTCCTGGAAGGACTGGTGGTCGCTGGAGCCGCGCAGGGTGACCGGCGAGATCCGGGGCGCGTAGCCGAGCCGGTCGGCGGCGGCCGCGACCTCGTCGGTGGCCCGGTTGGCCAGGCCGGTGTGGGAGAGCAACCAGTACCGGACGGCCGGGTCCCAGCTGGTGGCGACCATGTCGTTCTGGTAGACGGCGAGGATCCGGTCGCGTTCGGCTTGCGGCAGCTGGGCCACGTAGTAGCGGGAGCCGATCAGGCCCTGCTCCTCCGATCCCCAGAGGGCGAACCGCAGGGTCGCCGCGGTCGGCAGCCGGCGCAGCACGCGGGCGATCTCCAGGGTGAGCACGGTGCCGGAGCCGTCGTCGTTGGCACCGGGCGCCCCGATGACCGTGTCGTAGTGGGCGCTCACCATCACCACCGGGCCGCCGGTCTCCCGGCGGCGGCGCTCAGCGAGGACGTTGTGCGAGGTCAGGCCCCGGTGCGCGGCCGTCGAGACGGTCAGTTTGAGGGGTCCGGTGGCGAGCAGGGCGCGCAGCCGGTGCTTCTGCGCCTGGGCGACGCCGACCACCGGAACGGCCACCGGGGTCGTCGCGAAGCCGGGCAGTTGCGGACTGAACGCCGAGGCCCGGCGGGGCTCGACCAGGTCGGCCGGCAGGAAGACCACCGCTGCCGCGCCGCGGGCGACCGCGGTGGCGACCAGGGTCTCCCGGGTGGCGACGGCGTAGTCGATCAGCAGGATCTTGCCGGTCACGTCCTCCGGGTAGTCGGCGGTACCACCGGCGCCGGCGTCCAGCACGTCGCCGCGGACCCGGGTGTCCAGGGCGGCGTGCGGAGAGGCCCCGACCTGCCAGTTCAGGTCGTCGGGCAGGCCACGGGGCGCGTCGAGCTGGGCGAGGAACTTGTCGGCCACCGGGAACGGCTGGAGGGTCACGTCGTACCCGAGCCGGTCGAGGACCCCGGAGACGTAGTCGGCGGCTCTCTTCTCCGAGCGGGTGCCGCCGATGCGGGGGCCGATGCCCTGGGAGAGCACCTTCAGGTCCTTGACGGCGCGTTCGGCCGACACGTTGTCGACGACGTGCAGATCACTCGCGGTCAGGGTGGGTGGGCGTACCGCGCCGGGACGCTGGTCCCCGGCGGCCCAGGCGGGTGCGGGCAGCGCGACGGTGGCCGCACCCCCGAGCGCAATCGTGATCATCCGGCGGCGCGACACTGCAGACTTCTCGGCATCGGTGTCCAAGATTTCCCCCTCGCTGAAGAGATCGCCGATCCCGGTGGGGATGACGACCCAAGTCGAAGAAAGACTATTGTCGATATAGGGATCGGGCAATGAGCCGGAAGCCGTGATCAGGGTCGCAGAACCACCCGTTCGGAGGAACCGACCCGACCGGGCGATCAGGCCGAGCAGCGGGGGAACCCCCGTCGCCCGATAGAGGTGTTGACCCCATGTCGGCGTCCGTCGATCCTTTGCCGCGTCGTGCCAGCCATTGACGGAGGAGGACGGATGGCCCGTAGCCGGGGCTCGATCCGGGGCCGGATGGTCCGCATGCTGGCGCTTCCGGTCGCGGCCATGCTGCTGTTGCTCTCCGCCGTGGTGGCCGAGGAGTACTCCACGTACCGCCTCGCCGCCCGCACCGACCACGCGCTCACCCTCGACCTGGCCGTGCAGTCCCTGGTCCAGGAGGTGCAGACCGAACGCGGCGTCACCCTCGGCATGCTGGCCGGCAACGCCGGTCTCGGCGCCGAGGTGCCGGGCGCCCGGCAGCGGGTCGACGAGCGGCGGGCCGCGGTACGGCAGCTGGTCGACGAACGTGGCGACCTGGACGGGCAGGTCACCGAGGCCCTCGAACGAGCCGGGGAACTGGCCGGGATCCGCGCCGACGTGGACACCGGCGACGCCGGGCGGGCCGGGGTGTTCGAGGACTACAACGAGGTCGTCGACGACCTCGGCGAGGTGTACTTCGCCCTGGACAACGCCGGCGACGCCCCGATGCGGCTCGGCACCGAGTCCCTGGCGATGCTCAACCTGGCCAAGGAGGCGACCGCCCGGCAACGGGCCTTCCTCAGCGGCGTCTTCTCAGCCGGTGGTTTCGCCGAGGGCGAGTTCCTGCGGTTCGTGCAGTTGCGGGCCGCGCTGGACGCCTCGATCGACGAGTTCGAGGAGTACGCCACCCCGGAGGCGATCGCCGCCAAGGACCGGCTGTACAGCAGCGGTCCGGCCCAGCGCGCCGAACAGTTGCAGAACCGCGCGCTGCGTTCCGGCGACGGGCAGGCGATCCGGGCCGACCCGCAACTGTGGTGGACCACCACCGGCCCGGTGCTCGACGACCTGGCCGCCCTGGCCCGGACCATCGGCGACTCGCTCCGGGACCGCGCCCGCGTCCTGCTCGACGAGGCGAACCTGCGGATGGCCGGGCTCGGCGCGACGGTCCTGGTCTGCGTCGCCATCGCGATCTACCTGGGTACGATCGCCGCCCGGTCGATCGCGAGCCCTCTCGCCGGGCTGGCCGCCGAGGCGAACCGGCTGGCCGGGCAGCGACTGCCGGAGGCGGTTCGCCGCGCCGCCGACGGGCAGAACGCCGAACCACCCGGCCCGGTACTGGTCAGCGAACACGCCAGCGCCGAGATGCAACTGGTGGCGGACGCCTTCGACCGGGTACAGGGCACCGCCTACACCCTCGCCACCGAACAGGCCGAACTGCGCCGGGCCGCCTCCGAGTCGCTGGCCAACCTGGGCCGCCGCAACCAGAACCTGCTGCGCCGCCAGCTCGGTTTCATCACCCGCCTGGAACAGGAGGAGTCCGACCCGGCCGGTCTGGCGAACCTGTTCGAACTGGACCATCTGGCCACCCGGATGCGGCGCAACGCGGAGAGCCTGCTGGTGCTCGTCGGCGCGGCCAGCCCTCGGCAGTGGTCGAGCCCGGTGCCGATGACCGACGTGATCCGGGCCGCGGTGTCCGAGGTCGAGGAGTACCGGCGGGTGTCGTTGCGGCGGCTGGACGACACCCTGGTCTCCGGCACCGTGGTCAGCGGGCTGGCACACATGCTCGCCGAACTGATCGAGAACGGTCTGGCCTACTCGCCGCCGGATCTGGACGTGGAGATCCACGGGCGGCGGGTCGACGACGGCTATCTGATCGCGATCTGCGATCAGGGGGTCGGGATGAACACCGAGGAACTGGACCGGTCCAATCGGCGGCTGCGGGGTGAGGGCGACTTCATCACCGCTCCGGCCCGGTTCCTCGGGCATTACGTGGTCGGGCGGCTCGCCGCCGACATGGGCGTCGGCGTGGAGCTGGCCCGGTCGGCGGTGACCGGGGTGACCGCCCGGGTCACGGTGCCCACGGAACTGCTGACCGAACCGGCACCGCTGCCCGAGCGAAAGCCGGAGACGAAGCCACTGGCGGCGAGAACGCCGGAGACGAAGCCACTGACGGACAGCCGGGAACCGGGCCCCCGCCCACTGCCGGCCGAGATCGACTACGTCGTGGTCGACACCGGTCACACCGACAGTGGCCATACCGCCAACGGCCTGCGTAAACGTGTCCCCCGGGCACGCCGGGCCGAACCGGCGCCACGCAAGACGGTGGAGCCGGCACCGCCGCACGATCCCGAGGTGGTCCGTTCCCGGCTCACCGCCCTGCGCCAGGGCATCCAGCGCGGAGCCGGCCAGGCCCGGCACGCCGTTCCAGAGGAGATCTCGTGAGCGTCGAGGCGCCCACCGCCGACCGGCACCAGCTCGATTGGCTGCTCGGCAACTTCGTCCACCAGACCGACGGGGTCCGCGACGCGGTGGCGGTCTCCTCCGACGGCCTGCTGATCGCCGCCTCGGAGGGGCTGGACCGGGCCGAGGCCGACCAGCTCGGCGCGATCGTCTCCAGCATGGCGAGCCTGGCCCGCAGCGCGTCCCGCCGCTACGACTTCGACGGCCTCAAACTCCTGATGATCGAGATGATCCGGGGTTTCCTGGTGATCTCGGTGATCCCGGGCGGCAGCTGCCTGGGCGTGGTGGCCACCGGGGACAGCGACCCGGGGCTGGTCGGCTACGAGATCTCGATGCTCGCCGAACGGTTCGGTGACCTGCTGACCCCGGCTCTGATCGCCGCGTCCCGGCAGCGGCTACCCCGATGAACACCGACGATCCGCTGGTACGGCCGTTCATGCTCACCGGTGGGCGGACCCAGCCACTGCACGACGGGCTACGGATCGAGACCCAGTTGTACGCCGCACCGGCCGCCCTGTCCGCTCCCCTGCGATTCGAGGCCCGGCACGTGGTCGAGCTCTGCCAGAAGCCCAGGTCGATAGCCGATCTGGCGTCCGCCCTGCAGGCCCCGCTCGGGGTGGTCCGGGTGATCGTCGCCGACCTGATCACCCAGGGGCTGCTGCGGGCCGGGGACCTGCCCGGCGAACCGGCCGTGGCGCTGATCGAGAGGATCCGGGACCGTGTTCGGGCGCTCTAGCACGATGGAGGCTCCCGCCCCGACGGCGGTGAAGATCGTCGTGAGTGGCGGTTTCGGGGTCGGCAAGACCACGTTCGTGGGCGCGATCTCGGAGATCGAGCCGCTGGTGACCGAAGCCGAGATGACCGAGAAGTCGATCGGGGTCGACGACACGACAGCGGTCGCCGCCAAGACCACCACCACTGTCGCGCTGGACTTCGGACGGATCACCCTGGACGAGACGCTGCTGCTCTACCTGTTCGGGACGCCGGGGCAGGACCGGTTCGCGTTCCTCTGGGACGACCTGGTCGACGGGGCGCTCGGTGCGATCGTGCTGGTCGACACCCGGCGGATCGAGGACTGTTTCCCGGCCATCGACTACTTCGAGGAGCAGGAGATCCCGTTCGTCATCGGAGTCAACGCCTTCGAGGGGGCCCGCCGGTTCGACCCGGCGGAGGTCCGGGACGCGCTCGGACTGGCCGACACCATGCCGCTGATGGAGTGCGACGCCCGGCATCGTGAGTCGGTCAAGGCAGTCCTGGTGGCCCTCACCGAGCGTGTGCTGGCCCGCCGTCGTGCAGGGTAAGAAGGTCGCGCAGTGTGAGTAAGGGTCGCATTCGGCCCGGCGGTCGCGGGGCGGCAGTGCGGCGACGCCTGCCTCGCGCGGTGGTGGCAGGGCTTTGGTGCGGCGTACTAAATCTCGGTCAAAAGACCCTCTGCCTCGACGTAGACGGCGGCCGTCGCCGGGCAGACCCAGATGGTGGCGGTCGTCGCGATCAGCGGGCGCCCGGCCCGGCCGACCCAGCCGACACGGCGGGCCGGGACGCCGACCACCAGGGCGAAGTCGGGGACGTCCTTGGTGACGACGGCTCCGGCGGCCACCAGTGCCCAGCGGCCGACGGTGACCGGGGCGACGCACACCGCGCGGGCGCCGATCGCCGCGCCCTCACCGACGGTGACACCGACAGCGGTCCAGTCGTCGCCGGTCTTGAGGCGGCCGTCGGGAGTGACGGCGCGCGGGTACTCGTCGTTGGTGAGCACCGCGGCGGGGCCGACGAAGACGCCGTCGGCGAGGCGGGCCGGTTCGTAGACGAGGGCGCCGTTCTGGAGTTTGCAGTTGTCGCCGAGGACGACTCCGGGGCCGATGTAGGCGCCGCGGCCGACGGTGCAGTTCCGGCCGACAGTGGCGTCCTCACGAACCTGGGCGAGGTGCCAGATCCGGGTTCCGGCGCCGATCACGGCCTTCTCGTCGACGTCTGCGGTGGAGGCGATCATGCGTGGCCTTTCGAACGGAGACAGCGGGCCACAGGGTAGTACCCGGAGACGGGAATCAATGTCGGCTACCCGACCCGATCGTCCATTCTGGCCATTGGTGCGTGCCGCCCCTGACCGTCAGGCGGACCCGGTTGACCGAAGGTATCGGCCTCACCCCCGGCATCGCCTGAAATCCTTTCACGGTCTGGCGTCCGGCCACAGAGGATCGATAGCTTTCCGAACGGACCGCGTCCGATGTCCGTCCACCATGCCCGGACGCACCCCTGACGAAAAGGATCTCCGTGAATCCTCCTATCGGCGTGGCCGTCGTCGGAGCCGGCTACTGGGGCCCCAACCTGGTCCGCAACTTCCAGGGCAGCCCGGCCTTCCACCTGCGCCGGCTCTGTGACCTGGACGTCGAACGGGCCCAGCGGGTGCTCGGCGGCTACTCCACCGTCGAGGTCTCCGCCGACCTCGGCGAGGTGCTCGCCGACCCGTCGATCGACGCGGTCGCCATCGCCACCCCGGCCGGCACCCATCTCCCGGTCGCGATGGCCGCGTTGCGCGCCGGCAAACACGTGCTGGTCGAGAAGCCCTTGGCGGCCACCTACCAGGAGGGCCTGCAGCTGGTCGAGGAAGCCGACCGGCGCGGCCTGACGCTGATGTGCGACCACACCTACTGCTACACCCCGGCGGTGCTGCGGATCCGCGAGTTGCTCGCCGCCGGCGAGCTGGGCGAACTGCACTTCCTCGATTCGGTACGGATCAACCTGGGTCTCGTCCAGCGCGACATCGACGTGATCTGGGATCTGGCGCCGCACGACCTGTCGATTCTCGACTTCGTGCTGCCGCCCGCGGTTCGCCCGATCGCGGTGGCCGCGCACGGTGCCGACGGGATCGGCGCCGGCCGGGCCTGCATCGCCTACCTGACGCTGCAGCTCAGCAACGGTGCCATCGCGCACATCCACGTGAACTGGCTGTCCCCGGTGAAGGTGCGGACTGCGATCTTCGGCGGCTCCAAGCGCACCCTGGTCTGGGACGACCTGAACCCGAGTCAGCGGCTGTCGCTCTACGACCGTGGGGTGGACGTCTCGGCGCCCGAGGAACTGGGCGACGAGCAGCGGCGCGACATCCTGGTGTCGTACCGGTCCGGCGACATGGTCGCGCCCGCACTCACCGAGCGGGAGGCGCTGCGGACCATGGTCGACGAGTTCGCGCGGGCCATCACCACCGGGACTCCGGCACTGACCGACGGCCGGTCCGGGCTTCGGGTGCTGGAGATCCTCCAGGCGGCGTCACGCAGCCTGACCGAAGGCGGAACCATGATCAAGCTGGACGAAGGGCACATGTCGTGAGTGGGGTAGAGATCGAGGGCGCGCGCGCTCTCGTCACCGGCGGGGCGGGCACGATCGGCTCGCACGTCGTCGACGAACTGGTGCGCGGGGGCGCGGCGGAGATCGTCGTTCTCGACAACTTCGTGCGAGGGCGGGCTTCCAATGTGGCGCCGCACGGTTCGGTTCGGATCGTCGACGGCGACATCCGGGACGTCTCGCTCGTCAAGGAGCTGACCGCGGGTAAGGATCTCATCTTCCACCTGGCGGCGATCCGGATCACGCAGTGTGCCGAGGAACCGCGGCTCGCCAACGAGGTACTCGTCGACGGCACCTTCAACGTGATCGAAGCCGCCGCCGAGGCCGGGGTGCGCAAGCTGATCGCGTCGTCGTCGGCGTCGGTCTACGGGCTGGCCGAGCAGTTCCCGACGAACGAGCGGCACCACCCGTACAACAACGACACGTTCTACGGCGCGGCGAAGGCCTTCAACGAGGCGACACTGCGCAGTTTCAAGGCGATGAAGGATCTGGACTACGTCGCGTTGCGCTACTTCAACGTGTACGGGCCCCGGATGGACATCCACGGCCTCTACACCGAGGTGCTGATCCGCTGGATGGAACGCATCGAGGCGGGCGAGCCGCCGCTGATCCTCGGTGACGGCCTGGCGACGATGGACTTCGTGCACGTGGCCGACATCGCCCGCGCCAACATCCTGGCCGCCCGCGCCGACGTCACCGACGAGGTCTTCAACATCGCCAGCCACACCGAGACCAGCCTGGTCGACCTGGCCGCCGCGCTCAGCGCCGTGATGAAGTCGGATCTGGCTCCGGTGCACGGCCCGGCCCGCGCGGTCAACGGGGTGACCCGCCGGCTGGCCGACATCTCCCTGGCCGAGCGGAAACTCGGCTGGAAACCGGAACTCACCCTGGAACAGGGCCTGCAGGGTCTCGTCGACTGGTGGCGGGCGTCCCAGTGATCCCGGTGATGATCCCCGACCTCGGGGAAGAGGAAGCGCAGGCCGCGGCCGACGCGATCCGGTCCGGCTGGGTCGCGCAGGGGCCGCGGGTGGCCCGGTTCGAGACCGAGTTCGCGGCGGCCGTCGGCGGCGGGCACGGGGTGGCGGTCAGTTCCTGCACCACCGGGCTGCACCTGGCGCTGGTGCTGCTCGGCCTCGGGCCCGGCGACGAGGTGATCGTGCCGTCGCTGTCGTTCATCGCCACTGCCAACGCGGTCCGCTACGTCGGGGCCACGCCGGTCTTCGCGGACGTGGAGCTGGCCACCGGGAACCTGACCGTGGAGACCATCGACGCGGTCCGGACGGGACGGACCCGGGCGGTGATCGCGGTGCATCAGGGCGGGGTGCCGTTCGACACGGTGGCGCTGCGGAAGGCGGCTGACGACTGGGGTGTGGCTCTGGTCGAGGACGCGGCGTGTGCGGCGGGTTCGATGGCTTACGGACGGCCAGCCGGAGCTGAGGCAGGTATTGCGGCGTGGTCCTTCCACCCGCGAAAACTGATCACCACCGGTGAAGGCGGCATGGTCACCGTCGCCTCGGCCGACGACGCCACCCGGTTGAAGCGTCTGCGGGAACACGGGATGAACGTCTCCGCCGCCGACCGGCACGCCTCGAAGCAGCCGGTGATCGAGGCTTATCTGGAGACGGCGTTCAACTACCGGATGACCGATATCCAGGCTGCTGTCGGCCTGGTTCAGTTGGGTAAATTGTCCGCTTTAGTAAAGCAGCGACGGCAGCTCGCGGCGCGCTACCAGTCCCTTTTGGCCGACATCAACGGACTTATCGCCATCAGGGACCCGGCATACGGCCAGACGAACTACCAGTCGTTCTGGGTGCTGCTGGACGGCTTCCCGGTGGGACGCGACGAGGTCCTCGCCGAGCTGGCGAGAAAGGGTGTCTCCGCCCGGCGGGGCATCATGGCCGCCCACCTGGAACCGGCCTACGCCGACGTCACCCCCGGCCCGCTGCCGGTGACCGAACGGATCACCCGCGAGTCGCTGATCCTGCCCCTGCACCACAAACTCACCGAAGCCGACCAGGACCACATCACCGGCGTGCTGCGCGAGCTGGCCACCCGGTGAAAGACCTGGTCATCGTCGGAGCCGGCGGATTCGCCCGGGAGACCGCCGCGGCGGCCACCGGCTGGCGGGTCCTCGGTTTCGCCGACGACGACCCGGCGCTGATCGGGACCCAGCGTTCGGGTTTGCCGATCCTCGGGCCGGTCGACGGCGTTCGCGACATGGACGCCGCGGTGGTGGTCTGCGTGGGTAATCCACGCGACTATCACGCGCGGCGCCGCATCGTGGAACGTCTCGGCCTGCCCGTGGAGAGGTACGCCACCGTCGTGCACCCGTCGGTCTCGATCGGGGCCGGCAGCAGTGTCGGCGCCGGTTCGGTGCTGCTGGCCGGCACGGTCCTGACCGCCGACGTGACGGTGGGCCCGCACGTGGCCGTCATGCCGCAGGCCGTGCTCACCCACGACGACCTGATCAGCCCGTACGCCACGATCGCCTCCGGGGTTCGCCTGGGCGGTGCGGCGGTCCTGTCCGAGGGCGCCTACGTCGGGGCCGGCGCGCTGGTCCGGGAGGGCGTGACCGTCGGCGCCTGGTCGCTGGTCGGGATGGGTTCGGTCGTGCTGCGTGACGTGCCCGCGCACCAGGTCTGGGCCGGCAACCCGGCCCGTTTCCTCCGTGACTCCAAGGAGCCGACTACATGACCCGCATTCCCCTCGTCGATCTCGCCGCGGCGCACGCTGAGGTGGCCGAAGAGGTCGAGGCCGGATTCAAACGCGTCATCGCCGACACGGCGTTCGTCGGCGGGCCCGAGGTGGCCGCGTTCGAGCGCGAGTACGCGGACTTCGCCGGCCTGCCGCACTGTGTCGGCGTGGCGAACGGCACCGATGCCCTGGAGTTGGCGTTCAAGGCGGTCGGGGTCGGCCCGGGTGACGAGGTGATCCTGCCGGCGAACACGTTCATCGCCACGGCCGAGGCGGTCGCCCGTACCGGGGCCGCGGTGGTGCTGGTGGACTGCGATCCGGACACCTACCTGATCGACGTGGACGCGGCCCTGGCGGCGGTCACCCCGCGGACCAGGGCCATCGCGCCGGTCCACCTCTACGGCCAGCTCGCCCCGGTGGAACGCCTCCGGGCAGCCGGTGTGACGATCGTCGAGGACGCCGCGCAGTCGCAGGGCGCCACCCGGCACGGCCTCGGTTCCGGGGTCGACGGGATCGCGGCGACCAGCTTCTATCCGGGCAAGAACCTGGGCGCGTACGGCGACGCCGGTGCGGTCACCACCTCGTCCGAGGAATGGGCGACCGCGGTCCGCACTCTCGGCAGCCACGGTGGCCTGCGCAAATACCACCACGACGTGGTCGGGGTGAACAGTCGCCTGGACGGTCTGCAGGCGGTCGTGCTGCGGGCCAAGCTGGCCCGGCTGGCCGTCTGGAACGAGCAGCGGCGGGCGGCGGCGGCCCGTTACGACGAGTTGCTGAAGGACTTCGACCAGGTGGTACGCCCGGTCGTGCTGGACGGCAACGTCCCGGTCTGGCACATCTACTGCGTTCGGGTGCCGAACCGCGACGACGTGCTGGCGAAGCTGAACGCGGCGGGGGTCGGCGCGGCCATCCACTACCCGATCCCGGTGCACCATACCGGCGCGTTCGCGTCGCTCGGCGGCCGTTTCCCGAACGCCGAGCGGGTCGCCGGCGAGATCCTGTCCCTGCCGATCTACCCGCAGATCACCCCGGACCAGCAGGCCCGGGTCGCCGACCTGCTGAGGAAAGCGTGTATGTAACAGTCCGGGACCGTCCGGCCGCGGGGAGTTCCGCGACCGGGCGTGTCGCCACGACCGTGCTGCTGCTGGGCACGGTGAGTCTGCTGACCGATGTGTCGTCCGAGATGGTGGCGTCGGTGCTGCCGCTCTACCTGACCATGGCGGTCGGGTTGAGCCCGGTGGCGTACGGCTTCCTGGACGGCATGTACCAGGGGGTCAGCGCCTTCCTGCGGATCGCCGGAGGATATGCCGGGGACCGGGGCGGCCAGCCCAAGTGGGTGGCGGTGGCCGGTTACGGGGCGTCGGCGCTCAGCCGGATCGCGATGCTCCCGGCCACTGGTTTCGCCGCGATCACCGCCGTCGTCACCGTCGACCGCCTGGGCAAGGGGCTGCGCACCGCGCCCCGGGACGCGCTGATCGCCGAGTCCTCCGACCCGGCGATGCTGGGCCGCTCGTTCGGGGTGCACCGGGCTCTCGACACGGTCGGCGCCGCGCTCGGGCCGCTTGTCGCGTTCGCGCTGCTGGCGAGTGTGCCGGGCAGCTTCGACTCGATCTTCGTGGTGTCGTTCGCGTTCGCCGTCGTCGGCTTGGCGGTGCTGGTGCTGTTCGTGCCGAACCTGCGGACCGCCGCCGGGACGGCCCGGATCGGGTTGCGGCGCACCCTGCGCGAGGTGGGCGGGCGCCGGTTACGGAGGCCGTTGCTGGCCGCCGGGGTGCTCGGGCTGCTGACCGTCGGGGACGGGTTCCTCTACCTGACGTTGCAGGACCGGGACGACTTCGCGGCGGTCTGGTTCCCGCTGTTGTACGTGGGGACGAACGTCGCGTACCTGGCCCTCGCGGTGCCGTTGGGCCGTCTCGCCGACCGTGTCGGCCGGGCCCGGGTGCTGGTCGGCGGGCACGTCGCGCTGCTGGCCTGCTATCTGCTCGGGGCGCTGCCGTCCGGCGGGGTCGCGCTGACGGTGGCGGTCCTGCTGCTGCTAGGGGTGTTCTACGCGGCCACCGACGGGGTGCTGCCCGCTCTGGTCAGCCGTCTCATCCCGGCCGAGGCGCGGGGCAGTGGGATCGCGGCCGCGCAGACCGTGGTGGCGCTGGCCCGGTTCGCGTCGTCGGTGCTGTTCGGCCTGATGTGGAGTGTGCAGGGCCCGTCCCAGTCACTGCTGGTCTTCGCCGGGCTGCTGCTGGTGGCGATCCCGTTCATCGGCTGGCTGTTGCGCGGGGTGGAATCGTGAGTCTCCGGTTTAGGATCGCCCTGCTCTCGGCCGTGTTGCTGCTGGCCGTGATCGGCGCGACCGGATACGTACTCAATATCAGGAAAAATCAGGCTACGGCGCTCGCCGCGGCGCCCGTGGTCCCGCAAGGCGGCGATCTCACCACCCTGCGGGCCGCACCGCACCTGGTCTTCCGCAGCACCGCCCTGGGTCCGGAGTACGGACGGGTGGCAGTGGTCCCGCTGAGTGCCCCGGACGGGCCGCGAACGTTCACACCGGCCTCATGTGAGCGGGTCTACGCGACGAACGATGACGCGATCTGCCTGTCCGCCAAACGCGGACTCGTCACGACTTATCAGGCCCAACTGCTCGACTCGTCGTGGGCCAAGAGCCGGGAGCTGACCCTGACCGGGATTCCCAGCCGGGCCCGGCTCTCCCGGGATGGGACTCTGGCCGCCACCACCACGTTCGTCTTCGGTGATTCCTACGCCAACCCGGGCCAGTTCTCCACCCGCACGGTCGTCACCCGGACCGCCGGTGCCGAGGTCGGCGACATCGAGGACTTCAAGCTGGTCGTCGGCGGGAAGGCGATCACCGCGGCGGACAAGAACCTGTGGGGCGTCACGTTTCACGACGACGACAAGTTCTACGCCACGGCGGCTTCCGGTGGGACGACGTGGCTGGTCGAAGGGAGCCTGTCCGGTCGTACCGTCAAGGCTCTGCGCAGTGATGTGGAATGCCCGTCGCTCTCCCCCGACCGCACCCGGGTCGCGTTCAAGAAGCACGGCGATCTGCCGGCCGGCCGGTGGCGACTGGCCGTCCACGACCTGCGCACCGGCACCGAGACCGTGCTCGCCGAACAACACAGCGTCGACGACCAGGTCGAATGGCTCGACGACGGCACGGTGATCTACGGGCTGCCGCGGCAGGCCGACGGAACCGCGTCCAGCGACGTGTGGGCGGTGCCCGCCGACGGTTCCGGTACTCCCCGAGTTCTGATCAAGGACGCCTGGTCCCCGGCCGTCGTCCGCTAGAGAGGACCGAACATTGAAGGCGCTCTGGATACGCCGGGGGCTGGCCACCGGGCTCGGGGTGGTCGTGCTCGCCGCCACCGGATATGTCGCGCTCCAGTACCGGGACGGCGCCGCCACCCCGGCACCCGAACCGGCCGCGGGTGAGCCACTGGTCGGCGACCCGTCGGCGCTGGTGAACTCGGCGCCACCGTCGCTCGTCCCGTCGGCCCCGGCCCCCTCGGCCGTGTCGGCACTGCCCAGCCCGTCGAAATCGGTCAAGCCATCGCCCACCAAGGCCGCAAAACCGGGCACCGGTGGTTTCCCCGGCGCGCACAACACCGGTGTCCCGGCCGGCACGAATCTGAGCCGCTACTCCGGGCCGTGCACCGTCACCAAGAGCAACACCGTGGTCAGCGGCAAGACGATCGACTGCGACCCGTTCCTGATCAACGCGAAGAACGTGGTGATCCGCAGGAGCCTGGTCAAGGGCACGCTGACCACCACCGAGGCGACCGGCTACTCGTTCACCCTCGAGGACTCCGAGGTCGCCGCCGGGATGTGGCAGGGCCCGGCCGTGCTGAGCACCAACATGACGATCCGCCGGTCGAACATCCACGGTGGTCAGACGTCGGTGAGCTGTTACGCCAACTGCGACATCCGTGACTCGTGGCTGCACGGCCAGCTGCTCAAGGACGGCACCGAGTGGCACCTCGGCGGGTTCCTCGCCAACGACACCGGCGGCAGCGGGCGCAGCAACGTGACCCTGATCCACAACACGATCGTCTGCGACGCGGCCACCAACAGCGCGGGCGGCGGCTGCTCCGGCAACGTCAACCTGTTCCCCGACTTCGGGCCGGTCTCCGGAATCCTGATCCGGAACAACTACCTGGGTGCCAGCCCGCACGTCTCCTACTGCCTCTACGGCGGCTCCGAGGAGAACAAACAGTTCAACGACGGGGTCCGGGACATCGTCGTCGAGGACAACGTCTTCGAGCGTGGCGCCAACAAGAAATGCGGCGGGTACGGGCCGGTCACCAGCTTCAACACCAAGCTCCCCGGCAACCGCTGGGCCAACAACATCTGGTCGGACGGCAAGCCGGTCCCGCCGGCCAACTGAGAGTCGAGAACGATGCGAGCCTTCCTCTGCGTGTCCCTCGGGCCGGACGCCCCCGAGCACCTGCGCCGCCCCGCCCAGGCGGCCGTCGACTGCCTGACCGACCCGGACACCGCCGTCGACCACATCGAGGAGACCCCGGCCGGGTGGCTGGCCGGTGCGGGGGCCGAGGAGGGCGATCTGCTGCCGGCTTTCGGCGGGGCCTTCGTCGTACGGCTGGCCCGTGCCGTTCGTACCCGCGAATCCGCGGTGGCCACCGCCGACCTTTCAGCGCTGCTGGCCACCGGTGGGCCCGCCCTCGCCGAGTTGCTGCCGCCGTTCGCCGCGGCCTGCCGCCAGACCGCCGGAGCCCCGGTGGTCGTCGCCGGTGACTGGCTCGGTTTCCGGCAGCTCTACCGCTGGACCGCCCCCGGCGTGGCCGCCGTCTCCACCAGCGCGCGTGCTCTCGCGGTGCTGGCCGGCGGCGGTTTCGACGACGGCGGTCTGGGCGCCCAGGCCCTGATCGGCTGGCAGATCGGCGACGCGACGATCTTCCCCGGAGTGACCGCGCTGCCTCCGGCGACGATCGCGACCCTGCACCAGGGCAAGATCATCACTCGGCGGTACGCCGACCCGGTCCAGCGTCCGGCGCAGACCCCGGACCTGGACGACGCCGTCGCCGAGATGGCCGACATCCTGCGCACGTTCTCCGGCGCCTACGTCGGCCGGCACCCGGACACCGTCCTGCAGCTGACCGGCGGCCACGACTCCCGCATCCTGCTCGCCGCGGTGCCGCCGGAACGGCGGGCCGGACTGCGCGCGATGACCCTCGGCACCCCCGGCAGCGCCGACGTCCGGATCGCCGCCGACCTGTCGCACCGCCTGGGCCTGCGGCATCAGGTGCACCGGATGGACGAGCAACGCTGGCCCGAACCGGAAGAGGCCCACCACCTGGCGCTGGTGGCCGCACGCGCCCTGGAGTGCCTGGCCAGCCCACTCGCACTGGCGCCGCTGCTGCTCGCGGAGAGCCACCTGGAACAGGGACACCGGCTGTCCGGGCTGGGCGGTGAGGTGGCCCGCGGTTTCTACTACGCCGGGCAGCCCTCGAGCGCGGTGACGTCCCCGCAGCTGATCGAACGGCTGGCCCAGTGGCGGCTGTTCAGCAACGAGGCGGTCGCCCCGGCGGCGCTGCGGCCCGAGGTATTGGCCGCCGCCCGCGCCTCGACCCTCGACCGCCTCGGCGAGGCGTTCCCGGCCGGGGACTGGCTGCGCGCCACCGACGACTTCTACCTGCTGCACCGGATGCACCGCTGGGCCGGGGTACACGGCACGGTCGCCGCGGTCCGCCGCCACTTCATCAACCCGATGTTCGACCGCCGGTTCATCGAACTGGCCCTGGCGGTGGCGCCCGCCGACAAACGCGACTCGCAACTGCTGGGCCGTCTGATGACCCGCCTCGACCCGGAACTGGCGGCGATCCCGCTGGACACCGGCCTGGTCCCGGCCCTGCTGGGCACCCGGTCGCTGCGCAGCCGGATCGCCACCCGGACCGTCGACGCCCGAAAGATCGCCGGAAAGGTGAGCCAGCGCCTGACCCGGGGCCGCCGCCCGCAACTGGGTGCCACCGAGTACGCCGCACTGGTCCTGGCCCACTGGCGGGCCGACCCGAAGGCGTGCGCCGCCCTGCACTCCGTTCCGGCGCTGCGCCCCGAATGGCTCGACGGCCTGCTGAACGGCACCCACGGCGCCGACGCCACCACGATCGCGTTCCTGATCAACCTGCTGGCGGCGGCCCCGGAGGACTGACTCCGGCGGTCACCGGCCCCGCTGTCCGGGCGGCGGATAACCGGGACAGCCGGGCTGCAGTAGTTGACGGCGCATTTGTTGTTCCGCCTGACGATCTTGTCGCGGTCGGCCGGGATCACGGCGTCGAAGATCAGGTCCCGAAGTCGTTGCCAACCGCGCCGCCGGGCGCGGGCCTGTTCGGCCGCCCGTCCCCGGTGCTGGTGGTGACAATCCTGGTCGGTGCGGCTTCGTTCGCACCCATGTCAGATTTCCTTCGCGGTCAAGGGACACCTGAGCTGGGGGTGTGCTGATGCGCCAGAGCCGCGTCATGGAGCTGGACCCCGCCCCTCGGCTCGACAGCGCCGGAGGTCTTCCCGGTGCGGTCTCGGCGTGTTGATCGTGCGCCCGGTTGCGGGCCTGGTTCGTGTCACACGTCTTCGAACCGTCGCACGGGGTCTGGTTCGCATTCTCCGCCCGTGCGTCCCGGCACGGTCTGGGACTCTCCTGCTGAGCACTGGCGGCGGCGTTCGTGCAAGCGGTGATTTGTCAGCGCGATCGGGAGCCAGCCGTCAGCGACATTCGGCCCCGCCTCGTCAGCCCGAACTGATCGGATGTTCGTGAAACAAGCGCCGCTTGTTGATCAAACGGGCGCGGCCCGACGTCAGCGCCGGACGCTGAGTCATTCTCCATAAACCCCGCCCGGTCCGGCCATGAACGACGGGGCGATGCACACTCATGCTTGATATGCAGGTAATCCTTGGTGATCCACGGCATGTTTGTGCTGGTGGATCGGGTATTGAAGGGTGCCTGGATGTCGGCGTGGGGTTGTCTTCGGTTGGTGCGGTCTCGGGACGCGGCTGGTGGTCTGGTCGTGCGGTTCGGGGTGGCGGTGCTGGATGCGTATCTGGAGTTCCTGGCGGTGCGGTCACGGCCGAACACGGTGGTCGCGGTTGCGTATGACCTGAAGGTGTTCTTCACCGTGGTCGCCAAGGCACCAGGCCGGGTCAGCGCGGCGGACGTGCTGGCGTTCGTGACCGCGCAGTATGCCGGTGGTCCGGCCGGGCGGCTGCAAGTCGCCGGTGAGGGCGGCGGAGTGTCAGCGCGGACGGTCCGTCGGCGGTTGTCGAGCGTGTCCGGGCTGTTCGCATTCCTGCAGGCCCGCGGTGACGTCGAGGCGAACCCGGTGCCCCGCGGTCTGCCGACCCGTCGGGAACGGCAGCGTCCCCGGCAAGGCGTTCCGCTGGTGCGGACCCCACGCACCCTGCCACGGATTCTGCAGCCGGTCCAGGTCGATGCGCTGCTCGCGGCGTTGCGCACGCACCGGGACCGGGCCATGGCCGAGGCGATGGTGCTCGGCGGGCTGCGCCGCTGCGAGGTCCTCGGGCTGCGTCTGGAAGACCTGCAAGTCGCCGCCCGCCGGGTGTTCATCGCCGAGGGCAAGGGCGGGCATCAACGGCAGATTCCGGTCTCCGGCCGGTTCTTCGCCTCGGTGGCCGGGTATCTGGACGCCGAACGGCCACCGGGCATCGCCACCGACCGGTTGTTCGTCGTGCTCAAGGGCCCGGGCCGGGGCCGGCCGCTGTCGCCGCCCGGGCTCGATCAGATCCTGGAATCGGCCCGGCAGCGGGCCGGCTTGGGCAAGGTGACCTGCCATCAGTTGCGACACACCTGCCTGACCCGGCTGCGGGAGGCCGGCATGGCTCTGGAAGCCGTCCAGGCCCAGGCCGGGCACGCGTCCATCGAGTCCACCCGCATCTACCTGCACCTGGCCGACGACTGGCTGGCCTCGCAATACCGGCGGGCCGCCGAGGCGATCGACGCCCAGCTCTTCTCCGGAAAACCGTTGTCCCACAACGCTTTCAGCGTGATCGAAGGTGGACGGTGACCGGCTCACGACGGCTTCCCGACTGGGACGTGCTGGCCGCCACGATCCCTGACATGGTGACGCCGATGCGCCGCTATCTGGAGCAGCTGGCCTGCATCCTGCGCCCGGGCAGCGTCTCCGGGGCCGACCTGGCCCTGCGGTCCCTGGCAGGCTTCCTGGTCGAGCAGGCGCCCGAGGTCCGCCACGTCGCCGACATCCGCCGCCGGCACATCGAGGACTTCCGGACCTGGCTGACCGACAGGCCCGGCTACCGCACCGGCCGGCTCACCCCGGCCACCCTCGCCCACCGGCTCGGCACCCTGCGCATGTTCTTCGTCCGTATCAGCGACTGGGACTGGCCCGAAGCACCCGCCCGGATCCCGATCATCCCCGCCGACCTGCCCCGCCAGGACCATCCGCTGCCGAAAGCCCTCGACGACCCGTCCGCGGCGAAACTGCTGCGCGCCGCCCAGGCCGACCCTCGCATGCTCACCCGGGTCGTGGTGGAAGTACTGCTGCGCACCGGACTACGGGTCGGCGAGTTCACCGAACTGCGCGCTGACGCGATCGTGCTCATCGGCGCCGCGCACTGGCTGCACGTCCCGGTCGGCAAACTGCGTGAGGACCGCTACCTGCCCCTGCACCCGCACCTGGTCACCTTGATCGGCGACTACCGCACCGCCCACGTCACCGCCGACAATCCGCTGCTGCTGCCTCGGGAGAACGGCCGGCCCCTGGACCGGCACACCGTCACCCGGCTGATCAACAAAGCCGGCACCGCCGCAGGCCTGTCCCACATCCACCCGCACCAGCTGCGGCACACCCTGGCCACCCAGGCCATCAACCGCGGCATGACCCTCGAAGCCATCGCCGCCCTGCTCGGGCACCGCAGCCTCGACATGACCCTGCGCTACGCCAAAATCGCCAACCGCACCGTCGCCGACGAATACTTCGCCGTCACCGAGAAGGTCGAATCCCTTTACCAGCAAGGAAAACCGCTACCCGCCGACATCATCGGGCCCCGCATGGCACGGCTCCGTCGCGAGCACCACCGGCTACTCGGTAACGGCTACTGCACCCGCCCACCCGAACTCGACTGCGCCTTCGAAGCGATCTGCGAGACCTGCACCTTCTTCCAGACCAGCATTGCATTCCGGCCGACCCTGCAAGCCCAGCACGACCACGCCGCCGCCCACGACCAAACCCACCGCGCCGACCTGTTAACCCGCCTCCTGAACGGCCTGGACCAGCAAGCATCATGATCAACTTGACAAGGATTACCTGCATAATGCCGAGTTGAGTGCGTCGGTCCGGTGATCATTTTGTTAAGTTGCGGGCGTGACCCGATTGATGGAGATTGCGTTCTGTCTACCCGCCGCCTCCTCATCCCAACAATTCATTCGTGACCTGCGGCGACTTCTCGCTGACGTCGCCTACGCCTCGAACGGTCCCGCTGATAGCTTGATCTTGAAGCCGCCAGCGCCAGTCTCCGCATGTCCGGTAACTGTGGTCCGGTTGGCCGATGTGACAGCACCCGAGGTAGCCCTCGACATCGGCCGCACTATCGGGCTCGCCGGAAGCGGCCACACCCCCCATCGTGTCAACATAGAGCTGGCCGACCTCGCGGACTGTCTCGCCGGGAACGTCGGACGCATCGATCACGCAGGCGTCAATTTGCCTTCGCAGGCGGTCTCCGTGAAGGAGTGGGACAGCTTGGTGCAGGATATCGCCGCTTCCGCAGCGATGTACCGCTATCCAACCGGGGAGCAGTGGCCGTTCGTGCTTCCATCGACCGGCATGGAACTGAAAACTGACATTCGCGACTTCATCGTCGGCCGCGAACCCCGCTTCGAGCTCGTGTACGACCCCTGGTACCCGTACACAACCTGGCAATTCGCGCTGTGGACAAAGCTGACCCGTACAGAATTGGAGCAGTTGTTCCCGGATCCCGTCGGGATCGCCATTCCCGGCCTTGAGGACATCTTCCGGACCGTATATGTACAGCACAGCTGGCCGGACCTGGAGATTCGTTTTGACCTATGCTTCCGTGTCGACGACAGTCCATCGGACTGGGAAACCGGTGAGTGGCTGGTCAAACAAGGTGGCCGGATCAGGTGCAGGGCTGTTGCGTTCTCGGTCCTTGACCCGCTGAACAGGGATTTCGTGGGGTGATCGGCCTCTGTGGAGGCAGTGGAAGCGGGTGAAGCCCTCAAGGTGATCATGGAGTTCTTCACGCTGCACGACCACCGAGGAACTCCACCCGCCGATGGCATCATCTCTGATTCGCGCACTGACCGTGACAACCCCCGGCTCCGACACTCCACCATCACCGGTCACCGATAGTGAACACACCGGGCTCGCCGAAGCCCTGGGCCGGATTCCGGACCCGCGTAACCCGCACGGGACCCGGTATTCCCTGGTGGCGTTGCTGACAGTCGCGGTCTGCGCGGTCCTGGCCGGTGCCACCTCGTTCGCTGCGATCGCCGACTGGCTGTACGACCTCGACGAGCCCGACCAGGTCCGGCTCGGGTTCACCCGGGGCGTGCCGGCCGGCACGACGATGTGGCGGCTGCTGACCCGCCTCGACGCGAGTGTGGTCAGCACTGTTCTGGCCGGCTGGCTGCGGTCGCGGACACCGCCGGCACCCGCCCGGCCACGCCGCTATCGGACCGTGATAGCCGTCGACGGCAAGACCTTGCGGGGCGCCCGCCTGCCCGAGGGCCGCCAGGTGCATCTGCTGTCCGCGCTGGACACCAGCACCGGCATCGTCCTGGCCCAGGTCACCGTCGACACCAAAAGCAACGAAATCCCAGCCTTCACACCCCTGCTCACCGCCGTCGAAAACGTGCTGGGCAGCCTGACCGGGGTCCTGTTCGTCGCCGACGCGATGCATACCCAGACCGATCACGCCGAGCAGATCACCCGCCGCGGAGCACACCTGTTGCTGCAGGCGAAGGGGAACCAGCCCACCCTTCACACCCAGCTCAAGACCCTGCCGTGGGCGCAGATCCCGGTCGGTGACCGCACCCGCGACCGCGGGCACGGCCGTAAGGAGACCCGCACGGTCAAGGCCGTCACCCTGCACACCCCGGGCGGAATCGCCTTCCCGAAAGCCCAGCAGGCCGCCCGGATCACCCGGACCCGCACCATCGACGGCAAGACCAGCCGCGAGACCACCTACCTGATCACCTCCCTGAGCGCCGCCAACGCCCAGCCCACTGACCTGCAAAAATGGGCCAGGGCAGAGTGGTTGATCGAGAACCAGGTCCACAACGTCAGAGACGTCACTTTCCGTGAGGATCTTCACCAAGCCCGGACCGGCACCGGACCCGCCGTCATGGCCACCCTGCGTAACACCGCGATCGGCTGGCACCGCATCAACGGCGCCACCAACATCGCCCGCGCCAACCGACGCGCCGACCGCCGATCACACGACCTCATCACCGCCGTGACCAGCAGTTACCCCAGAACGCAATGACCCTGGGATCAGGTGACATCCTCAACTGCCGCGATCAGCTAACAACAGGCAGTCACGGGAGTTGAGGACTGGCCGACACCTGCTCGTGCCGACGCCCGGGCACCCGATCTTGGCTCGGCTCCTACTCGTAAACGAGCGCCGCTCGGAACACGGCGGCCACCGTCGACCAATCTGGGCTGTCGGGAACCGGCTCCTTCAGAACGTTTGAGAAGAAGACGTCCATGGACTTCGTCCAGCGGCCCGCGGCGTCGATGAAGGCGTCTGTGGATGGGTTCTCGGTCGGAAGATCGCCTTCGCGAAGCCGGGCTGCCAAGCTCACCAAGTAGCGAGCGAGATCCTCGCGACTCTCTACGGCGGCAATCTCAGGATCCTTCCAGTTCACGACGCGCACCTTACTCGAGTGCGTTCTGGCCAGCATCCGGATCTGCCGCGATCGGCTCCCGGAGGTGGACAGACCTGGTGGCCTACAGCGGTGGCAGGTGGTCACCGGGTTGCGGGCTTACACGGTTATCCAGGAAGTAGCAGTATGCCTGCAGGTGGTCCTTCAGGTTACCGTCGAGATAGGCGAGGTAGTCCAGGAGCCCGGTTGCGGCCTCGCGTTCGTCTTCTCGATCAGAATTGCGCCACCGGCGATGCTTCGTCGCGATCCACTCGCGTAGACGTTCACGTTCGTTCCACCATTCGCGAACCAGACTCGACGTCCAACGCTTGTCGCCATCGCACGCCCAACCGGCCCACGGGTCCTCCTGCACAGCGACTACGACAGCCCGGAGTTCCTCGATACTGCGCGGCTGGCGGTAGAGGAACTCCTGCTCGTAGTCGATATCGTCGCCGTAGAGGACATGTCGTGGCGCGTGCAGTCGTCCGACCCAGCAGTTGTCAGTCATGGCGCCGTAGAACGTGCCGGGCGCGTTGCGCCAGTTGCGCTCCTGCCACTTGCCCTGAAAGGTTGCTGCGCGGTCCTGCCAGAGTCCATCTTTCGGCTGAGACGCGAATATCTCCCCTAGATGCAGCATCGGATCCCAGTACAGCGGCTCGTTCACGAACGCATCGTAGAAGGTGCTCAGCCTGGCCCCGCATGACGCACAGTCAGACGACCTCATTTGCCGCTTTCCACGTGTCGTTGGCGGACAGCGAACAGGTCTCGGGCCGCTTCTCTCCGATTACTACGAGTCTGGGCGGAAACGAGTCTGCGGTGAGGCTGCACGGAGTGCAGGCAGCTCGGCGACCTGCGCCGCCTCGGCAAGACCTGCGTCGACGGCCAGTAGGGAAAGCAGGCGCACCGGATGTCCGGTTTCTGCTGCGGCTTGCATCTTGTGGTGTCCGTCGAGCAGGAAATGAGTGAGCGCCCAGTGCGTGTAGCAGTCGGGTCCTTGTTCGTCGGCGGGTGCGCAGACGTCGAGGATCGAGACCGCGACTGCCGTCGGCGTCGTTCCGCTGGCCAGTTCGGCGGCGTAGGCGATGACTCGGGGGCGTTCGTTCCACGACGGCGGAACCATGGGGACCACGAACTCATACAGGTGCGCGTCGGCGTCGACTGCGGCCTCATAGGTGCGGTAGTACGAGGTACGCGGATAGACCGGCAGTCCCCAGAACGATTCGAGTCCCCACGTCGCGACCTGCTCCTCGGCGAAGTAGTCGCCGGCCTCGGCCGGGTTGATGAGGCGGGGCTCTACCTGAAGTAGTAGCGGCTGGTACCGGCCCTCCGGCAGCAGGCTCGCGAACTGGGCAATTGTGCCGTCGTCAAGGCCGTCCGTGCCGTCGTCAAGGCCGTCCGTGCCGGCGGGCGAGGCGTCCGTGCCGGCGGGCGAGAACGTCGTCGTCGCGCCTTGCAGACGCTCGAACAGGAACTGGCAGGTGCCACACCAAAAACTCAACTCGAATGCCGGCACGTCATCGACGGTCAACAACCGCCGACCGGCCCAAGCGCCTTCGGGCTTCGTCTGCTCCACGAATCGCAGCCGCGGCTCAGTGGCGTTCCCTACGATCCGCGCTGCCCCCACAGCCAACAGCATGACGTCAGTTTCGCACCAGCTCGTGGGCGAGCAGGTGCATCAACAGGCCGTCGTGCCAGTCGCCGTCGGGCCCGCGCTCGTACCGTCGCATCACTCCCACTCGCCGGAAGCCGACCGTCGCGTAGCAACGGATCGCAGCATCGTTGTCGGCGGCGGGATCGATCACCAGGCGATGGTGACCCCGGTCGTCGATCAGATGCCAGGCGAGGGTACGAACGGCGTCGCTTCCCAGTCCGCGACGGTGAAACACCGGATCGAGGTAGATGTCGATACCGGCGTGCCGGTAGTCCGGGTCGTCCTCCTCGCTCCACTGAATCGCGCCGACGACCCGGTCCTCGAACAGGATCGCCAGCAGATGCATACCTTTATCGGCGAGATCCGCGGAGACGACACCGGCCAGATCATCGCCGCCGCCCCATCGCCGGTACACCTCGGGCGTCGACCGGATCCGCGTCAAACTCGGAACATCGTCCCGAACGGCTGTCCTGAGACGCACCAGCGCGCCCGATAAGGTGACTGTTTCCATTCCAGGAAAATACCCGGCGCGATCCGATCGGTATCGGCACGTGAAAGATGCGGCACGGTCGTAGGCTGGGAATCCTGGAACCCAGGAGGCAGGCATGGGATTGTCGGGCCGGCATTGTCCAGACTGCGGCCGCCACGTCCGCGAGCCGTTCGAGAAGACCGTCACCGGACGAGAGGTTTGCCCGGACTGCGCAAACGCGCTGTTCATGGGCTCCGCCGCGGGTGCGGTCACCGGCGATGTGGGGTCTGGATTCGGAGTGTGGGCGATGCTCATGCGCAAGATCCGGCGATCCGGCTGAGGACGCTGACCGGTTCCCCGGCCGCGCACCATGAACCGGTATCCGGCCGATGAGCGGATCTCGTGCAAGATTCGCCCAGCGGCTAATCGCTTGAAATACCCAAGACCTTCATGAGGTTCAGAAGCGTTTCTTCGACGAAGACGTTCTCGGCAGTGAGTGCCTGCGCAACCACGGTCGCATCGACGACATGGCCGGCTTCACCGGCCCAATCCACAATCCGGGCGACAACCTCCTCCAGAGGCTGCTGAAGCGCTGGCGCACCCAATTCTTCCGCGGTCTGCGGGTGCAAGTAGGTATGCCAGGATCTGCCTCCAGGGCTACCGGCTTCCACATCCGCGAGGTCGCTGTCGAAGACATATGCGCATAGGGCCGGTGCGTGAGTAGCGGCAACCAGCTCCTGCGGCTTGGGTGGGGAGTCGCTGTCGAGCCAGAGGCAGCGCCAGCCGTTGTCGAAGACCTGTTCGTCCAAGATTTCGCTCAGGCCGGCCATCGGCTGTTCGAACCGCGCGACGACGATCGTTCCCGAAAATCCCACGCTGCCTCCTGTCGACCATGTGTAGTCGTAGATCTTTCCACCAGCAAGACTTCACGAAGCCCCCGGCGTCAGGCCGGGCCGTAGACCTCGTCCTCGATCGTCTGCCGGGTCACCGCCTTCGCTGTCTCCCAAGGGGTCTGCCGGACGTTGGCGGCCACCTCGGCCGGGGCGGCGGCCCGCCCGGAGACGATGTCGCCGAGCGCTTCGGCGATCGAGGACCCGGTCGGAGTGACCCAGCGGACGTACGGGTTGTCCATGCTCGCTTTGGCGTATTCGTTCTCCACCGCGACCGGGACCACCCCGCACGCCAGCATCTCGTCGGGCACCAGCGACAGGTTGGTGAACGACATCGCGATCCCGGCCGCACACTCGTTGTAGAGCGCCGCCAGTGCCGCGGGCCGCAGCGTCCCGTGGTTGGTGTGCGGGAACGGCGGTTTGACGGTGGCGTCGCCGAACAGGTGGATCTCCTGGTCCGGGTGCATCCGGTGGAACTCGCGCAGCGCCAGGGCCCCGAGGATGAACCCGCGCCGGGCGTAGTCCCGTTTGGCGTAGAAGACGACGCCGCGCCGCCGTGAAGGACGTGTCAGGTGGTAGACCCCGGTGTCCACACCGAACTCGGCGACCGCCGCCTCCAGCCCGAACCGGTCCCGGAGCAGGTCGCGCAGCATCGGCCCGACCACGATCGGCCGGAACCCGAACCGGTAGGTGTCCTCGGACAGCACGTAATGCGAGCCGGCCGGATAGAACAGCGGCTCGAAGTCCTGGATGAAGTAGAGCCGCCGGGTCGTCAGGCCGGAGTGCGAGGCCAGCACGTGCGCGGTCTCCCAGCCGGACGCCACGTAGGCGTCCAGTGGCCCGAGCCCGTCGGCCACCGACCGTACCTCGGCTTTCATGCCGGGCCAGTTGTCCCGGATGACCTTCTCGTGCCGGGCCAGCTCTCCCCCGTACACGTCATGGGTGTAAAGAACGCACCGGTGACCCGCGGCCTCCAGACCCTCGACCATCCGGAAGAGAGTGGTGTGACCGCCGGAGCCGGGGGCCGGCGGTGTGCAGATCCAGCCGACCGTCAGCGGTGTACCCCGCTCCGGCCGCCGGTCCGGAACCGGCAGGTCGAGCCGCCGGGAGTCGGCGATCAGGTCCAGGTCGAGTTTCGCGTTCAGCTCGGACGCGCCGAGCCGGTCGTAGGCGGCCCGGACGGCCCGCTGAGCGAGACCACGGGCCCCGGAGGCCCGCAGCACACGCAGAGCCTCCCGGGAGCGGGACGGCAGACTGCTCATATCGACAGGATCCCCAGTCGGCGGGCGAGGCGGAGGGCCCGGTCGAAGACGAACAGGCCGGCGATGAACGAGATGACGCAGAAGACGGCCAGGATGCCGATCGACAACGACGGGTCCATGTGACCGCTGGACGCCGAGCCCATCAGCAGCTGCCGTTCGGCGTCGATCACGTAGGTGTGCGGGACCAGGTAGCTGGCCCAGCGGATCCACGACGGCAGCACGTCGATCGGGAAGAGCGCGCCGCCGAGCACCGACGCGGCCAGGCTGTAGAGCGCGACCACCGGCTCGCCCCGTTTGAACAGCAGGATGAACGCGGCAGCGAACGAGCCGAGCGCGTTGCAGGCCGCCACCCCGAGGAAGAGCACCAGCAGCGCCAGCGGGATCGCGGTGACCTCGATGGATCCGCCGAGCAGCAGTCCGACGCCGACCATCACGCAGGCGAGGATGGCTCCGGTGAAGCTGCGCCAGATGTTCATCGCAACCGGGATCAGGGCCCACGGCACCGGCTCGACCAGGTAGGTCTCCAGCGTGCCGCGTTCCATCGCGAAGCTGAGCCGGCTGGTCAGGCCGGTGAGCGCGTCCTGCAGACCGGCGATGACGGCCGTACCGATCAGCATGGTCATGAAGAGGTCTTCGCTGATCGACAGGAACGTGCTCTGGAAGTAGTACAGCAGCACCGGGAAGACCACTGCCAGGTAGCGCAGGATCGTCGAGGCCGGGAACATCCGCTCCTCGACCAGGTCGATCCGGATGTAGCCCTCGAACGTGTCGAGGACTTTGCGGGCGCGGCTGCGCCGGTGCACCGACGACGGGTAGGACAGGCTCATCAGGCCTCGCCTCGCTCGTAGACCTGGGCGATCAGGTCGCGCAGCGGCATCGGGGTCTCCCGGACGTGACGGATGTCGGAGGTGAGCGGGCCGAGCCGGGACAGTACGGCGCCGACCGGCTCGTTCGGGTTCGGGCGGCAGCGCACGCTGGTTTCCTCGACTACCGCGTGCAGGCCCTGGGCGATCAGGTTCTCGGCCAGGGCGTGCGCGGTCGCCGGGTCGGCGAGGACGAACTCGATCTCCGGCCGTTCCCATTCCCGGCGCAGACTGTCCAGGTCGCCGGAGTACTTGACCCGGCCCCGGTCCATCAGCAGCGCCTGCGACTGCAGGGCCTCGATCTCCTCCAGGCGGTGCGAGGAGATCAGCACGGCGAGTTGTTCCTGCTTGACCAGGTCCATGATCAGGGTGAGCAGGCCGTGCGCGGCGATCGGGTCGACGGCGCCGGTCGGCTCGTCCAGGATCAGCGCGCGCGGGCCGGGCAGCAGGGCGCGGGCCAGCCGGAGCCGGGCCCGCATACCGGCCGACAGCCCGGCGACCACCGATTCGGTCTGGGCGGTCAGGTTGACCGTCTCCAGGACGTACCCGATCCGATCCGTCAGTTCCCGCCTCGGCATGCCCTGCAGCCTGCCGTGCAGTTGCAGGTTCTCCTTCGAGGTGGCCCGCATCAGCAGGCTGCGATCCTCCGACGGCATCCAGCCGACGATCTGGCGCACCTGTTCGGAGTCGCGCCCGGCGTCGAAACCGTGCACGGTGGCGGTGCCGCCGGTGGCGGTGGTCAGCCCGACCAGGATGCGGAACATGCTGGTCTTGCCGGCGCCGTTGGGGCCGACGATCGCGCAGATCTCCCCGGACCGGACGGTCAGGTCGACGCCGTCGAGGGCTTTGACCGGCTTGGTCATGTGGGAACGGGCGAACACCCGCATCCAGCGCGGGGTGGGCTCGTAGAGCTTGGTCAGCCCTTGGAGACGGATGACTTCGTCGGTCACAGCGCCGCACCCACTGCCGGAGAGATGCCGGTCTGACGCCACCGGCGCCAGCCGACGTGCTCGACGACGCGGTCCCGGAAGGCGTTCACCGGGGCGGTGAGCACCCGGCCGCCGCTGCTCAACCGCTGGTAGCGCTGGCTCAGTTTGCTCTCCTTGGACGCGGGCCAGATCTGGTACGCGAGTTCCGCGAGCTGGTCCAACTGGTCGGCCTGGTCGCCGATGGGGGTGCCGTGGTCGTAGGGCCGGCAGGCGAGCAGCAGCGCCTCCCGGGCCAGTGCCTTCAGCGACGGCGCCCGGGTGAACGGCAACCGGTCGCCGTCGTCGTCGAACAGGATCTGCAGCGTCAGGTGCCGCTGCTGGATGTCCAGGACCGCGCCGGCGTACTGCTCGACGTGCATGTTCGCGCCGTGGATCCGGTAGAACGCCTGGTCCACGCCGTTGACCCGGCCGATCCCGGCTCGGGTGCCGGCTCGCAGCCAGAGCAGGAAGTCGGCGGCGTGCGGCAGGCGGGCGTCGTAGCCGGCCAGCTCCCGCATCACCGACGTGCGCATCAGCACCTCGGGGGTGTAGATCGGGTTGCTGACCCGGCGGCTCACCTCGGCCACCCACTCCGGCCCGTCCCAGACGGTCCACGAGCTGACCGTGGAGCGGGCCGGTGGCGGGTGTTCGGTGGTGAACCGTCGGGAGAAGCCGTAGACCATCCCGACCTCGGGATGGGCCTGCAGCAGGGCCGCCGAGCGGGTGAGGGCGCCGGGGGCGAGCAGGTCGTCCGCTGACAGCAGCATGACGTACTCGCCCTCGGCGGCGGCCAGTCCCTCGTTGTAGGTGGCGATGTGCCGCTTGTTGGTCTCGTGGGCGATCACCCGGACCCGGGGGTCACGGGCGGCGATCCGGTGGGCGACAGCGGCGCTACCGTCCGGGGACGCGTCGTCGACGATGATCACGTCGACGTCCAGGCCGTCCGAGTCGATGAAACTCTCCAGGCACGGGGCCAGGAAATGGCCGTAGTTGTAGCAGGGGACGACAACCGTGACCCTGGGCCGGCTCTTCAGGGGAACCGGCCGCACTTTCCTGGCCACTACGAATCCTCTCTAGGAAGCGGGAATCTAGGAAGCGGGGAAGAAGTAGACGTCGGCCCAGAAGTTGTGGTTCGAGGCCCCTTCGGGGAAGGACGAGGGGCCGTACGCGTACCGCCCGCCCTGTGCCTCGACCGTCAACGGCCCGTTGCTGACCGCCGACGTGAACCCGCCGAGATCGGCCGCGTAGTGGCCCTGGGTGGTGTGGTACGACGCCACATAGCTGGTGTTCGCGGTGATCGGCACCGGCTCGTCGAAGATCAGGGTCTGCCAGCCGGTCGCGGTCTCGTGCTGGAAGGTGCCCTGCGCGAGTTCCGTCCCGCCGGCCGACCACAGTGTGCCGGTGTGTGCCCCGCCGTTGCCCTCGCCCTTGTAGAAGCGCAGGCCACGGACGGTTCCGGCGACACTCGACGAGAACCGGGCGCCCACCTCGATCGCCGAGCCGTCATTGAACGCCGGAACCACCGGGGTGGTGCTGCCGAGCAGGGTGGACGCCCCGGCCGGCGGATCCGGCTGGGTGGGCAGCGGCGGGGCCGGTTCGTCGGTGACGAACAGCGGGTCGACCCAGTAGTTGGTGGAGTTCCAGTCGGCGGTCGGGAAGTCGTCGGCACCGTACTTGTAGAGGCCGTTGGCTCCGGCCGGCGCGGTCAGATAGCGATCACTGGTGGTGTAGGCCTCGTTGAAGAAGCCCGGGTTGTACGAGTAGTTGCCGTTCGAGGCCCAGTAGGAGGCCACGTAGGTCTGCCCGGCCGTCACCGGGACCGGCTCGGCGAAGAACACCTTCTGCCAGCCGGAGCCGGTTCCGGCGCCGAACGTGGCCTTGGCCAGTTCCTCACCGTTCGCCTTGTAGAGGGTGCCGATGTGCGCCCCGGTGTTGCCGGGCCCCTGGTAGTAGCGGACCCCGATGACCTCGCCGTCGACCGCCGGGCTGAATTTGACACCCAGGTTGACTTCGGAGCCGTCGCCGGAGGACGCGTTCTGTGGCAGGGCGTTCAACGGCATCAAGGTCTTCACGTCGTCGTACGCCGTGGTGGTGAAAGTCCACGAGTACGGCTCGGACATCGGCCGGCCCTGCGTGTCCTGTGCGGTGACGGTGGCGGTGTAGGCCACTCCGGCGGTCAGGTTCGCCGTCGGGTTGAACGTCACCGTGCGGGTGCCGCCGTCGTACGAGGTGGTCCCCGCGACCGTGGTGTTCCCCGGCCCGGTGAGGGTGACCGCCGCGGTGGAGCCGTTCAGCGGTTTGCTGAACAGCGCCGACAGGTTGGCGTCCAGGTCGAGGCCGCGTTCAGTGTCCTCCGGGGTGGTGACGAGCACGCTCGGCGGTGCCGTGTCCCCGTCCACGAACAGTACGTCCACGTAGTAGTTCGCGCTGGTCCGGGAGTTCTCCACCGGGAACCCGTTGCCGGTCCGGAAGACGCCGTTGCCGGTGGTGCTGGTGCCGCGCGGTGCCACCAGCGGGTACCGGGTCCACGGCAGCGAGCTGAAGAACCGCTCGTCGGCGGCGTACCGGCCGTTCGGGGCGTAGTACGACGCCGTGTACGTGGTGTTCGCGGTGACCTGCAGCGGGCTGGAGAACTTGAGTGTCTGCCAGCCGGACGC
Organism: Actinoplanes derwentensis; assembly: GCF_900104725.1. Classification (NCBI taxonomy): domain Bacteria; kingdom Bacillati; phylum Actinomycetota; class Actinomycetes; order Micromonosporales; family Micromonosporaceae; genus Actinoplanes; species Actinoplanes derwentensis. Next base: position 4,981,234 of record NZ_LT629758.1, read on the forward strand.
CGACTCGTCGGTGAAGGTTCCGCCGCGCAGTTGTTCGCCGGTCGACGACCAGATCGCCCCGCGGTGGGTGCCGGTGTTGCCGGGGCCCTTGTAGAACCGGACTCCGGTGATGTTGCCGGCGGTCTGCGGGGTGAACCGCACGCCGAGGGTGACGGCACTGCCGTCGTCGGCGGCCGCGACCTCGGGCACCCGTTTGCCGAACAGGGTGCTCGTACCGGTCAGGTCCAGGGTGAGGCTGGCCGGGCTGGTCTCGATGTTGCCGCTGTCGTCGACCGCGCGGGCCTTGAGGACCTGGGCGGCGGCACCGTGGCTGTACGTGCTGTACGTCCACGTCGAGGTGCCGTCGGCCGGGTGCCAGGTGTCCCCGCCGTCTTCGGAGACCTCGACCGCCGCGACCTGGCCGCCGCCGGAGTCGACGGCGGTACCGGTGACGGTCACCGTGGTCCCGTTGACCTCCTTGGTACCGGCGGCCGGTGAGGTGATCGTGGTGTCCGGGGCGACCACATCACCGGAGGCCGGGCTCGCGACCAGCCCGGTCATCAGGGTGGTCGGCGGGGCGCCCATGTCGGCGAGCAGGTTCACGGTGGCCTGCTGGATGTTGCGGTCGGCCGGCGCGTTCTGCTCGGTGTCCTCGGAGTCGTGGCTCTGGTCCAGGCCCCACGCCCACTGGATGGTGCCGGCGCCGAAGACCAGGGCACCGCTGGGTGCCTTGTAGAGCGTCATGTGGTGGGTGGTGGTGCCCGGTGCCACCTGCAGACCGAAGTCCTGCAGGTATTCCGGCGAGGGGCCGGTGGTGGTGGAGAGCCGGATCAGGCCGGCCGGGCGGAACCCGTTGTCCAGGTCCTCGTCCGACTCGTAACCGACGGTGTGCGGGGCGAGGGTGACCACCCCGTTGGGGTTGCTCTGGCCGTACGCGTCGGTGTTGCGCCAGAACCGGTTGTTTCCCTGCGCGGCCGGGACCTTCATGGCCAGGTCGGTGTTGTTCGACATGTAGGCCGTACCGGTCAGCGCGTTCTCCGGCTTGTTGCCGTTGGAGGGTGGGCTGAACTGCGGGTCACGCCAGGTGCCGGTCCACTCCGCCGACGGGTCGATCTTGGCACCGGCCCAGGTCTCCTTGTAACAGACCAGCGTCCGGTACGGCGAGTTCGTACCGTCCACGCTGCTCTCCCAGCGGGTCTTCCAGTAGACCTCGTTGCCGCTGAAGAAGGCGAGGTTGACACCGGCGTCGCGGGCCGCCTCGACGTGCGCGCGCTGCGGTCCGGACCAGTACTCGTCGTGGCCGACCGACAGGAACGTCTGATGGTTGCGGATCAGCTGGCCACGGCGGTCGGCGTCGACGTCGGTGGTGTAGCTGACGTCGTACCCGTTGCGTTCCAGGAACTTGATCATCGGGAACTCGTTGCTGAACACGAAGTCCCGGCCGGAGCCGACGTTCCGGGTCTCCCACGGACGGTTGTAACTGACCTTGAGCGCGCGCCCCATCGGGCCGCCCCAGTAGAAGTTCGACCCGCCGAACGTGTTGTACGCCTGCCAGGTCGCGTCGGAGGTCTTGAAGTAGAGCTTGGACGTGCTGGCGTCGTTGCGGACCACGAACGGGATCTGGCTCGCGCCCTGATCGCCGTCGCGGGTCAGCCGGGCCGTGAAGACGCCGGAGACGGTGTCGGACGGCACCGCCCAGCTCGCGGTGACCGTCCACTGGCCGCAGTCGTAGATCTCGGTCGTCGGGTCGGTGACACACGCACCCTGCAGGTTCGTGGGCAGGTTCTCGATGCTCTTGTAGAGCCGGGCGCCGGAGCCGCCGTAGTAGCCCAGCCGGTAGATGTCGATCCGGTAGGTGCCCTCGGAGCGGACCTTGAAGTTGACGGTCTGCCCGACGTTGACACTGATGTCGGTGGTGAAGCCCTGAATCGACGGGTCTCCGGCGCCCCAGATGTTGTCCCAGACGGCGGGATCGACACCGGTCTTGGTGTTCTCGCAGGCGATCGCGTTCACCGGTGCCGCGCAAGGATCGGCGGCGTAAACCGGTGAGATGTGGAAACTGGACGTGATTACCACAAGCAACGCGGCGATCGCCGCCAATGTCGGTCGGCGCCACGGACGAGTGGCGACGGCCCGGAAAATACTCAACGCGATTGCTCCCCAAATCGCACGAGACCGCGACGCAACGGTAGCGTCTCACTCGTGAATATGAGCGCGACGTTATCCTCCGCGCGAAAGTCCACACAAGACACGGAGAACCGGTTCCGGCAACCGGTCAGCGACCGGCGTTCATCCGTTCGGACAGCCTCTACTCAGACGATCTTTTCGTCGATCAGCGCCGCCAGGGTGCCGAGCGTGTCGAAGACCTCCGCGGTCACCTCGTCGTCGTCGATGCTCACGCCGAAACGCTCCTCCAGCGCGGCGATCAACTCCAGTACCGCCATCGAGTCGAGCTCGGGCAGATTTCCCAGCAACTGGGTGTCGGCGCCGATCGTCGCCGCCCGGTCCTCGATAGCCAGAACGGACACCAGAACCGCCTTGACGTCGTCGATGGTCGTACCGGTCAGGGCCATGGATTTACCTCCGGTGGAAAGGTTCACAGCAGCACCTCGGCGGGCGCCGGGTGGCTCAGGAAAGCGGTGGGGCTGGCGGTCAGACCGTAGGCGCCGGCCTGATGAAGCACGATCAGATCTCCGACAGCGGCCGGCGGCAGGGTCACGTCGTTGCCCAGCAGGTCGAGCGGCGTGCACAGGCAGCCGACCACGGTGACCTGCTCGGACGGCTCTTCGGCGACCCGGTTCCCGACAGCGATCGGATAGTTGCGGCGGATCACCTGGCCGAAGTTGCCGGACGCGGCCAGTTGGTGGTGCAGTCCCCCGTCGACGACCAGGAACGTCTTGCCGCGCGACACCTTGCGGTCGACGACCCGGGTCACGTAGACACCTGCCTCACCGACCAGGAACCGGCCCAGCTCGATCACCACCCGGGCGTCGGGCAGGCGCGGGCGGACCTCGTCGCGCAGCAGCGTCTCCAGGTTGCCGCCGATGGCGGCCAGATCCAACGGCCGATCCTTCCCGGTGTACGGGATACCGAAGCCGCCGCCCAGGTTGAGATACCGCACCGGTGCGGGGGCGTCACCGGCCAGCCGCAGCAGCAACTCGACGGTCCGGCGCTGGGCCTCGGCGATGATCTCGGCGTTCAGGTTCTGCGACCCGGCGAAACAGTGGAACCCGAGCACCTCCAGATCGGTCCCGGCCAGTTCCTTGAGCAGCGCTGGAACCCGTTCGGCGTCGATCCCGAACTGCTGCGGCCCACCACCCATCCGCATGCCCGATCCCTTGACCGAGAAGTCCGGGTTGACCCGTACCGCGACCCGCGGCCGGACCCCCAGCGCCGAACCGACACGTGCGATCCGGGCGGCCTCGGTCTCCGACTCCACCTCGATCGTCACACCGGCCGCGACCGCCTGCCGCAGTTCCGGGTCCCGTTTGCCGGGCCCGGCGAAACTCACCCGGTCCGGCGGTTTCACGGTGTCCAGCGCGGTCCGCATCTCCAGCGCCGACGCCACGTCCAGCGAGTCGACAAGGGTGCTCAGGTGCTGCACCACGGCCGGCATCGGGTTCGCCTTGATCGCATAGCTGAGCTGCAGATCCGCCGGCAGGTGCTCACGCAGCAGCGCGACCCGTTCGGTGAGCAGCCGCCGGTCGTACGCGAAGAAGGGTGTGCTCCCGACCCGTTCGGCCAGCCGCTCCACCGGCACCCCACCGACCGCCAACTGCCCGTCGACCTGTTCGAACTCGGTCATGCCGTCACCTCCGCTTCGCTCCGGCGCCGCCATGACTCAAATACTGAGCTCGATGATTCGCTCGCAAGCTCGCTCATGCCGTCACCTCCGCGCGCAGCAGGTTGCGGTCGAACTTGCCGTTCGGGGAACGCGGCAGCTCCGGCCGCACCTGGACGTCCTTGGGCAGCATGTAGAGCGGCAGATCCTTCTTCAGGGCCGCTTTCAGCGCGTCCACGTCCAGTTCGTCGCCGGCCGGGCTGACGATCAGCACGATCCGGTGGCCGAGCTTCGGATCCGGCAGACCGAGCGCGACGGCGTCCCGGACCAGGCCGGTGCCGTAGACGACCTCCTCGATCTCGGTCGGGCTGACCCGGTACCCGGACGTCTTGATCATGTCGTCGGTGCGGCCCACGAAGTAGAGGAAACCCTGTTCGTCGCGGACCACCGAGTCACCGGACCAGACCGCCGGCTCCGGCAGCAGCGCGCCCTCGGTGCCGGGCAGTGGCCGGAACCGTTCGGCGGTGCGCTGCGGGTCGTTCCAGTAACCCAGGGCCACCAGGGCGCCCCGGTGCACCAGCTCGCCCTCCTCCCCCGGATCACAGACGCTGCCGTCCGGGCGGACCACCAGGATCTCCGCGTTCGGAATCGCCTTGCCGATCGAGTCGGGCCGCCGGTCCACCTGCGCCGGATCGAGGTAGGTGGACCGGAACGCCTCAGTCAACCCGTACATCAGAAACGGTCTGGCCTCGGGGAACAGCGACCGCAACCGGTCCAGCGTGGTTTTCGGCATCCGCCCGCCGGTGTTGGCGAACAGGCGCAACCCGCGGCCGGTCTGTTCCGGCCAGGTCTGCTCGGCCAATTGGATCCAGAGCGGCGGTACGCACGTCAGAGCGGTCACGCCGTGCCGGGTGCAGAGTTTCACCACGTCCCGCGGCAGCAGATAGTTGACCAGGACCACGTGCGCGCGGACCGCGAACGACGTGGTGAGCTGGCTGAACCCGGCGTCGAAGCTGAGCGGCAGCGCGGCAAGCACCACGTCGTCCCCGGTCAGTTCCAGGTAGGTGCTGACGCTCTCCGCCCCGGCCAGCAGGTTGCGGTGCGAGAGCACGACACCCTTGGGCCGGCCGGTGCTGCCGGAGGTGTAGAGGATCGCCGCCACTTCCACGTCGACGCCGGTGACCGGCTCCTCCTCGCCGGTCAGCGCGTCCCACTCCGGCGAGCCCACCACGATCACCTGCCGCAGCGACTTGACCTGCTCCAGTTCGTCCCCCAGCGCCTCAAGGCGGTCGGGTGTGGTGATCAGGACCCGCACGTCGCAGTCGGCGAGGATGTACGCCACCTGTTTGGCCCGCAGCACCGGGTTGACCGGTACGAACGCTCCCCCCGCGTACGAGGTGGCGAAGATCGCGGTGACCGTCTCGATCCGTTTGTCGAGGTAGACGGCGACCCGGTCGCCCTTGTCGATCAGCCGCCGCAGCCCGGCGCCCTTGGCCCGGACCTCCCGCCACAGGGTGGCGTAGGAGACGGTCTCGTCGCGGTAGGTCAATGCCGGTGAGTCGGCTGCCCCGGCCAGCAGGTCGTGCAGTCGGATACGCATTCGTCTTCCGATCGTCGTGGTGGTCACCAGCTCAGGCAGGTCAGTTCGCTGTAGAGGTAGTCGACGTCGCGTTCGGCCAGGTCACCGCGGTACATCTTGCGGCGGGTGTCCGGCAGCATCCGGGACAGCCGGGGCCGGTGACCGGCCACCCGGATCTCGGCCAGCAACGCCGGGATCCCGTGCCGCAACAGCAGGTGGCTCTGGAACCGGCGGCGCAGCACCCGGAACAGGCCGGGGTCGCTGACGTGCAGCAGCGACGCGAACAGCGGCAGGCCCTTGCGGCGGTCGGTCCGGTAGATGACGTGGCAGTACCGGCCGCGGTGAGTCAGCATCACCTGCCGGGCCGCTGCGGCGGTCGCGTGATCCCGGTAGATCTGCAGGTCGGCGCCGCGCAGTGTGCTCTCCAAGGCGGCCGGATCGGTGCTCAGCCGCCCCGGCGCCGACGGCCACGGCAGGTTCGGCGCCAGAGCGGTGGCGGTGTCCACGAAACGGAATCCCAGACGGGTGTTCATAGGAACCACGGTGCCGCTCGGCGAGAGATCGGTGAAGACGTGTCCCTCCTGAGAGAGAAGCGCCTTCAGCAACTTCAGACTGTGGAACCGGTGCTGAGGCAGCACACACCACGCGCCCAGATTGCAGATCCGCCGGCCGTCGCGCTCCGAGTAGAACGCCAGATACACCCCGGCGATCTCGTCCTGCTCGTCCCGCAGCAGGAAGCCGTGATTGGGGGCCTCCACCTTCCACGGGACCTGGATCGCCCGCTCCCACGAGTCCGCGCTGACCCGCGCGTTCAGGTGCTCGTACAGGAAACGTGCCACCGCCGGGACGTCAGCTGTCGTGATGGGCGCCGTCTGCGGAGCCATCGTCACCCTTTCCCTGTGCACATCGGACGGTCCACGGTGTCACAGACTCCGGCCGGTGTCGGTCCTTACCGACCGGTCCGGCACACGCTCGGACCATGCGTCGCGAGGCCGTCATTCGAACAGCCGCTTGACATGGGACGTGCGGACGACCCGAGCCGGGTGAGTGAAACGCCAGACCGCACCGGAGAGGCCCGACATCAGCGCGAGAGTGAACGCGAACGTGGTGAAACTGAACGAGTCGAAGGTGGCCCCGACCAGGATCGCGACCACCTGGCTGGAGATCAGGGCGGCACAGAGGTGCTTGTCCTCGGCGGTGGTGGACCGCCGGAGCGCGACCCCGGCCTGGGCGATACAGGTGATGTGCAGGGCGGCCAGCGCGACCAGGCCGACGATGCCGTAGGTCACCAGCGTCATCAGCCACTGGTTGTCGAGCATGATGTAGAGGTCCGGGATCAGGGTCCCCGGGCCGCGGCCGAGCCAGGGCCGCTGGCTGAACCAGTACGACACCATCTCGTAGTCCTCGGTGCGGCCGGTGATGCTGGGGTCCTCGTCGGCACTCAGGAACATCGACTTCAGGGTGCCGAGCACCCCGGGGCGCACCACGGCCATCGCCACCAGCGCGGCCATCCCGACGAACAGCATGTTGTAGCGGGTCCGCCAGCTCCAGGCGAAGAACATCACGCCCACCGCGGCGACCAGGGCCAGGATCCCGGTCCGGGAGATCGCGATCGGCACGGCCACCGCGATCACCCCGGTCAGCGCGGCGTAGAAGCGGCGGCTGCGCCGGGTCGGCGAGTACATCGCGAAGTGCAGGCCGAACGGGACCGCCATGGCCAGCACGGTGCTGAACTCGATGTAGTGGATAGCGGTGCCGGCCACCCGGAACAGGCCCTCGTCACCACGCTTCTGGAAGTCGGCCATCTCAGCCTTGATCTCCAGGCCCGGCACGATCAGGTTCTGGGCGATGTCGTACTCGAACAGCGACTGGATCAGGCCGATCACGGCCATGAACGCGGCCGCCCAGAGGAACACCCGCAGGATCTTGCGCAGGCGCTCCCAGTTGGCCACCCCGTCGGCCGCCATCAGCACCAGGCCGATGAACTGGAAGGTGACCAGCAGGGTGAAGTTCTGCCGGTTCGCCTCCAGGGTCGGCAGACCGCGCAACATCCCGGCGGTGTACGACAACAGGGTCGACACCAGGTAGAACAGCATCGTCCAGCGCAGCGGCTGGGGGCCCATCAGGAACAGGGTCGGGCTCAGCCGGGCGATCAGCCACCAGGCGAACAGGCCCATCGCCAGCACCAGCGCCGGGCGGCCCGCGAAGGTCAGGCCCGGCACGATCAGCGCGGCCGGCAGGCAGTAGAGCAGCAGCACCAGCAGAGCGATGACAGTGGCGGTGTCCAGCCGGACCTGCAGTCGCCGGGAGGTGTAGGTGCCCGGGCCGATCAGCGACGGCTCGAGATCGACCGGATGGACGGTCATGACCGCTTTTTCGGCGAGTTCCAGTTCTTGTACGGCATGGGCAGCACGACCGTGGCGTCCACCGGCGCCGCCGGAGCCGGAACCGGAGTGGCCGGCGCGTTCGTGTCCCGCTGGGCGTGTGCCGACCGGTGACGGGTCTCCGTCGAGTGCCGCACCCCGCCGCCCTGACGTGGCTGCGGAATCAGGGCCTGCGTGCGCTCCGCGTCGTCGGACAGCCCGGCCTGCCGGGTGGACACCGGCTCGGACTTCACCGAGGCCGGCGGCGCCGGGCCGTCACCGGTCGTCTTGCGGTGCTTGCGGCGGCGCAGCCAGTAGTCCAGCGCGATGGTCGCCGCGGTGGTCAGCAGCACGCCCAGACCGGCGGCCACGATCAGGACCCGTTTGCGGGTGCTGGTGTCCTGCTCCGGCGCACTGCCGTCGTTGATCACCAGCGTGGTGATGGTGTCCTCTTCGAGGGCGTCGTACTGCTTCTGCTTGGCGGCGATGTCGTCCTGGAGCAGCTTGATCACCCGCTGGACGGTGGCGGTCGCCTGCTCCCGGCTGTCCCCGACGACCTCGATCTCGTAGAGCGGGGTGCGCTCGTTCATCACCACCGTGACGCTGTCGGACAGGCCCTGGTCGGCCATCTTCTCCAGGGTGGCCGGGTTGGACACGGTGAGGGAGGCCGCGTTGGCCAGCGCCGCGTAACCGAGGTCGAGCCACGGGTTGGACGGTTTGGGCTTGGCGTCCGGGTCGATCGGCTTACCACTGCTGGGCGCCGGGATGAGCTGCATGTAACCCAGCGCCTTGTAGTCGGGCGAGACCTGCTGAGCCGCCAGGAAGACGACCGCGACCGTGGCCGCGAGCATCGGCACGGCGAAATACCACCGGCGGAGCAGCAGCCTGGTGAGGTCCCAGAGGTCCACAATTTCCCTCTCGATCGAACGGGTCGATGCACGACCCTGCACGACTCGGTGGCGAGTCGTCCATCCACCTTCGATCTTAGGCATCCGGCCGTCCGGACCGAATCGAGCGGCTGTCATAAAACCGACAAGCCCTTCGGCTGAAGTCAATGTCGTGCCAGCGAAAGCACAAATTCGGCCATACCCCGACAAGTACCGTCCACGATGTACCGACAATCCCGCATTATGCGGTTAGAAGTGCGATTCGGGCTTTACCCCGGAAGTCGTGGCATCTCGATGCTCATCATTGAAAGGATGACCCGCGGGTGGTCCGGACGGCCGGTTGCTGAGCCCCGTTCGGATCCAGCACTGTCGTCAGGTTCGGAGTGACCAAAGGAGACGGACGACACCATGGCCGGGAAACCGCACGTCACGATCCTCATCGCCAACCTGCCGGCCGAACGGGACCGCCGCGTCATCCGGGAGTGCCTGACCCTGGAGGAGAAGGGCTTCGACGTCACGGTCATCGCCCCCCGCGGCGACAAGGACCTGCGCGTCCTGCCGGGCAGCCGCGACACCCGGCTCAAGCCGTACCCGGTCAGGATCTACGGCGGCGGGGTGCTCACCTACGCCGTCGAGTTCGGCTGGTCCCTGTTCTGCATCGCGATCCGGCTGATCGGCGAGATCCTCGCCGGGCGCGCGCACGCCGTGCAGGTCTGCAACCCGCCGGACGTCTACTGGCCGCTCGCGCTGCTGCTGCGGGCCCTCGGCCGGCCCTGGGTCTTCGACCACCACGACCTGAGCCCGGAGGTCTACGCCTCCCGGGTCGGCGCTTCCGAGACACCGAACAAGTGGGCGATGCGGACACTCGTCGCCATGGAGTGGCTGACCCTGCGCACCGCCACCGAGGTGGTCGCCACCAACGAGTCGTTCAAGGACAACGCGGTCCGGCGCGGCGTCGACCCGGCGAAGGTCATCGTGGTCCGCAACGGCCCGGCCGCCCGCGAGATCGCGCCTTTCCAGTACGTGGAGGGCGATCCTCACAAGATCGTCTACCTCGGTGTCTTCGGCCCGCAGGACAACGTCGAGGGTGTCGTCCTGGCCGCCGAGGAACTGGCCCGCCGACGGGGCCGGACCGGCTGGAAGGTGATCCTGGCCGGGGACGGCGAGAGCATGCCGTCGGTGCGCCGTCTCGCCGCCGAGCGCAAGGTCGAGGACGTCGTCGAGTTCACCGGCTGGCTCGACGGCCCCGCCGTCGACGAACTGCTGCGGTCGGCCACCATCGCGGTCCAGCCCGACCTGCCGACCCGGATGAACGACCTGTCGACGATGGCCAAGACCGTCGAGTACGTGGGCCGTGGCCTGCCCGTGGTCGCCGCCGACCTGACCGAGACCCGCGCCACCCTCGGGGACGCCGGGGCCTACGTGCCGACCGGGGCCCCCGAGGAGTTCGCCGAAGCCCTCGACACGCTGCTCGACGACCCGGACCGGCGGCGGCAGATGAGCAAACTCGGGCGCGAGCGGTTCCTCGGGCAGCTCTCCTGGGAGCACCAGGCCGGACCGTACGCCGCGGTCTTCCAGCGTCTCCTCGCCAAGCGCCTCCCGCCGGCCCCGATCCCCCGGCAGCGTTCCGGCAGCTCGATGCCGGCCCCGGAGAGGCACCGATGACCAGCATCGTCATCGCCGCCCACAACGAGGCGGCGGTCATCGGGCGCTGCCTGGACGCGCTGCTCGCCGACACGGCGCCGGGCGAGTTCGACATCACCGTCGTCGCCAACGGCTGCACCGATGACACGGCCGCCGTGGCAGCGCTTCGCCCCGGCGTACGAACAGTCGATCTGAAGAAGGCCGGCAAAGCGGCCGCCTTGAACGCGGGCGACGACGCCGCCGTGGGATTCCCCCGCGTCTACCTGGACGCCGACGTGGTGCTCAGCAGTGCGGCCGTCCGGTCCCTGGCCACCGCGCTGGAGAGTTCCCCCGCCGCCACCGTCGGCCGGGAACTCGACGTCACCGGGCGCCCGGTGCTGGTCCGGGCGTACTACGCGATCCACGGACGGCTGCCGGTGCTGCGGGACGGGCTGTTCGGGCGGGGTGTCGTCGCGGTCTCCGAGAAGGGCCGGGCGCGGTTCGGCCGGTTCCCGGAACTCGTCGCCGACGACCTCTACCTGGACTCGCAGTTCGCCCGCGAGGAGAAGGCCCATCTCGACGAGTACACCGCGACGATCGCCACCCCGCGGCGCACCGGCGACCTGATCCGCCGCCTGGTCCGGGTCCGCGGCGGCAACACCGCGATGCGCGCGGCCGCCGCCCGGGGCGAGATCACCGTGCCGGTCCGCCCCGCCGACCGCTCGTCCTGGCTACGCGACGTGGTCCTGCCCCGCCCGTGGCTGGCTCCGGCAGCCGCCTGTTACGTGGCGATCACCGTGACCGCGGCCTGGTCCGCGAAACGCGCCGGCGACGGCGGCACCGCCTGGGGCCGCGACGAATCCTCGAGGACATCATGACCATCCGGAACGTCTGCTTCCACGGCATCGGCACCCCGCAGCGCGAACTCGAACCCGGCGAGGCCCGGTACTGGATCACCCCGGATCAGTTCGAAGCCGTGCTCGACGAGATCCGCGACTGGCCCGGCCTGCGGATCAGCTTCGACGACAGCAACACCTCCGACGTCGAGTTCGGTCTGCCCGCCCTGCTCGCCCGTGGCCTGACCGCCGACTTCTTCGTGCTGGCCGGCCGCCTTGACAGCGCGGGCAGCCTCGACGAGGACGCGGTGCGATCGTTGCAGCGCAACGGCATGACCGTCGGCACCCACGGCATGCGCCACATCCCGTGGCGCGGGCTCTCCCCGGCGGCCGCCGACGAGGAACTGGTCGCCGCCCGCGAACGCCTGACCAAGGTCGTCGGCGCTGACGTCAGCACGGCGGCGTGCCCGCTCGGCCGTTACGACCGGACCCTGCTCACCCGGATGCGGCGCCTCGGTTACACCCGCGTCTTCACCAGTGACCGCCGCCCCGCCCGCGCCTCGGATTGGCTGCAGCCGCGCTTCACCGTCCGTAACGATGACACTCCGCAAACGTTGCGTGCGGAGGCAATCGACGGCCCGTCGGCTCTCCGCCGCCTCAAGCTGGAAGCGATCGGGCTGGTCAAACGACTTAGGTAGCCCTCTTCACCCGCACTTCACACCGGGTCTAGCAAGATCACCCAGGTGTGGAATGCGAGGACTTCTCGGACACTGACCGCCGCCGGCATCGTCATGGCACTGGCCGCCTGCACTAACGGTGGGTCACCGGCCACCTCGGCGTCCTGGGTGCCACCCGCCTCCGGGCCGTCGTCCGCCGCCGCACCCGCCCCGGACCAGACCCGGGCCGCCATGCGCGCGAAACACGGCATCCCCGATTTCGCGGACGCCCCGTCACCCGAGCCGATCACCCTGGCCGGCGGCGATTCCGTCGAATACCTGCACCGCATCCCCACCACCCAGAAAGTGGCGTTCCTGACCATCGACGACGGCTATCTCAAACTCCCCGAAGCACAGGAGCTGATCGCCGCCGCCGGCGTCCCGGTGACCCTTTTCCTGACCACCGACGCGGTCAAGGACGACCCGGACTATTTCAAGCCGATGGTCGACGCCGGAGCGGTGATCGAATCACACACGATCAGCCACCCGAACATGCGCGGCAAGTCCTTCGAATTCCAGAAACGGCAGATCTGTGGCTCGGCGGACAAGCTGGAACAGTGGTACACCCGGCGCCCGACCCTGTTCCGCCCGCCGTACGGCAACAAGGACGACAACACGCTCCGAGCAGCCAAGTCCTGCGGGATGACAGCCGCCTTCATGTGGACCGAGACCGTCCACAAGGGGAAGGTGCGCTATCAGGGCCCGAAGGGCGTCAAGCCCGGCGACATCATCCTCATGCACTTCCGCGAGGCGTTCCGGGCCGATTTCGTGAACGCTCTCAAAGCCATTCATCGGGCTGGTCTCACTCCCGCTCTACTCGAGGATTACATGCCTCGTCCCGCTTAGCGTGGGGACGGTTCCGGGCTGAAGCGGTGGGCACGGCTAGCAGGTTCCGTTCTGGTGCCTTTAGTCGTTTTGGTGAGGGCTGCTCAGGGAGCGGATCATGCTCTGCAGGAGGGTGTGGGCGGCTGACTGGTCGGCTTCGGTCAGGCCGGTCAGCATGCGGAGCTCGACGGAGCGGACCGCCGCGGTGGCCTTCGCCAGGCTTCGGCGGCCTCGTGGGGTGAGCCGGGTGGGCAGGGCCTTTCCCACCGGGGCCTCGGCCGGTCTGGTCACGTACCCGTCTCGTTCCAAGGTCTGCAGCAGCACGTTCATCGACTGCCTCGTCACGAAGGCGCCCCGCGCCAGTTCGGAGTTCGACAAGCCCGGGCGTTGGGCCAGCAGTTCCAGGCAGGAGTAGTGCGTCACGGTCATTCCGAGCGGGCGCAGCACCGCCTCCATGGCCACCCGGAGGGCGCTCGACGCCTCTTTCAGCAGGTAGCCCAGTGAGGTCTCCAGGTCGATGCCGGGCTCGTCTTGACTCATGTCAGCAGTCTGACATAGCTTGGTGCATGTCAGTAAACTGACACGAACCGAAGGAGCTTCGTCATGCCCGTCACCGGCCCCGACTTCATCTCCCTGCAGGCTCGCGACCTCGACGCGTCGCAGGCGTTCTACGAGCAGTACCTCGGCCTGGTCCGCTCACCGGCCGGGCCGCCGCACGCCGTGGTGTTCGAGACGAAGCCGATCGCGTTCGCACTGCGCAGCATCGTGCCCGGCACCGATCTCGCGTCGGTCAGCCAGCCGGGCATCGGCGCGGCGATCTGGCTCCACGCCACCGACGTCCAGGCCATCCACGACGCCCTCACCACCGACGGCCACCCGATCGTCACCGCCCCGATCGACGGCCCGTTCGGCCGCACCTTCACTTTCGCCGACCCCGACGGCTACCACATCACCCTCCACGACCGCGCCTGACACACCCGCCGCTACCCGCGTTCGGTGCTCAGGACGCGTACAACTGATCGAGGTCGACCAGGAGGATGTCGGCGTTCCCGGCGGCAGCGGCCTTCAGGTCGGAGGTGAAGCCGGCACCGCCGTAGAGGGTCAGCTTGGTGGCTTCGGTGTCGTAGCCCTTCTGGCGCAGCAGGTAGCGGGCCCTCTCCAGGCGGGTGAGGTGGTGGTGGCCGATCACCTGGCCCCACTCGGCCTCGCCCAGGGAGAGGACGCGGCGCGGGCTGTTCGGCTGCTGGGGCGAGAGCGCGACCACGTCGATCTCGATCTGAGTGCGGTTGGTGGCGTCGTTGACCGTGCCGGAGCCGACCCCGGCGGGCTGCTCGGCGAACAGGGCGCCACCGGACTCCAGGGCGAAGGCCCGGCACACGGCTTCGAAATTCGGGCCGACGACCTGGGTGGGAAGGTCTGCCGGGTGGTCGCCCAGACCTGGTCGGCCCGGTGGATCTCCAGTTCGGCCCAGCGCTTTCGCATGATCGCCTGATAGAAGGTGATCAGCGATTCGACGATCCGGTACCGCGCCCGGCCGGGCCGGAACATGTCCGGGTCGCGGGCGATCAGCGCGCAGTCCTTCAGGATGGTGAGCGGATGCGTGATCTGATCGGCTCGCCGGCCGATGTAACCGGCGATGCCGCCGTTGGTGTTGTTGCCGGCGGCGATCGCGGCCAGCACCGAGTGGTAGAGGGCGGGGTCACGGATGGCGGACTCCTCGGCCAGTAGGTAGCGCGCCTCCCGGAACAGTGGAGTCTGCGGGTTCAGGACGGTCCGGACCACCCAGGCGTCGAAGTCGTCGATCGCGGCGGGAGCATCGCCCTGGGTGAACTCGTGCCGGTAGGCCGGGGTTCCGCCGACGACCGCGCCGACCAGGACGGCGAGCCTGGGATCGGTGATACCCCAGAAGTCGGCCGCCTCCCGGTAGCGAAACGGCTGGACCACCAATTCGAGGCTCGCCCGGCCCCGCAGCGGTGCCTGCCCGGACAGGAGACCGCCCATGACGGCCATCGCCGATCCGCACAACACCAGCCGGACCGCACTCGCTCGGCCGCTGCCGCCGGGACCCACCTCGCGTTGAATGATCGACGGCAGCGCCGGTGACGCCTTCACCAGGAACGGGAACTCGTCGATCACGACGATGGTCGGGCCGCCGTCGCTCAAGCTGCGGAACAGGTGCGCTATCGCGTCGTTCCAGTCCCGGAAGGGCACTTCGGCGACCTTCCGGGTGTGCCGGGTGAGCGCCTCACTGAACAGGCGTAGCGACTCCACCTCGGTGGCCTCGGTGGCGGCGAAGTACAGCCCACCAGCGGCCTCCGCGACGGCTTGCTCTTGCTCTGACGCCGCCGTCCGCTCACCACACCGCCCGCCGTCGCTGTTCGCAAGGGTCGGTGGGCGACAAAAGGACGCCGGGACGTTGGCGGTCGGCGACTACCGCGCGGAGGGATCGGCCTGTTTCGATTTCTGTCCAGTGTGGGTCCAGTGAGGGGCCGCACAGGGGTCGGTCGGGAGGGCTCGTGGAACAGTCAGGGTCTGCGCGGATCAGTCGTCGGCAGGCGATCGGGGTGGCCGGTGGGGTCGTTGCGGGGGCCACGGTCGCTCAAGCGGCCGGGGTGCCCGCCTTCGGGGCGGCGGCCGCTGCCGACGCGGATGTGATCGTTGTCGGGCATGGGCTGGCGGGGCTGGTCGCCGCCGCGGAGCTCGTCGCGGCCGGGCGTAAGGTGCTGCTGCTCGATCAGGAGCCGGAGGCGAGCCTGGGTGGGCAGGCGTTCTGGTCGTTCGGCGGGCTGTTCTTCGTCGACTCCGATGAGCAGCGGCTGATGGGCGTGCGGGACAGCTACGACCTGGCCTGGCAGGACTGGCTGGGGACGGCCGGTTTCGACCGGGGGATCACCGATCCGGCGGGGCAGGACTACTGGGCCTACAAGTGGGCGCAGGCCTACGTCCAGTTCGCGGCCGGGGAGAAACGGTCGTGGCTGGCGGGGCTGGGGCTGCAGTGGTTCCCGATGGTGGGCTGGGCCGAGCGTGGTGGCGGGGTCGCGGACGGGCCGGGGAACTCGGTGCCCCGGTTCCACGTCACCTGGGGCACCGGGCCGGCGATCGTGGAACCGTTCGAGAAGAAGGTCCGGGCGGGGGTGGCGGCGGGCAAGGTGGTGTTCAAGTTCCGGCATCGGGTCGACGAGGTCGTGGTGACGAACGGCGCGGTCACCGGCGTGCGGGGGGCGATCCTGGAAGCGAGCACCGTCGCCCGGGGCAAGCCGAGTTCCCGTACGGCGATCGGCAGTTTTGATCTTAAAGCGCCGGTGGTGATCGTGGCGTCCGGCGGCATCGGGGCGAACCACGACCTGATCCGGCAGAACTGGCCGGCCCGACTCGGTAAAGCGCCCACCACCATGATCACTGGCGTGCCGGCGCATGTGGACGGCCGGATGCTGGCGATCACGCAGACCGCCGGTGGGCGGGTGGTGAACCCGGACCGGATGTGGCACTACACCGAGGGGCTGCGCAACTGGGATCCGATCTGGCCGGGGCACGGCATCCGGATCCTGCCGGGGCCGTCGTCGATGTGGTTCGACGCGACCGGGAAACGGTTCGCGGCGCCGGACTGGCCGGGGTACGACACGCTGCACACTCTCGGTTCGATCACCGCTTCCGGGTACGACTACTCCTGGTTCGTCACGACGCAGAAGATCGTGGACAAGGAGTTCGCCCTGTCCGGTTCGGAACAGAACCCGGACCTGACGAACAAGAACCTGTGGCTGCTGTTGAGCCGGATCTGGCAGACGCCGGGGCCGATCCAGAAGTTCCAGCAGTACGGTGCGGACTTCGTGAAGGCGGCGACTCTGCCCGAGCTGGTGGCCGGGATGAACCGGGTGGCCGGCAACAACCTGATCAAACTGGACGCGCTGACCCGGCAGATCGAGGCCCGGGACCGGGAGATGGACAACGCGTACAGCAAGGACGCGCAGGTGATGGGCATCCGGAACGCGCTGTCCTATCCGGGTGACGTGCTCGGGCGGACCGCGGCGGCGCACCGGTTCCTCAGCACGGACGCGGAGGCGCTGGTCGCGGTGAAGCTGAACGTGCTGACCCGCAAGACGCTCGGCGGGTTGCAGACCAATCTGCAGGGTCAGGTGCTCAACGCGGCGGGCACTCCGGTGCCGGGGCTGTACGCGGCGGGTGAGGCGGCCGGTTTCGGTGGCGGTGGGGTGCACGGTTATCGATCGCTGGAGGGCACGTTCCTGGGCGGCTGCCTCTTCTCCGGGCGGGCCGCCGGGCGGGCGGCGGCCGCGGCGACGGGGTCCTAGGCTGGGGCCGTGACGAACGCGGTATTGGAGTGGGTGG
Organism: Actinoplanes derwentensis; assembly: GCF_900104725.1. Lineage (NCBI taxonomy): Bacteria > Bacillati > Actinomycetota > Actinomycetes > Micromonosporales > Micromonosporaceae > Actinoplanes > Actinoplanes derwentensis. The sequence continues at coordinate 4,998,167 of NZ_LT629758.1, forward strand.
ACCGGCGACGGGGTGTGGTGGTGGCCGTCGCGCTGTCGGCCGCCCTCGTCATCGAAGTGATGCGCAGGACCGGCGGCGGGACCGGGTCGATGCTCCTGGGAACCGCGTTGCCGCTGGCCGTGGCGTTGTTCGCGGTCGCCGGCACACGTTCGTACCGGCCGCGGCGGCTGGTGGCGCGACCGGACGAGAACACTTTCGACGTTCCGGTGCATCCGGGCACGGTCCTGGCCGCCGCCGGTTACACGGTGCTGGGGACGCGGACGCTCGGCATGGCCGGGGACAACGTGATCGTCCTGGTGTTCTGGATCGTCGCGCTGGCCGTCCTGTGGCTGTTCGCGCTGGGCCGGTTCGGGGTGCGGCTGCGCCCGGAAGGGATCGCCGACGTCCACCTGCTCGGGTCGTCGGTGATCCCCTGGGAGGCGCTGGGTGCCCCGGCCACGGCCGGCAACCCGCACCAGCTGCGGCTGGACCTGGCCCGGCCGGAGCTGGTCGCGCGGCACGGGGCCCGCCACTTCGACCCCACCCGGCTGACCACCACCGGCATCGACGCCGCGTTCCTGGCCGCCGTCATCGAGGAGTACCGCGCGCAGCCCGGCCGCCGTTCGGCTATCGGCACCGAGTACGAGCTGTCACGCCTGACGGCCGTGCACGGTGTGCGGTCCGGGGGTCTCCCGCAGCCGTGACGGGCTGAGCAGGAAACGGACGGCACGGCGGCTGGGGGCTTTGCCGAGAGCCGCCCGGCTGGTCTCGCGCAGCAGCAGTGCAGCCCAGAACGCCGTGGTGGCCAGACGGTGGTGGCGACGGCCGTACAGGCGCACCTTGTTGATCGTGAGCAGGGCCCACAGGCCGGGTGAGACCTTGGAGTCGCCTTCCAGGTGGACCGCGCGCGCGACGGGGGTGAAACGGGTGGCGAAACCGGCGTCGCGGGCGCGCAGTGCGAAGTCGGTCTCCTCGGAGTAGAGGAAGAACGACTCGTCCCAGGGTGCGATCGCGTTCCAGCAGTCGGCGCTGATCAGCTGGGTGGAACCCTCGGCCCAGTCCGCGACCGTCTCCGATCCGTACCGGGCGGGGTCGGTGATCATCTCGCCGAGGGTGCCGATCCGTCCGGCGCGGCCGGCCCCGAGGAAGGCGTCGGCGAGAACGCGACGGATGGCGGGCTCGCGGCGCATGGTTTCGATCAGTTCGCCGTCGCCGTCGGTCAGCAGCGGCACCGCGATGCCGGTCCCGTCCTTGCGGAGCGTTTCCAGCAGCGGGTGGATACAGCCGGGGGTCAGGCGCACGTCGGGGTTGAGGACCAGGATCGCGGTGTACGGGCCGGACTTGGCGACTGCGGCGTTGATCCCGGCCGCATAACCGGCGTTACGTCCCATCTCGACCACCGTCGCATCGGGCTTCAGCCGTAAGACCTCGGCGACGGAGTCGTCTGCGGAGTCGTTGTCGGCCACTGTCAGGTGCCAGTCCACTCCGTCCAGCCCTGGGCCGAGCGAGTCGATCAGGTCCGCGAGCAGGCGCTGGCTGTTGTAGGTGACGACCACAACGGCGATCACTGGAGAACTCCTTGTTCAGTACGCGCCGGAGCTGCGCACCACGGCGCTGACCGTGCGGAAGAGGATGGCCAGGTCCATGGCGAGCGACCAGTTCTCGACATAGCTGAGGTCGAGCCGGATCGACTCCTCCCAGGACAGGTCGGAGCGGCCGGAGACCTGCCACAGGCCGGTGAGCCCGGGTTTGACGACGAGACGGCGGCGCATGTCGGCCGGGTAGGTGGCGACCTCCTTGGCCAGTGGCGGGCGCGGGCCGACCAGCGACATGTGCCCCTTGACCACGTTGACCAGCTGTGGCAGTTCGTCCAGGGAGAACCGGCGCAGCCAGCGGCCGACCGGGGTGATCCGCGGGTCCTCGCGCATCTTGAACAGCGACCCGTCGGTGTCGTTGAGGTCGCCCAGTTCGAAGAGCCGGGCTTCGGCGTCGACCTGCATGGTGCGGAACTTGAAGAGCATGAACGGCTTGCCGTCCCGGCCGACCCGCTCCTGCCGGAAGATCGCCGGGCCACGGCCGCGAGGCCCGAACCGGACCAGGGCGGCCACCACGGCCAGCACCGGGGAGGCCAGCAGGAGCAGGCTGATCGCGCCGACCCGGTCGAAGATCTCCTTGACGACACGGGCACTGCCCTTGAGCCGTGGGTGCTCGACGTGCAGCATCGGCAGGCCGTCGACGGGCCGGATGGTGGTGCGGTCCCCGGCCACGTCGACCAGGGTGCTGGCCACGATCAGGTCGACCTCGCCGCGTTCCAGCTGCCAGGCGAGCCGGCGCAGGGCCGGGCCGTCGATCTCCGGGCAGGACAGCACGATGACGGTGTCGGCGTCGGACCGGGCGACGGCGGTGGCGACGTCGTCGAAGGTGCCGTAGACCGGCGGCATCCCCGGCGGGCTGACCGTCCGGGGCGGGCCGGGCGGCAGGCAGGCGCCGATGACGCCGAGCCCGTGGTAGCGCTCTCTGCTCAGCCGGCGCGTCATGTCGACGACGGCTCGCTCGTGCCCGACCAGCACCACCCGCTGCAGGCGGCGGCCCTTGGCCCAGGCCCGGTGCAGCCGTTGCCGGAAGACGAAACGGGCGCCCAGGTCGACCAGGATCGCCAGCGGCATCACGATCAGCACATATCCGCGGGCCAGGCGCAGGTCGAATGCGAACGAGACAATGGCGAGCGCGGCGGTCAGCGCCAAACCGGCGCGGAATACCCGGGCGTACTCCTCGGTGCCTACAAAGAGGTGACGTGGTTCATACGCTCGGTTGAACGCCAGGCATGCGATCCAGGCGATCGGCAGAAGTGCGGTGAGGAGAAGGTAGTCGCGCTGTTCCGGAGCGGCGCCGGGCGCGCCGAACCTGAGCAGCAGCGCCCAGGAGGCCGCGCTGAGGCCGACGACGAAATCGATGAGGTAGAGGGACAGGCTGTAGCGGCTCTGCCACCCGGTCCGGGCCGCACCGGCCCGGGACCGGGATTTGAGCTGGGAGGCCGTCGCCGCCAGGTCGACGGTCTCCAGGGATTCAATTGTTCGCACGCCTTTGCCCCCATCAGCGGCTTCAACCGATTCATGAACTTCCCCGTGGCGAAACCCACAGGACACATGAGACAGACTCTCAATGTGTCGGAGGCCGCGCTACAGCTTTCCGTTCGACACGCGTGCCGTTTCGGATGATGCCGGGAACCGATGGGTCGCAAGCTGTCCAAGTCGGACAGACCGGCACTGAAATCATCGACTGTCGCCAATCTGACTCAGCGATTTGACAAAGTCGTTGCAAACCTCGTACTGAGGCAACATGCGATTGACGCCGGCCTCCGCCAGCGACGGTGCAGCGGCGTCCTTGGCGGACAGTACGGGTTCAGCCACCGGCCAGGCAATGCCCAGCTCCGGATCAAGGGGATGAATGCCGTGCTCGTGGCCGGGACGGTAGGTCGACGAGCACAGGTAGGCCACCGTCGCCCCCTCACTCAGCGCGCAGAAGCCGTGCCCCAGCCCCTCCGCCAGGTAGACCGCGCGCCGGTCCTCGTCATCCAGGCGCACCGCCTCCCACGACCCGAACGTCGGCGACCCGGTCCGCAGGTCCACGATCACATCGATGATCGCGCCCGCCACACAGGTCACATACTTCGCCTGACCGGGCGGTACGTCGGCGAAGTGGATGCCGCGGACCACGCCCCGCGCCGACGTGGAGAGGTTGGCCTGAGCCAGGTCGAGCTGATGCCCGACCGCCTCGGCCAAACGGTCGAACCGATACCACTCCAAGAACCGGCCCCGGTCGTCCCCGTGCTGAACCGGGGTGATCTCGAAAGCGCCCTCGATCGTCAGCGGCCGGATCTTCATCGCAGTCCCCCGTCCAGCAGCCGCAGCAGGTACTGCCCGTAACCACTCTTCAGCAACGGTTCGGCCAGCACCCGCAACTCGTCGTCGGTGATGAAGCCCCGGCGCCAGGCCGCCTCCTCGACACAGCCGATCTTCAGGCCCTGCCGTTCCTCGATGACCCGGACGTACTCCGAGGCCTGCACCATCGACTGGAACGTGCCGGTGTCCAGCCACACGGTGCCCCGGTCCAGCACGGTCACGTCGAGGCGGCCCTGCCGCAGGTAGGCCTCGTTCACGGCGGTGATCTCCAGTTCGCCGCGGGCGCTCGGGACCAGCTGTTCGGCGATGCTCACCACGTCCGGGCCGTAGAAGTACAGGCCCGGTACCACGTACGTCGACTTGGGCTTCTCGGGTTTCTCCTCGATCGACAGCACGTGACCGTCGTCGTCGAACTCGACCACGCCGTACCGCTCCGGATCAGCCACCGGGTAGGCGAAGACCCGGCCCCCGTCCGCCTCCTGGAAGTTCCCGACCCCGTGGAAGAGGTTGTCGCCCAGGATCAGTGCCACCGGCTGATCGCCGATGAACGCGGCCCCGATCCGGAACGCCTGGGCGATCCCGTCCGGCCGGGGCTGGACCGCGTAGGTCAGCTCCAGCCCGAACCGGCTCCCGTCACCGAGCAACCGCTGGAAATGCGGCTGATCCTCATCGGTGGTGATCACCAGGATCTCGCGGATCCCGGCGGATACCAGAGTGGCGAGCGGGTAGTAGATCATCGGCTTGTCGAAGATCGGCATCAACTGTTTGGACATCGCCATGGTGATCGGCCAGAGTCGCGAGCCTGTCCCACCGGCGAGCAGAATTCCACGCACTGGGCGACCCTAGACGGGGTGGGCGACCGTCTACACTCGCCAGTCGTGCAGATTTTCGTGACCGGTGGTGCCGGTTTCATCGGATCAGCCTACGTCCGGGCCCTCTTGCAGGACGAATACGCCAGCGCGGCCGGATCATCGGTGACCGTTCTGGATCTGTTGTCCTATTCTGGTAATCGCGCCAACCTGCCGCTGTCGGATACCCGACTGCGGTTTGTGCAGGGCGACATTTCCGATTCTGATCTTCTTCTTTCACTGCTTCCCGGGCATGACGTGATCGTGCATTTCGCCGCCGAATCACATGTGGACCGGTCTATTTCGGGCGCGGTGCCGTTCGTCGCCACCAACGTGCTCGGCACCCAGATCCTGCTGGACGCCGCCCGAACCGCCGGGGTACCCCGATTCGTCCACGTGTCCACCGACGAGGTCTACGGCTCGATCGACGACGGCTCGTGGACCGAGACGTGGCCACTCGCGCCGAACTCGCCGTACGCCGCCTCGAAAGCAGGATCGGACCTGCTCGCCCTCGCCGCCCACCGCACCCACGGCATGGACGTCGTCGTCACCCGCTGCTCCAACAACTACGGCCCGCACCAGTTCCCCGAGAAGCTCATCCCGCTCTTCGTGACCAACCTGCTCGACGGCAAGCCGGTCCCGCTCTACGGCGACGGCGGCAACGTGCGCGACTGGCTGCACGTGGCCGACCACTGCCGCGGCATCCAGCTCGTCCTGGAGAAGGGCCGGTCCGGCGAGGTCTACAACATCGGCGGCGGCACCGAACTGAGCAACCGCGACCTGACCGGACTGCTGCTGTCCGCGTGCGGAGCCGACTGGGACATGGTCCGCCCGGTCGCCGACCGCAAAGGCCACGATCGCCGCTACTCCCTCGACATCACCAAGATCCAGAACGAGTTGGGGTACGTCCCCCAAGTCGCCCTGGAGCCGGGCCTCGCCTCGACCGTCACGTGGTACCGCGAGAACCGCCAGTGGTGGGAACCCCTCAAGTCGCGAGCCGGTCTCTGATGCCCACACGGTGGCTCGTCACCGGGGCCGGCGGGATGCTCGGCCGGGACCTGCAGCGCGTCCTGGCCGCCCACGATGAGACCGCGGTGATCGCCGCCGGGCACACCGACCTGGACATCACCTCGCCGGCTCAGGTCCGCGCCGCGGTCGCCGAAGCCGACATCGTCATCAACGCCGCGGCCTGGACCGACGTCGACGGGGCCGAGACCGACGAGAAGCAAGCCACCGCGGTCAACGGCGACGCGGTCCGGCTGCTCGCGTCGGAGGCAGGTAACCGGCTCGTCCACGTCTCCACCGACTACGTGTTCGACGGTTCCGCCCGCACGCCCTACCCCGAGGACACCCCGCACCAGCCGGTCAACGCCTACGGCCGCGGCAAAGCCGAAGGCGAGCGGGCCGTCCTGGCCAACGGCGGATACGTGGTTCGCACCGCCTGGCTCTACGGCGAACACGGCCGCAACTTCGTCCGCACCATGCTCGACCTGGCCGCCACCCGCCCGCACATCGACGTCGTCGACGACCAGGAAGGACCACCCACCTGGTCGTACGCCCTGGCCGAGCAGTTGGTGGCCCTGTCCCGGGCGGCAGTCGACGGTCGCGCCGCCCCCGGCGCCTACCACGGCACAGCGGCCGGCTCCACCACGTGGTTCGGCTTGGCCCAGGCCGTCTTCGAAGAGGCCGGACTCGACCCCGCCCGCGTCCGGCCCACCACCAGCGCCGCTTTCTCCCGCCCCGCCCGCCGCCCCGCTTACAGCGTCCTGTCCCACTCCCGCTGGCCGTCGACCGGCGTCCCCCCACTCCCGCACTGGCGCGCCCAGCTCACCGAGGCGATGCCCCGGCTCCTCCAGCCCACACCCTCCTGAGTCCCGCGATCCGCTCCGCACGGTCGACTACACGTCAAAAGAATAGTGATCACTCTCGATCGATATGTAGCATGCCGTGGATCTGTGCGGGGGCCGGCGGAAGGGAACGGGGAGTGAGGCGTGGTCGATCGATCTTCCTACCGTGCGGGCCGCCCGGCGGAGCGGGAATCGGATTCGCTTGCGGGTCTCCGCAGAGCCCTCATCGACCTGCGCACTCTGAACCATGACCTGAGTGCGGTCAGAACCACCGCACCGGCATTCGACGGGCATGACGAGACGGGCACGGTCACCATCACCGTCAGCTCTGAGGGACTGGTCACCGACATCACTGTCGACGCGCGCTGGCAGGCCCGCCTTCCTCGGGAGCATCTGGGCGCAGCGCTGTTCGAGGCGTATGGCAACGCCATGCACGCCACCATGTCCGCGCAACTCGAGGCGCTCGACTGGGCGGATTCCATCCGCGGGGACGACAGGATTGCCGAAGAGGTGGACGAGAGACTCCGGTTGAACCGGCGGCACTATCCCGACCTAGCGGACATGCTCGCCGATGTTCAGCACCGGCGCGACCGGTACGAGATGGCGACGCGGCACGCCGATCCACCAGCAACCGCCCCCATCCAGCGAGATACGACGATTCGCGGGCCGATCGGGTTCTTCGAGATCACTGTCATCGGCGGCCGGATAGCCGACATTCAGGTGTTGTTGAGCCGGCTACCCCACCCGGCCACCAACGGCACCCTCGTACAGGAAGCACTGGCGGCCTTTCGCTCCGCCGCCCGAGCCGGCAGTCGGTAATGCCAGCCCCGCATCCGAACCAGATCCGACCATCGGGTGTAGACACCCGTGACAGCGCACGGATATGTCTCGAACAGCAGCTTGGGAGGTCGGATGCCTGGCGACAGTAGCGACGAGGTTCGCCTCATCGAGGACGCCCTTCTGGACGAAGCGGCCAAGTGGGATCGCCTGTCGAAGGACATGGCCGCCGTCCAGGCCGGTCTCGCCGGCCTGGAGCTCCAGACGACCGCGTTCTTCACCAACGATCCGATGAAGGCACAGATGGCGATGGCCGCGTACGACCAGGTCTGGCGGCTCGTCACGACGCTGACTGGCGAGGCCGCCCGGGAGTTCAACCAGATCGGCGGGGCGCTTCGCCGGGCCAACGACTTCCTGCAGACCACCGACCAGGACTCCGCCCAGGACCTTCGCGGCATCTACGGGCCGACCTGAGTCACGCCCTTCTCCCGGACACGAACGGAACGCAGACGATGACACAGCCGCTGGAAGCACAGATCAGCGCTGCCGGGTCCGACCTGAGCGCAAGTGTGGGCCAGGCGCGGGAGAACGCGGCGACGGTCGCTACCCACCTCGACAGCCTCACCGCTGCCGTACACCTGGCTGTGGCTCAGACCCGGAATGCCGGCTGGTTCGCTCTGCCGTTCGCCGGTCCGCTCGGCCCTGGTGGCGCCTACCTGTACGGGCACAAGGTCCAGAGCACCATGGACAGGTTGCGAGAGAGCGTCCACGAGATCCTCGATTTCGTCGAAACGGTCCTCGACGGAGCGATCCCGGTCTTCTCCCTGATCGACAGGGCGTTCGGATGGCTGAACGTCGTCCAAGCCCCGGTATCGGCGATGTCCGACACCGCCGGTCAGTACGTGATCAACCTGAACAACTGGTCCGGCAGCGCTAGGAAGGCGTACGACCAGCGCGTTCCCATCCAGGTCAAGAACATCGACGGCTTGTCGCAAGCAGGTGGAGAGATGGCGTCCTGGCTGGGTGAGCTCGTGGCCGTCAACGCCTCCTACATCTGGATGCTCGTCAAACCTCTCTTCGACATCGGAGGTGCGATTCTGGCGGCCGTCGCCGAGGCCGCCACTGTAGTGGGGGCGTTTCATGCCCTCGGCAAATGCGCCGAGCTGATCGAGATAGCCGTGCAGAGCATGTGGGAACAGATCGATGCGGCTCTCGCTCAATTGACCGCACTCATCAACAAGATGCTGGAAGCCAAGAAGATCACCGGATCCCTGGGGGACTCCTGGCCGGACATGGTGACGTTCGAGTGAGGGGTTCGCGAGTGCTGCTACGTAGAGCGGCTTCGTTGGTGGCTGCACTGGTCACGGCGACCAATTTGGGGGCGGCTCCCGACGAGCGGCAGTGGCACCTCGAGTCGATCAACGTTTCTGAGGCTCAGCGGGCCAGCACGGGTGACGGAGTAACCATCGGGCTGCTCACCGGTGGCCTGCCCGTCGCCCATCCCGATCTCGGCGACGCCGTCCTGCCGACGGTCCGGCGCGCCGCGGAGGACCTGTTCGGCGGTTTCGAGCAGGTCGGCGCCGACTACCCCGGGCCTGACGACTACGCGACGGGTGAGTTGGGGTTGATGGTCGCCCAAGGTGGCTCCGGGCTTCTGGGGGTCGCGCCGGGCGCCCGGGTCCAGCCGGTCATCTGCACCGGCTTGCCGGACGACACTGCGGCGTGCATCCGATGGCTGGTGGACTCGGGTGCCGATGTGATCGACCTCGCGACGGCTCCGTTCCCCCGTATCGGCAACGACTTCGAGGGCATCCGCTACGCGCTGGCTCATGACGTGGTGGTGGTCGCGGCGCTCAGCGAGGGTGCCCAGATGCCTCGCGATGTCACGGCCGGTGTCATCCTGGTCGGCGGAGTGGACCGCAACGGGAACCTCCCACCGAACGTCCTTCCGAACGGCCGGGTCAGCATTCGCGCACCCGGCACCGGGCCGTCCGTACAAGCCGGCGACGAGATCATCGGCTTGGTGCCCGGTGCACCGGGCGGTCACGGAACCCTGCGGTTGCCGGACGGCGACGAAGTGGCCGCCGCACTGGTCACCGGCGTGGTGGCGCTGGTCCGGTCGAAGTATCCGGAGTTGAAGGGACCATCCGTCATCAACCGGATCCTGCTCACCGCCGCTGACCGTGACGGGCCTGGCCGGGATGGCACCTACGGATACGGGATCGTGGATGCCGCGGCCGCCGTTACCGACGACGTGCCCGAGGTGCGAGCCAACCCGTTGGGCGAGCCCGGTTCCTCGGGCGGGAACTCACTACCCGTGATCGCCGTCGCGGTCGGCGCTGTGATCCTGGCGGTCGCCGTCGTGACAGTCGTCGTCGTGGTGACAGTGCTGCGTCGGCGACGGCGGGTGGGGTGATGATTCAGACAGCATTGCCGCCGTTTCGGGACTTTCTCCGCCGATAAGGTGGATCGTGCGAATCGAACACGCGGTGTTGCTGGTGGCCGGGGGTGTCGGGTCCGGGCTCACTGGGTCGATGGCGGGGCTGGCGTCGCTGGTCAGCTATCCGGCTCTGCTCGCGGTGGGGCTGCCGCCGATCGCGGCCAACGTGACCAACTCGGTGGGGCTGCTGGCCAGCGGGGTCGGGTCGGCCGCCGGGTCGCGGCCGGAGCTGCGGGGGCAAGGGGCGCGGATCCTGCGGCTGGGGGTGTTCGCCCTGTTCGGTGGGACCGTGGGGGCGGTGCTGCTGATGAACACCACGTCGTCGGTGTTCGAACTGATCGTTCCGGTGCTGATCGCTCTGGCCGCGGTGGTCCTGCTGCTGCGTGATCAGCTGCGGGGGTGGTACACGCGGCCGAAAGGGCGGTTCGCGCAGCCGCCGATGGGGGTGGCGATCTTCCTGATCGGTATCTACGGCGGCTATTTCGGGGCGGCCGCCGGAGTGCTGATGCTGGCCGTCCTGTCGATGTCGGTGGTGGAGCCGCTGCCGGTGACGAACGCGGTCAAGAGTGTGGTGCTGGCGGCCGCCAACCTGTCGGCGGCCGTCCTCTACGCGGTGATCGCCCCGGTGAACTGGGCGGCGGCCGCCCTCCTGGGCGTCGGCTGCCTGGTCGGCAGCTGGATCGGTCCCGCCCTGGTCCGCCGCACCCCGGAACGCCCGTTGCGCCTGGTCATCGCCGTCGCCGCGCTGGCCCTCGCCGCCTACCTGTGGCACGACGCCGTCACCGGCAACGCCTGAGAGCCCCGCTACAAAAGCGCCGGCCAGAGCGCCGGGTTGCGAGTGCACAGTCAGCGGCCGGAGGGCCTGACCGCCCGGAACGACCTGCCCCCAAGCCTCTCGAACTGTTGGTCTGGCCGCGCCGTGGCCTGACCGCCGATCTCTTCGACGGCGCCGCCACGGCCCTGACCGGGATCCTGGCCGGCGCTGTTCACCAGCCTTCCAATATCCCAGTAAACCGATAGGATCTCATTGGCATCGGGGGTGTTGACGATTCAAGATGCGGGCATGAGCGACCCTTTTCACCAACGGCTGCACCACGTGGCGTCCGGCGCCCTGAGCGGCGCCACCGCCCAGACCTCCGGGATGCGCCGGGTCGAGGCGATCAGCGGCAGCACAGTGGGCAGCCGGAACCTCTGGATGGGACAGACCCACGTCGCCGCCGGCACCGACTCCGGTAACCACCACCACGGCGAGTCGGAGACCGCGATCTATGTGGTCAGCGGCACCCCGTCGTTCGTCTTCCTGGACGCCGAGCACGGCGAGACCCGGGTCGACACCAAACCCGGTGACTACATCTACGTGCCGCCGTGGGTGCCGCACCGTGAGGAGAACCCGGACCCGGAGAACGAGGCAGTCGTGGTGATCTCGCGCACCACCCAGGACGCGATCGTGGTCAATGTGCCTGATCTGAAGTGGGTCGGCCCGGTCGCCGTCGGCCCCACGGCCCACGAAAGTCCGCAACAACCGTAACCAGGCCGCCTCTTCCTTTGATGGGAACGGCCCGGCCCCGATACCGGGACGTGTCCGCGCACCGACCTTGAACGCCGCGCACCGGGACTCCGTATGGAAAGCCGGACGCCGCCGGCGAAGATCGATTGCGCTATGGTTACGAACCTTTTACATCCCGCGCCGCAAGGGGAACCATCATGATCGACCTCGAGTTGATCGTCCCGGACGGCTGGGTGCAGATCCCGGCCGGCACGGACCACGACGGGGAACGCGCCCGGATCATCGACGGTCTCGTCCGCCGGCACCTGCCCGCCGGCACCGACGAGACCGGCCCCTGGCCGCGGGCGCTACGCCGCGAGATCACCGCGGCGGTGGACGAGGCGAGCCGTCACCAGGCCCGGTCGGTACTGCTGCCGATCGGGGACTTCGACGGCGTGCGACTGCCCGGTTCGCTCGTCATCGCTGTGGTGGAGGACGTCGAGGAGGGCACCGCCCCGGAGCAGTTGTTCGCGTCGGTTCTCGCCGGCGCCGGACCGGACGGGACATACCTGGAGATCGGCGGCTCGCAAGCCATCCGCGTCTCCTCGGTGACCACCGCCGGACCTGCCGAGCGGCGGACACCTGCCCGGCAGGTCCGATACCACATCGCCCATCCCCGGGTGCCCGGCGCCTACGGTCTGGTCACCTTCACCGCGATCAGTGACGGCGACGTCGAGGCCGAACCGGTCCAGGCCGCGGTTCTGATGTTCGACGCGATCATCGGCACCCTGCGGTGGGAGGAGGAGACCGCCCCCGCGGCCCCGGTGGTCCAGGAGGCCCCCGAGGCACCGGTTGAGATCCTCGCCGAGAAGCCCACCGAGGTCATCCTGGCGACAGCGCCACCGGCACCTGCCCGGCGGTCGTTGCTGCGGCACCCGGTCACGCTCGGCGTCGTACTGGCGCTCGCGATCATGAGCGGCACCGGAGGCCTGGTCGCACGGCACGCGGCCAGCGCCGCCGAACCGGAGGAGGGCAACCGGGCCTCCACGGCTGACGTGCGGATCCTCGTCGGTGCGGCGTCCGTCTGCCCCGCGCTCACCGCGCCCCGGCTGGCCGGGCAGATCATGGTCGCCTCGAACTTCGGTGGCCAGCCGGTCGCCGCGATGCGGGACGGCGGCGCGACCGGGGTGGCGGCGCTGACCCCGGCCCAGTGGCAGGAGAACATCCCGTGGGACGGCGCGCAGATCACTGATCGCAAAGCCTCCGTCACCGCTCTCGCCCACCACATGTGCCGGCTCTTCGGCCAGGCCCGCATGGTCGACCTGGACGACGATCCGTGGCGGGTGGCCCTGGCGGCGCACCGGCTCGGCATGGAGCCGGTACTCGCGGCCGGCGGTGTCCCCGGCGAGGCGGACGACTATGTGCGGACCGTCGAGCGGTACGCGAACTGGTACGCACTGCAGCCGGGGTTCACCGGACATGCCGCGTCACCGGTCCCGACGGCCGCTCCCACCCCCGGTGACACGGTGGTCCCGGTGCCGGAGGCGTACGTGACGGCGATCGCCGCGGCCGGCAAGACCTGCCCGGACATGCCGCCCGCCCGGATCGCGGCGCAGATCATGGCCACCTCCGGATTCGACCCGGACAAACTGGGCGAGGCCGGCGAGCAGGGCATCGCGCAGTTCCCGCCGACGGTGTGGGCGAGGAACGTCAAGGCCGCGCCGGGCCGGTCCCCGTGGGATCCGGACGTGGCGATCCCGGCACTCGGCCGCACCATGTGCCGAATGATCAAGAACAACGGTGGATACGGCGCCGCCCTGGCCGCCTTCACTCGCGGCGATCGGGAGGCGTCGGTCACCGGCCTGACCGTCCGGGTGTCCGAGGCGCAGACCACGTACGCCAAGGATCTCCGTCTGCAGCCCGTCCGGCAGCCCGCGCCGAAGCCGTCCGCTTCGGCCTCCCCGTCCGCTTCCCCCTCCCCCAGCCCGACGGCGGCCCGCCCTCAGCCGACGGCCCCGGCCCGGACCAATCAGCCGGCCGTCAAGGCGGCGGGCTCGTCGGGCTCGGCCTACGGCCCGTACTTCGTCCTCAACTTCGGCACCGGGATGTGCGTCGACGTGCCCGGTTATGCCGCGGGCCCGGTGGACGGCCCGGTCCACCAGTTCCCCTGTGCCAAGACCGGTGAGGACAACCAGGAGTGGACGTTCGAGCCGCGGGCGGCCGACGCGGAGGGGTACCAGCTCTACTGGATCCGCAACGCCGACGACCGTTACTGCATCGACCCGCCGGGCACCGGCAGCGTGGATCCGGGGACATCGCTCAACGAGACGAACTGCTTCGACGCCGACAACCAGCACTTCCGGCTGGAGCCGCGGTTGACCAGCGGCGGATTCGCCTACTACTGGCTGCGGAACACCGCGTCCGGACTCTGTCTCGACGTTCCCGGTAGCGCGGACGCCGGCCCCGCCACCCGGCTGGCGCTGTCCCCGTGCCAGTCGAACGACGACCACGAGTGGGCGCTCGTCCAGAAGTCCGAGTGGTGAGGGCGATGCCGGCAACCGCCCTGCGCGCCGTCGCGCTGGCCCTCGCCGCGGTCGCGGTGACCGCCACCGGAACCGCCCTGCCTGCCCGGGCCGAGCCGGGCACGGACGCCGCGCCGAACCGGTACTACTACACCGTCGGCAAGGGGGCGCCGGAGAACCTGTGGGAGATCGCGGAACGCTTCCTGGGTGACCCGGAACGGGCCGGCGAGATCCTCGATCTCAACGCCGGCCGGGTACAGCCCGACGGCGGCCGGCTCGTCAGCCCCGACGACCTCACCGGAGGCTGGCATCTCGTGCTGCCCGGGGACGCGATCGGAGCGGAACTCCAGCACGGTCCGCTGCCGGCCGGCCGGACCCGCCCGTCGAAGTGCCAGTGGGGCGCCACGCCGCCGGCCGCCGCGACGTGGGGGCAGACCCTGCTCACACCCAGCGGGGCATGGACGGTGGCGGACGGCTCCGGCGTCAAGGTGGCGATCGTGGGCTCCGGCGTCGACGGCTCCGCCACCGGGCTGACCGGCCGGGTCCTCGCCGGCACGGACGTCACCTCCGGCACCGGCCGCGGCGACGACAGTTGCGCCGGCTCCGGGACTGCCCTGGCCGGCATCGTGGCCGGTGACGACGGCGACGAGGGGCGGTCGTTCGGGGTGGCGCCGGGTGCGAGGATCGTGCCCGTCAAGGCGGGGACCGGCAAACCCACGGCGGGTGTCGCGGCGACCGCCATCCGGGTGGCGGCGGCCTCCGGCGCCGGGGTCGTGCTGATCGGGGCCGACGTCGACGCCACCGACCCGCAGGTCGGCACCGCCATCAACAAGGCGATCGCCGCCGACGTGGTGGTCGTGCTACCCGCTACCGCCGCTGCCGGGGCAGCCGACGGCCTGCTCCGGGTGGGCGCGGCGGGCCGGGACGGGCAGCCGGCCGGGAACACCGCACCGGACGCCGCGGATCTGCTGGCGCCCGGCGACGAGGTGGCCAGCATCGGCCGGGCCGGCAGCGGTCCCGCGTACGCCGCCGCCTTCGTGGCCGGCACGATCACTCTGGTCCGTTCGGCCGACCCGGGGTTGCCCGCCACCGAGGTCACCCGGCGGGTGCTCGCGACGGCAGTCGACGGCGTGGTCAGCCCGGTCGCCGCGGTCACCACGCCGCAGTCCGCTGAACCGGCGGCCGCCGCCGGCTCGGCGCCGGAGCCACGGAACGGTCTCGGCACCCTGAGCACCGTGCTGATCGGGATAGCGGCCGGGTTGATCGTGCTCCTGTCGGTGCTGCTCGTCTCACGCCGGTGGCAGCGACGCCGGGCCCCGATGCCGCCGCCGGGACAGGCGGGCTGATGTCAGTCGGCGGCGAGAGTCTGGCGGGCCAGTCGCAACGCCGTGACGTACTTCGGGAGTTCCCGGGCGGCGTGCTCGATCCACCCTGGGGAGAGCTGGTCGGCGAAGACGGCGTCCACCACGATTCCGGTGATCGCCGCCGGCATCTGATCCAGGCCCGGCGCCTGCCGCCAGTGACCGAGCACGCTCAACCGCTCGTTCAGCTCGGCGATCGTCCGCTCCAGGTCCGCGATCAGGGAATCGGCCTGCTCCGAAGCGACGACCAAGCGCCCCTCGCTCGCGAGGGTGAGAAAGGTCTCGCCCGCGAATTCCTCACCCATCGGTCTCCCCACGGCCATTTCGCCGGCACCCCGCCGACAGAATCGCTCACGATTTCATCACCCCGGACGATGATTCGTCAGCGCAAGGGGACCGACAGTGCCCGGTCCGGCCAGGCAGGATGCCCTCGATCGCCTTCGCGGCGAGGTGTGACGACCGACGCCATCGCAACCGTCACACCAAAAGTTGACCAGATTACATCGTTCGGCTAATAATTCAGCCGAACGGTTGACTAAACGTCTAGCACAAGATACAGCGAGGACGCGTATGACGGCGGTGCCCATCAGCTTGGACATCCGATTGCTGGGCACCCCCCGACTGATGCTCGCGGGGCGGGAAACTGCTCCGGGCGCCGCCCGCCGCCAGGCCGTCTTCGCCACCCTGGTCCTCAACCCCGGCCGGGAAGTGCCCCGTGAGGAACTGATCGCCGCGGTCTGGGGTGAGGATCCACCCGCCAGCGCGATGGGCAACCTCTACACGTACATCTCCGCGCTGCGCCGGGTGCTCGAACCGGGCCGCGACCGCTGGTCCTCCGGATCCGTCCTCACTTCCCAGGGCGGCGGTTACCGCCTGCACGTGTCGGCCGACGAGGTCGACGTGCGCCGCTTCGAGAGGGCGCGCGAGCAGAGCCGGACGTTCCGCGCCGCCGGAGACGCCCGTGGCGAGCTGGCCGCCCTGGACGCGGCACTGGCCGAGTGGCAGGACGAGGAGCCACTGGCCGGAGTCCCCGGGCCGCATGCCGAGAACCAGCGTGTCCGGCTCGGCGAGCTGTACCTGGCCTCCACCGAACGCCACGCCGAGCTGATGCTCGGCTTCGGCCGGGCCGCCGAGGTCACCGGCCGTCTTCTGAAGCTGGCCGGCCGTCATCGCACCCGGGAGAGCCTGTACGCGGTGGCCCTGCTCGCGCTCGCCGCACAGGACCGCACGGAGGAGGCGACAGCGCTCTACCTCGAGCTGCGTGACCGCCTGGTGGAGGAGTCGGGAACCGAACCCGACCCGGCCGTGACCAAGATCTACGCCCAGCTGGCCGACGACGCCGCCCGTCCGGTGCGGGTCTCCTCACCGGTGCCGCCCCGGCACGCCGATTTTCTGGGCCGGACCGCGACGGTCGCCCGGCTGCGGCAGACGGTGGCCGCTCTCGCCGGTGGCGGTCCCGGTGGCAGCATCTGGATCAGTGGTGAGGCGGGTATCGGCAAGTCCGCGCTGCTCGCCGAGGGCCTGCGCGACGCGGCCACCTCCGGCGTCCAGGTCGGCTGGGGTGTCGGCGACGAACCCGATCGTGGGGCGCCGTTGAGCCTGCTACCGGAGTTCCTCCCCCAGGAAGCGGTGAACGACCTGCTCGCCGCGTTGCACGCCGCCCACGGGACGATGCCGCCGACCATGGCCGTGATCGACACGGTCAAGGCGTTCGTGGTCGCGCGATGCGCCGAAGGCCCGGTCCTGCTGGTGATGGACGACATGCAGTGGGCCGACGACACCTCCCTGCTGGTCTGGCACGCGCTCCACGAACTCACCGGACGGCTGCCCCTGCTGCTCGTCTCGGCCTCCCGCCCTCTGCCCACCGGGTACGAGATGCGGCTGCTGCAGCGGGTGCTGCCCCGTAACGGCACCGCCCTGATCGACCTCGGCCCGCTGGACGACTCGACGGCCACCGAACTGGTGCACACCTGGGTGCTCCGGGCGGAGATCGAGCCGGGTACGGTGCGCTCCCTGGTCGCGGCCGCCGCCGGAAACCCGTTCTATCTGCGTCAGCTGGTCATCTCCGAACGGCTGGGGCTCTCCGCCGACACTCCCACGCCCGAGCTGATCGAGGCCGTCTACCGGCATCTGCGGCCACTGGCCGACGACACCCGGCAGTTGCTGCGCGCGGTCGCCTTCCTGGGCAACAATCACCGGGTCATCGACCTGGCGGCGGTCACCGGCATGCCCCTGCCCGCGCTGGTCCCGCTCGTGGAGGAGGCGATGACAGCGGGGGTTCTCATCGAGGACGGTCTCCGCCTGCGGTTCCGGCATCCGATGATCCGCCAGGTGCTGCACGGCGCGATTCCGATCGCCCTCCGGGTCGCCATGCACCGGCAGTTCGCCCAGCGGATCGCCGAGGCCGATGGTGATCTGAGCCGGGTCGCCGGTCAGCTCCTGGCCGGTCCGGTGCCGATCGACGCGTGGGTGGAACAGTGGCTGACGGCCAACGCCGAACAGTTGAGCGTCACCACTCCGGCCTCGGCGATAGCCGTGCTGCGGCACGCCGTCTCCTCCCCCAGCCTCTCGCCGCGGGGCCGCCGGCTGCTCACCGCACCGCTGGCGCAGTCGCTGTTCCGGGCCGGGTTGTTCGGCGCGACCGCAGCCGGGCGGTCATCCGCCCCGGACGAGTGCTCCGCGATCCGATGAAAGGGCTGTGCGTCAAAATCCTGGGACCGGTCCGCGCGTGGCGGGACGAGCAGGAGGTCGACCTGGGGACGGCCCGCCGGCGCGCCCTCTTCGCGGTGCTGGCGGCCAACGCGAACCGGGTGGTCAGCCGTAATGAACTGATCGTCGCACTGTGGGGTGACTCCCCGCCGACGACCGCGACGGGCAACGTCTACACGTACGTCTCCGGGCTGCGGCGAAGCCTGGAGAAGCACCGCGAGCCGGGACGAGGCGGAGGGCCACTGACCTCCGGAGCCACCGGCTACACCCTGCGAATGGACTCGGACGCCCTGGACGCCGACCGGTTCCACCGCCTCTACGACGCGGCCGGCGCCGCGGCTGCCGCGGGCCGGACCGATGAGGCGGTGGCCGGCCTCGACGAGGCGCTCGCGCTCTGGCAGGGCGACGCGTACGCGAATCTGACCGGCCGTTTCGTCGAACTGGACCGATACCGCCTCGGCGAACTGCGGATCGCCGCGGCCGAACAGCGGGCCCGGCTGATCCTGGCCGGCGGCGACGACGGCCTGGTCGCCGACCTCACCACGCTGGTCCGGGCGCATCCGCTGCACGAGCCGTTCCATGAGCTGCTAATGCGGGCGCTGCACCAGGCGGGACGCGGCACCGAGGCGCTCGAGGCGTTCCGGGCGGCCCGGCGGGTGTTCGTCGACGAGCTCGGCGTCGAGCCCGGCCCGACCATCCGCGCGCTGCAGCGGCGGATCCTGGCCACGCCGGACCAGCCGGCCGCGACACCGAGACCCCCGGCGCCCGTGGCTCCGTCCCCGCCGGTGACCGCCCGGCCGCGGGGCCGTTTTCTGGTCGGCAGGGACACCGAGGTGCGGCTGCTGCGCCGCCTGGCCGGCGAGGTGAACAGCCGCCGCGGAACAACCGTCTGGATCGAGGGCGAACCGGGCATCGGTAAGTCCGAGCTGCTGGCCGTGGCCCTGGACGAGGCCCGGCGGACCGGGTGCCGGGTCGCCCGGGGCGCCGCGGACGAACTCAGCCGCCGCGTCCCGCTGCGGGTGGTGATGCGGACGCTGGGCCTGGAGACCACCTCCGCCGACTCGGAACGCGCGGCGCTGGCCGCCGTGCTGCCCGGAGATCCGAGGGCGGTCGACCGGATCGCCGGGTACGTCCGCGACCTGTGCGCCACCGGACCGCTGACCCTGGCCGTCGACGACCTGCAGTGGCTCGACGACGACAGCCTGCTCGTCTGGGAACGGCTGATCGAATTCACCCGGTCCCTGCCGCTGCTGTTGGTCTCCGCGACCCGGCCCACGCCGGCCGGCCGGGAGTCGAACGGCCTGCGCGATCGGGTGGCGGCTGGTGGCGGGCACGTGCTGGCCCTCGGGCCGTTGCACCGGGGCGACGTCGCGCGGATCCTCGGTGCGGCCGCCGGTGCGAGACCCGGCCCCAATCTTCGATCGCTGGCCGAGCTGGCCGGCGGCAACCCGTTGTACACCCGGGAACTGGTCCTCGGGCTGCTCCGGCAACAGGCCGTCCAGATCACCGGCGGGGTAGCCGAAGTCGGTGCCCAGGTGCCGGAGGTGCCCCGGTCCCTGCTCGACATCGTGCTGGCCCCACTCAGCGA
Organism: Actinoplanes derwentensis; assembly: GCF_900104725.1. Classification (NCBI taxonomy): domain Bacteria; kingdom Bacillati; phylum Actinomycetota; class Actinomycetes; order Micromonosporales; family Micromonosporaceae; genus Actinoplanes; species Actinoplanes derwentensis. The sequence continues at coordinate 5,017,626 of NZ_LT629758.1, forward strand.
CCTCCATTCGGGCCAGTGGGAGACGCTGCGTCACGCCGCGCTGCTCGGCGACCGGTTCACCGTCGCGGAGGTGGCGGCGTTCACCGGGCGGACCCCGTCGACCGTCGAGACCGACCTGCGGGCGGCGGAGGTCGTCGTGAACACCGGCGGCGCCCTGACGTTCCGGCATCCGATGCTGCGGCAGGCCCTGATCGAGAGCGTCCCGGCCGCCCTGCGGCCGACCCTGCACCGGCACGCCGCGGAAGTGCTGGCGGCCGGCGGCGGCACTGTCGCGCGGGTCGCCAAACACCTTGCCGTGAGTACGCCCGACGTCGACGCGTGGCTGGTGGAGTGGCTGACCACGCACGCTGGCGAACTGGTGCGGGTGTCGCCGGGAACGGCCGCGGAACTGATCCGCCGGGCACTGGCCGACGGCCGGTGCACCCGGTCACAACGGGAGGCGCTGGAGTCGGCCCTGCCCGCACCCGGCAGCCCGGCCTGACCGGATCAGAGCATGCCCGGGACCCCGAGGAACCGGCTCGACGAGGTCACCGGCGCCGGTGACAACGGGCCGGCGGTGGCGTCGCGCTCGACGGACCGGCGCAGAGCGGCGAGCGCCAGGGCGTCTAGAGGGACCTGCCGGGCGAAACCGGCCTCGTCCCGGAGCAGCTCACGGAGGAGCAGCCGGCCGGGAACGCCGCCGCTGGGCTCCTGCAACTCCAGAACTTTGAACGCGGTTCCCGGAAGGAACAGGACCCGCCCCGGCCTGCCCGTGTCGCCCTCCGGTTCCAGCGGACGGGTCCGCCGGGCGGTGGTGGACCAGAGCATCACCTCGAGGTTTCCGGGCAGACCGGCGGGCCGCTCGACGAGCGCGTTGGTGAACCCCCAGTCGGTCAGCACCTCGCGCCGGGCGAGATGCCGTATCTCGTCCGCGGTCAGGTCGGCGGCGGCGTAGGTGACGCCACGGTGCGAGGGCAGCCGGCTCAGGCCGGTGGCCACGCATCGCGCGAAGGCGACGTGCGCGCCCGGCTCGGCCAGGCGCAGCATCCGGTCGACGCTGTCGCCCCAGACGGAGAGGTAGAGCCGGACGGCGACCGCGTACTCCAGGGCTTCGGGGCCGTTCTGCAGGATGGCGTGCTCGGCGAGGACTCGGGCGATACCGCCGGAGACGGCATCGAACTCGCGGCTGAACGCGCGCCGCAGCCAGGCCCGTTCCTCGGCCAGATCACCGCCGGGGTGGTGGCCGCGCACCTCGTCGCGCGGAACCCGCTGGAAGTAGCCGGACTCATCACCCGGCTCGGCGTGTTCCGCGGCGGCGGCGGGCGGCGGGTCCGGGACGACCGTGGCCGTCACGGCGGTGGGAACGACGGCCGCGGGCGCGCCGACCGCCGGCAGTTCGAGCGTGGCGCCGGCGGCCCATACCGTGCTGGGCTGCTCCGGGGCCGGGGCCGGGGCCGGGGGCCGGACCGGACGTTGCAACGGCAGCATCATGGTCGGGGCCGCAGCCCATGACGGCCGGGACTCCGGGGACGTGGACGGCGCCGCGGCCGACGGGCCGGCCATGGCGGGCCCGTCGGTCTCGGTGGGCATCGCGGGCCCGGCCACCGTGAGGCCGGGCGGGGCGACAGCGGGTGTCGGCTCCGGGGCCACCGGCACCGGTTGTTCCGGCACCGTCACCGGACTGCCGGGAACACCGTGCGGAGCGGTCTCGACACCACCGGCGGGGCCCGGCGTCCGCTGACCGGTCTCGGCGGCCACCGAGGAGAGCGGCGTCGACGCCCGGTCCCGGGTGGCCTGGTCGAGCCGGGCCGCCAGGTCGCCGGCGAGTTCCCGGTAGCGGTCGACCATGGCCGGCGCGGCGTCGTCCACGATCACCCGCACGTTGTCCGGGTCGGCCGGGATGGCCCGGATCCGGTCGGCGTACCGGGGTGGTTCCTCGCCCCGGAGCCAGAGGCCGGACTGGATCACCTCGACGACAGCGTCGTTCGTGTAGCGGTAGGCGAGGGCGCCGAGCGGCTCACCGAGCAGGTCCGGGGCACGGTGACCGACGATCCGGGGCGTCTTCGCGGCAGCGCTCCGGCTCTCCCGGGGCTGGTAGGCGAGTTCCCGGGCGAAGACCTGCCAGCCGGGCCGGCCGTCGGACCCCACCGTGAACAGTTCCGGATCCGACGGCTTACCGGCCGGCACCCCACCGAAGAGCGTCACCGGGCTCTCCAGCAGGTCGGCCAGCGCTTGGCCGAGGGTTTCGCCGGAACGCAGAGCGACCGGGCCGTAGTGCACAAAACGGGCCTGCTCCCGCCCCTGCGGCTCCAGGCCGCGCCAGAACCGGGCGATGTCGTCGAGGCTGAGCGGTGCGGTGCCCGGGCAGCCGAGGATGACCGACATCGCGTTCGGCTGGCACGGCATCGTCGACATCAGCCGGTGCCAGTGCCCGGCTATCGCCGCCTCGTCCCGGCTCTCCCGCAGCCATACGCCGCCGGGCAGTGGTTCCACCGCGGCGGTGGAACTGATCGGCAGATAGTCGGTGGCGGCACCGTCCCACGCCGGCACGGGATAACGTTTCGACTGCCAGATCGGCGTCCGGCCCGCCCGGTAGCAGACCCAGCCACCGAGGTCCGCCGCGTGCACGAAGAGCAGCCCCGACGCCCCCGGGATCAGTCTGCCGAACGGAGCGATCACCGGCCGGCCCAGCCGGTCGGACAGCCACTGACCGGCGAGCGCCCCGGTCTCCGGGTGCGCGCCGCAGACCACCAGCCGGATCCCCCGGCCCCGGCGCTGCAGAGCGGCTGCCACCGAGTCCCAGATGTCGAAGGGCAGTTCGTTCTGCAGGTCGAGGATGACGATGTCGTTGTCCGGATCGCTCGCCACCGACAACGCGACCGACCGGGCCTCCGCACTGATCTGCTGACGCGCGTGCAGCACCAGGGCGTTGCCGACGGTATGTCTCTCGATCACCGCGGATTCCGGCACGAACGCCTCAGATCACGCCGGAACGCACGGCGTAGGCGACCGCGTGCGACCGGTTCCGCAGCTTCAGTCGATGGTTGAGGCCGTAGATGACGTTCTTCACCGTGCGCTCGGAATAGCACAGCTCGTCGGCTATCTCGTTGGTGTCCAGCCCGTCGGCCATCAGCCGCAGCACGTCGATCTCGCGCGCGGTGAGACCGGAGGAGTTCAGCCCGTTCGGGGTGAGCACGTCACGCTGCAGACGCTCGACGTGCTTGAGCAGTTCGCCGACGAGGTTCGGCGGCAGGACACCGTCACCGGAGGCGGCGGCGAGCACACTGTGCGCGAGACGCTCGGCGGTGACCACCGCCCGCGGCATGATGGCGACCACCCGGCACTCCACCGCGATCAGCAGCTCCTGCTCGCTGATCTCGTCGGCGACCAGCACCACCGGGACACCGACCTCACTGGCCGCGAGACGCAGCATCGCGATGACATCCGCGGTGAGGCGCTCGGCGGCGACGATCAGCACTTTGGACCGGGACCGGTCCTCGCCACGCAACACGGTGATGTCGGACCGGGTCCGCAGATGACTCACCAGCCCCGCGTGGGTCAGCGGGTCCGGCGCGTGCACCGAGACATCAACCTGCTCCACAGCCACCTCCGTCACTCAATGTGGGCGTTGGAAGTGTCTTTAAACAGTCTTCAAAAAATCTTCACAGCAACCTTAACAGCACCGTAACGACCGCGAAAAGACCAACAAAAGTGCAGCTCAGGGTCGGTTTCTCGGCAACCAAAATGTCCTCAATGGAGGGTTATCTCCACCGGCCCCATCTTCTCCGTGGCGAGTTTCGAAGCGTTCTCCCCGGCGGCTCGCATCGCCTCCATGATTGCGTTCTGTAACGAAGCGACGTCGTGTTGCTCGTAGATCGCGGGGTCGACCCGAACCGCGTGGAGCTTGCCCAGCCCGGTGGCCATGACCGCGACCGTCCCGTCCTGCGAGCGGCCGGTGACGACCGCCTTCTCCAGCTCCGCCTGCCCTCTGCGCATCCGGTCCTCGAGGCGCTGGGCGTTCTCCATGAAGTCCTGAAAGCTCGGTGGGACGGGTACTGACGACGGTTGCACGGCACTGCCTTTCTGACGGGGAACGGTCAGCCGACCACGGCCAGGCCGACCGGCTGACCGCCCACGGCGGCAGACGGCGGCAGGGCCAGATCGGCCAGCGCGATGGTACGAGAACCAGTGCGTCGGGCCAGGTTCAGGGCGAACTCGTGGGCGGCACGGACGGTACGTTCGGGAAGCTGCCGGGCGAGTTCCGTCAGGGCCGCCTGCACGTCCTCGGGGATGTCGTGTCCCCGCCGCACCAGGTGCCGGACCACGATCGTGGCCAGTTCCTCGGTGCTCAGCTCCGGCACCGGCCACTGCTGCCCGAACACCTCGCCGATCGCCGGTACGGCGGCACGCAGGCTCGCGAGGGCCGCCTCCTCACCGGTCAGGATGACCACCGGGTCACCCAGCCGAGACCGAATCTGGCCGGCCAGCGCCTCCCCGATCTCCTGGGCCGCGCCGCTGCCGTCATCCGACCAGTCGATCTGCAGCACGCCACCCGCGGCGTCCTCGATGGCGGCGGCGACCAGGCTGCGCACCTGGCCGGGCCATTGCGGAGCCAGCTCCCGGACGGTGCTCACCCGGACCAGGTGACCGACCGGCACGAGGTCGAGTTCGGACAGCCCGGCCGCGTAGAGCCGGGCGTACTCGCTCCGCCCGCTCCCCGGACTGCCGCTGATCAGCACGTTGCCGGTCTTGCCGTGGCCACGGCGGCGGTTGCGTCCCTCACAGAGCTGCAGCAGGGTCTGCCCGGCCGCCTCCTTGACCGAACGCCCGCCGACCAGCTCACAGATCCGTTTCCAGCTACGGGCGGCGTTGATCGCGCCGGTCGGATCGGTCGCCGAGTCCGGCTGTGCGGTCCGCTCGACCGGCAGGTCCTCCAACTGGGACAGCTCCGGCGCGACGTCCGCCGCGGTGAGCCGGTTGAGCTCGTTGTCCCTGGTCGGCGGCATGGTGGCCAGCCGGGAGGCCTGATTGTTGATCAGCGCCTCGAACAGCTTCCGGGCGACACGGCCGTTACCGAACGTCGAGTTCTTCGGCACTCGGGTGAAGTATTCCTCCAGCGCGTCGACCGCGTCGTCGGTCAGCTCGTAGTAGTGCTTGCGGACCAGGTTCGACGTGATCGTGACGAGTTCTTCGACCGAGTAGTTCGGGAACTCGACGGTGCGCGTGAATCGGGAGGCCAGACCGGGGTTGGAGGCGAGGAACTGTTCCATCAGCTCCGAGTACCCGGCGACGATCACCACGAGTTCGTCGCGGTGGTCCTCCATCATCTTCATCAGCGCGTCGATGGCCTCCTGACCGAAGTCCGGCCCGGAACCACCCGAGCCCGCGGACAGGGTGTAGGCCTCGTCGATGAAGAGCACGCCGCCGAGCGCCTTGGTGACCAGCTCGGTGGTCTTGATCGCGGTCGACCCGATGTACTGGCCCACCAGGTCGGCCCGCGCCGCCTCGATCATGTGCCCCTTGGTCAGGATGCCCAGTTCCTTGAGCACCGAGCCGTAGAGCCGGGCGACGGTGGTCTTACCCGTACCGGGTGGACCGGCGAAGACCAGATGCCGGCTCATCGGCGGCATCGGCAGGCCCATCTGGAGGCGTACCTGCGACATCTTGATCAGGTTGATGAGCGCGGTGACCTCCTGCTTCACCCCACGCAGACCGATCAGGCTGTTCAGCTCGCGCAACGGCTCGCTCAGCTCGTCGTCGCCGCTCTCGGTCCTCTCCCCGGCCTGACTCGGTGCCGGTGCCGGCGCCGGCACCGAGCTCACCGGCGGGGTGCCGCCCGGCGACGCCGGCTGCGAACGACGGCCGGCGGTCAGCGAGTCCGCGGTCACCTGGGCGCCCGGCGCCCGGCGGACATCCTCGTCACCGCTGTCCTGGACCACGCACCGGGTCAGCGTCACCGGCTCGGTGGTGTCCACGTTGATGCCGACCGCGGCACTGTCGAGGACTTCGCAGGCGGTGAAGGAGCCGGACGAACCGGCTTCGAGACTGATGCCGTCGGACTTGGCGTTGCGGACCCGGGTCTGGGTGGCGGTCACCGAGCCCTTGATCCGCAGACCGTCCCGGGCCGCGTCGACGACCTCACTGTCACGCAACTGCACGGCGCCCTCGGACACCAGGCCGGAGCCACGGAGCACCGAGGACTCCAGGGTCAGATCGGCGCCGGAGCCCACCTGGACGCAGACCGCGCCGGTGCCGCTGAACCGGGCCTCACGGACGGTACCCCGCGCCGGACCGCTCAGGGCGAGGCCCACCGAGCCACCGGCGTCCACCACCATGTCGGCACCGTCGATCGAGGCGTTCTCCTGGACGACGAGACCGGCGCCCTTGGTGATCACGGCGCGGAGCCGGTGCATCGTGACGGCCGCATCGCCACCGATCGACGCGACGTTGTCGCTGGTCCCGCGCACCGTCAGACCGATGAACCGGGGCGCCGCGTTGCTACCGGCGTTGATGCCGATCGGGACGTCGCTGACGGTACAGTCGGTGAAGGTCGGCTTCGCGTCGCTGAGCACCTGCACGGCGGTGTGCTTGGCGCCGCTGAAGACGCAGTTCTTGAAGACCGGCGAGCCGCCCTCGGTGAGATGCACCGACTGCACCGCGGCACCGGTGAACGTGGAGTCGCTGATCTGGACGTCGGCCTCGCCGCGCACGAAGACGTCGACGTTCCCGCTCTCGGTGACCGTCAGGGCCCGCACCCGGGCCCAGGCCCGCTGTTCGATCACCAGCGCGGGCTTGCCGGAGCCGGTGATCTCACACTGCTCGATCGTGAGCCGCGAGTCGCCGCCCGCGCAGATGCTGTTCGCGCTGGCCGCGGTGACCCGGCAGCGGCGCAGCGTCAGGGCGCTCTTCTCGCCGACCACCACCCCGGTGGTCGCGATGTCATGGATGACCGTGTCCTCGATCGTGCTCGCACCGACCGACATCACCACCACCCCGGCACCGGTCGAGCTGGTGATGTCGCAGCCGCGCAGGGCCAGCGAACCCTGCAGACGGGCCAGCAGGGTGACCCACGAGGCGCCGCTGACCCGGCAGTCGTCCAGAGCGATCTCACCGGCGTACACGTCGACCGCGGCGAGTTTCGGGTCGTCGCTGGTGAGTGCGACACCGCGCAACTGGGCACCCTCACCGTGCACGACGAGGACGCTGCCCTCCTCCACGTGCACCTCGACGGTGCCGGGTTCGGCCGCGCTGATCGTCACCCGGTTGCCGACGACCAGCTTCTCCACGTATCTGCCCGGGTGGACGTTGATGGTGGCGCCCGGTTCCGCCCGGGACAACGCCGCACCGATCGTCGGGTACGAACCCGGCTTCCGGTCACCGACCACGAGAACCTGCCGACTCACGGCGTCACCCCTTCCGTTCCAGGCCGGGCAGTGTGCGAATCCGTCCACCGGCCCCGGCACCGATCCGGCGGCGTGGCTCGGCGGTGGCCCAGCGGTCCACGCTCCGGCGCAGCGAGGTGACCGCCAATTCGTCGAGCGACACCCGGTTGGAGTCGACCTTGCCGTTGTCGTCGATCTCGTTGGTGCCGATCTCCCGGATCAGGACCGCACCACGCTCGCCAGCCGACGGCCGGCGCAGTTCCAGGATCTTGTAGTTCGTACCGGGCAGGAACAGCACCCGGTCCTCGACGGCCTCGTCGCCCTCCGGTTCCAGCACCGTGGTCCGCCGTGCCGTCATCGACCAGATCAGCACGTCGGTGTCGCCGTCCTGGGAGGAGCACGGCTGGGTCAGGGCGTTGACGAAACCCCAGTCGGTGACGAGCTTGCGCTGCTCGTAGAGGTCCCACTCGTCATCGGTCGGGGTGATCCGGTAGATCGTCGTCCCGCGGAACGACGACATCCGGGACAACCCGGAGACCACACAGCGGGCGAACGGCACATGAGGCCCGTTACGGCCGGACCGCAGACCGGCGTCGATACCCGGGCCCCGGGCGGTGAGGTAGAGCCGCAGCGCCACCGAGTCGGCGAGCACGTCCTCGGTGGACAGGCCGGAGCCCTGCATCCCGGGGTGCTCGGACATGGTCCGGGAGACCGAGCTGGCCATCACGTCGAACTCGCGGCTGAGGGTGCGGCGCAACCAGGCCCGTTCGTCACCCAGGCCCTTCTCCCGGAGGAGGGCGCTCGATCCGGCGGCGGGGACCGGCTGCCAGTGGGCATCGGCCCGCGACTCGGGGGTGTCCGGTTGCCGCGCGGGCACCGGGGCCTCCATCACCGGCTCGGGAGCCCGGGGGACGGCGATCACCGGTTCCGTGACGGGAGCCGCCGGGGCCGGGACGACGGCCGTGGGCAGCGCCGTCTCGGCGCCGAGGGACTCACCGAACCCGGCGGGCATGGTCGGGGGCTCCGGCTCCGCGACCGGAACCGGCGGCGCACCCGGAACCGGGGGCGCAACCGGAACCGGGGGCGCAGCCGGCTCGGCGACCAGGACCGGGGGCGGAGACGGGGCCGCGGGCGGAGACGGGGCCTGCGGCGCGACCTGGACCGGCGGGGCCGGCTCGGGCACGGGCGCGGGACGGGATTCCACCGGCGCGGGCGGCAGCGCCACCGCCGGCTCGGCCCGCACCTGCTGGCGAGCGGCCGGGAGTTGGATCCGCTCCTCCTCGGCCGGGGCCTCGACCTCCAGGCGCAACACCGGCACTTCGGTCGGGGCTTCGACTTCCAGCCGTACCGCCGGCACGGACACCTCGGCGATGACCATGTTCTCCGCGGCCGCCGGGGCGGGCGGAGCGACCTCGACGTAGACCGGGATCGGTGCCTCCGAGGCGACCTTGCGGGTCTCCTCCTCGATGTCGATGACCGCCTGCGCCCGGCTGGCCGGTTTCGCGCCCGGCACCAGGACGGAGGACGGCATCAAGGCGCTGCCGCTGCCTTCCATCCCGCTGACCCGGGCGGCCAGGTCGACCGCGAGCTCGCGCATCCGGCCGGTCGCGGAGTGGATGGTGTCGTCGAAGACGAGAACACCGCCTTCGGCGTCGAGCATCGCGGCCCGGACCTGCTCGGCGTTCTTCGGTTCCTCGGCCGAACGAACCCAGAGGCCGGTCTGTACGACCTCGACCACGGCACCGGGAGCGAACCAGAAGACGCGCGGCGCGATCTCCTCCGCCGCGGCCAACGGCGGGCGGTGCGACAGCACGGTGGGACGGCGGGCACGGGAGTTCGGGTGCGCGCGGGGCGTGTAGACGAGTTCGAGCGCGAACGGCGCCCAGCCGAGGGTGCCGTCCGGCAGCACCGTGCGGATCTCGTGCTTCACCGGGCTGCCGATCGGCATGCCGGTGTAGCAGACCACGCTGGTGTTCAGCAGATCCGCCAGGGCCTGGCCGAAGGCCTCCCCCTCCGGCATCCGCACGTCGCCGAACTGGGCGAACCGCACCCGTTGCCGGTTCTCCTCGTCCAGCCCACGCCAGAATCGCACCACGTCGTCCAGCGAGAGCGCCGGTGTGCCCGGGCAGCCCAGCAGAACCGTCATGGTGTCCGGATGACACGGCACGTACGCGGTCAACCGCTGCCGGTGCTGCTCCACCACCTCCGGATTGCGGGTGCTGTGGATCCACACCCCGGCCGGGATGGGTTCGATCTCGCCGGTCGCGCTGGAGGCCTGCGTATCGATCGCGGCCTTGTCCCACTGCGGGGTGGGATACCGCTTGGCGTCCCAGGTCGGTGGGCGGCCGGGCCGGAACCGCACCCAGCCGCTGCCCGGGGCCGAGTGCACGAACAGCGCGCCGGCCGAGCCGCGCACCAGTTCGCCGTCGGGAGCGATCACCGTGCGGTTGAGCCGCTCGGAGAGCCATTGACCGGCCATGGCCGCGGAGTCGTGGTACCGCCCGCACGCCACCAGCCGGATGCCGCGGCGACGCCGGGGCAACACCACCGCCACCGACTCCCACGCGGTGATCCGCATACCGTCGCCGAGGTCGAGCACGACGACGTCGTTCTCCGCGTCCTCGATCATCGACAGTGCCAGTGACTGGGCCTCCGGACTGATCGCGTCCTCGGAATGAACCACCAGGGCGTTGCCGACGGTGTGCTGGACGATGCCGCCCTCGGACCGGTCCTTCCCACCACCGAGCAGGTCACGAAACCGCGATGCCATGAGATCGACTCACCTTACTTCTGCGGCCGCGATGGCCCTCACGCTCAGCGTCGGCCCCTGAGCCAGCGACACGAGCAGGTTCTTCGGGAACGGGACGGCCGCGACCTTGTCGAGCTTCAGCGCCGCCGCCGAATCCGAGTCGCCGATCGGGTAGGCCTTTCCGTCATCCGCGATGTAGGTGGCCAGGGGCTTGCTGTAACCGGCCTGGTACGGCACCGGGATGACCGCCATACCGGAGCCGGGCGCGGTGATCACCGACGTCCGCCCGGCGGGGTCCACCCCGGACTGTGCCGGCGGCACGAACACGGCGACGCTGGCGAACGCCTGCTCGCCCACCGCGGCCTGCCGCAGGCAGAGCACTTCCGCTCCGGGTTCCCGCGGGGTCAGGCCGGTCAGGTCGGGAAGGCGGGTGAGCAACGAACGGTCGTCCGACTTCCGCGCCGAGACCAGGTCGGCGGTGTCCAGTTCGATCGGCCGCCGGTCGCTCGTCGCCGACGCGAACAGGAATTCGGTGCGGCTGATCGCCGCCAGCCCGTCCCGGCGGAGGACGAACAGTTGCTCCACGCCGGCGGCCGGCTGCTGCCGGAACAGCGTGCCGACCGGATGGGCGGCCGACCCGACCCGGCGACTCTCACCGGCGCCGGGAATCCTGGCCGGCGCCAGTTCGGGACCGTCCGGGAGGTAGTCGAGCCAGAGCTGTGGCGCCTGCACCTCGCGGACCGTGCTGGCGCCGAGCGCGACGAGCACCGCCGGGTCGGTCACCGGGTATTTCCGGTCGGCGGTCACCAGGTAGGTGGCCGACCGGGGGCCCCGGACGACGACGAAACCGTCGGCCGGCACGCCGGTTCCGGTGACCCGCGGGTTCAGGTTCAGGCCGAGACTCTCACCGGGCCGGTCCGACACCGAACCGGGCAGGCAGACCAGCCAGGGGCCGGTGACGATGGAGTCGGTGGCGATCGACTGCGGCGCCCCGTCGATCCCGATCGCCGGGCCGCGCGGAACGTCCTTGAGTGATTCCTTGGAGATCAGCTGCACGGTGGCGGAGCCGCCCTGGATCAGCATGGCCGAGGTGAGATTGGGGGTCGGCCGCAGCATGCCGTTCAGGAACACGTACCGGGTGCCGCTCTCCTTCTCGACCAGGATCACCCCACCCTTGGTGTACGCCTTGCTCCCCCGGGGACGATCCAGCCGTAGACGGCGAAACCCGCCACCACCAGGACACTGATCAGTACGCCGAAGGCCAGCCCGGTGAGAGCGCGCCGGCCGGGGATCTCCGCGGTCGACGGGTCACCCTGCACCAGGGCGGAACTCAGCCGCCCCATCATGAACTGATGGGCGTGGACGTGGTCTCGCTGAGTCTGCACAGTCGCCTACCCGAACAATCCGCGGGCCCAGGTGTAGAGCCCGAGCACCTGCGCGAGCACCGGGAGCACGACCAGCCCGGTGGCGACGTCCAGACCGGTGGCCGTGTACTCCCAGAACGGCAGCATGCGTCGCGGCCACGGCCGCAGCGCCGCCATCACCAGCGGGATCAGCAGCGCGACGAGGCCGCCGAGCAGCACGTACCGGCCGGAGGCGCCGAACATGTCGGAGAACTTGAGGACCACCATGAGGTAGCCGACGGTACCGGCCAGCACCAGGGCGATCCGCTGCCAGAGACCGAAGAAGGTACGCGAGCGCAGCAGGATTGCACTTGAGGTCATCAGCACCAGGGTCCATCCCGACCAGCCCGGGACCGCCATGGTGAAGTGCATCAGGAACGGCAGGACCAGCGCGGAGGAGACCATGCAGACGGTCAGGTAGGTGTCCGCGTCGTTGGCTCGCGTACGGACCAGGTCGGAGTCCTCCGGCTCGATGTCGTACGACATGTCCGCGCCCGTCTTGGGCAACTGCGGACCCCGCAGCCGGGAGAACTTCACCGCCGCCCGGGGCGCGAGCACGACCATCGTCAGGATCAGGGTGACGGCCGTGGCCGAGACCCCGGGAGCGGTCATCTCCGCGATGTCGCGGGTCACCAGGACGAGGACCGCGATCACGGCCGTCACGCCGCCGGCCAGCAACGGCGCGAACGGGATCACCGGCGTGACCGTACGCTGCATGACCAGCAGGAACGCGAACACCGCACCGACCGCGACCGCCGCCGCCAACAGGGCCGGGCCGTTCAGCGAGACCCCGTCCGGATCACCGTCGACCGCGCTGGACGCGCTGACCGCGGCGAAGAACGCCGCACCACCACCGAACAGCAACGGGAACGCGCTGTCGTTCTGCCGGAGAGCGCTGATCACCGCGGCGACGAGCAGGCCCACCGCGAGCACGCCGCCGACGATCACCTGGGGCAGCACCGGGCCCTTGTCGACCAGGACGGCCGCGAGCGCGCCCATCGCCACCAGGGAAAGCACCAGGAACAACACCCGGCGGTACTCCGGCAGCCACCGGTCCCCGCGCCGGTTGACCATCGTGGCGACGCCCTCGGCGAGGTCGTCGAAGGCGAGTTCCGGCAGCGGGTCCTCGGTGGGACGCAGGTGCAGTTCCTCGCCTTCCAGCCAGTCCAGGCTCTCCGGCGTGCCGGCGAACTCGAACGGCGCCTGGCCGAGACGCTGCAGCACCCACGACTCGTCGGGGACGTCACCGTCCGGAACCCGGCTGAGGTTGGTGGTGTGCCGCACCAGCATCGGCATCAGGTTGCCGACCGGCATCCGCATCGGCACGGCCAGGTCGACCTTGCGCTCCGGCCCGATCACGGTGATGCGGCACAGTTGCTCGTTCAATGCGGTACTCACCAGTGAGCCTTTCTCAGGGGACCGTGTCCGGCTCTCACAGGGCCGGGTCCGATACGAAACCGGTCTGCATCAGGCGCACACCGCGGCGGGTCACCAACTGCGCACGTCCCGGCGGAAGCTGCCGGGGTTTCGCCTCACCGAGGAACTTGCCCTCCTCCTTGGGGTAGGAGAAGAGCATCGCGGGGGTGCCCAGCTCCCACATCCGCCGGATGACCGGGTCCATCATCGCCCGCATCGCACCGGAGGTGCTCCGCGCGACGATCAGGTGCAGGCCGATGTACGTGCCCTGGGCCAGCAGCGGGAGCACCGGGTCGAGTGCCGAGCCCATGCCGGTGCCCTTCGCCATCAGGTCGTAGTCGTCGACGATGACGAAGAGTTCCGGGCCCTCCCACCAGTCCCGTTTGCGCATCCGGTCCGAGGAGATCTCCGCACCGGGCATGCGCTTGTTCATCGAGACCGAGGTCTGGCCGGCGAGTTCGTACATCTTGTCGCCAGTGAAGGCGAAGCCCACCTGGTAGGCGGCGTCGATCGCGGTGTCCAGGTCACGACGGGAGTCACCGAGCACGACCTTGGCCTGGTCGGGCTGGTAGCGCTGCTGGATGGCCCGCAGAACGAGACGGAGCATGTTGGTCTTGCCGGTCTCGCTGTCCCCGAAGACCAGCATGTGCGGCGTGACCATGAAGTCGTGCCAGACCGGGGCGAGCCGCTGCTCGTCCTGGCCGATGACCACCTTGAACTCCGGTTCCGGCAACGGCAGTTGCTCGACCATGAGGTGCGCCGGGAGCATCCGCACCGGCGGCGCGGCCGGGCCGGGCCAGAAGGTGCCGATCTCCTCGACCACGGCCTTGGTCGCCTCGGCCAGGTCGTTCACGTCGGAACTGCCGTCCATCCGCGGCAGGGCGGCGAGGAAGTGCAGCGCGCCGTCGGTCAGACCACGGCCGACCTGGTTCGGCACGGTCTGAGCCTTGCGGTTGCCGTGTTCCGACTCCATGGCGTCGCCGAGCCGCAGCTCCAGCTTGGTGCCGAGCAGGTCCCGCATCCAGGTGCGCATCTCCGACCAGCGGGTGGCGGTGACGATCACGTGCACGCCGAACGACAGGCCGCGGGAGGCGAGCTCCTGGAACTTCTGCTCCAGCTCCTGGAAGTCCTGTTTCATCGTGTACCAGCCGTCGATGACCAGGAAGACGTGCCCGAAGTTGTCCTCGATCACGCCCTCGGCCACCCGGGTGAGGTAGGTCGCCATCGAGTCGAGTCCGTGGCTGGCGAACTCGGCCTCGCGCCGCTCCATGACCTGAAGGACCTCTTCGACCGTACGGACCACCCGGTCGCGCTCCATCCGGGTCGCCACCGAGCCGACGTGCGGCAGCCCGGAGATCGAGGCGAGGCCGCCACCGCCGAAGTCCAGCCCGTAGAACTGGACCTCCCGCGGCGTGTTCGCCAGCGACAGCGCCAGGATCAGGCTGCGCAGCAGGGTGGACTTGCCGCTCTGCGGGGCGCCGGCGATACCGACGTGCCCGTCGGCGCCGTTCAGGTCGACCACCAGTAGTTCCCGCAACTGTTCGGCGGGCCGGTCGACGATACCGACCGGGACCCGGAGACCACCCCGGACGTACGGGTCGTCGATGGTCATGCCGCGATCCGGATCGGGCACCACGCTCGGCAGCAGTGAGTCCAGGCTGGGGGCGCTGGACAGTGGTGGCAGCCAGACCTGGCGGGCCGGCGGGCCCGATCCGGCGAGCCGGTCCAGCAGCACCTCGACCAGGCTCGGCCCGTCGGCGGTCGTGGGGGTCTCCTCCGCGGCCTGCTCCGGGCGTTCCGGACCGGGGTCGTGCCGGACGGCGACCTGCCGGGTGGTGAACGGCACCACGTCGGCGGGCAGATCGTCGACGGTCTCGACACTGCCGGCCTTGCGGCCGCTGCCGGTGTACGACCCGGAGACGTACGCCGCCTTGAAACGTACGAGATTAGTGGTGTCGATCTTGAGGAAGCCGTTTCCGGGCTCCGGCGGCAGCTCGTAGGCCGCACCCACCCCGATCACGGACCGGGATTCCATCGACGAGAAGGTCCGCAGGGCCAGCCGGTAGGACAGGTGGCCCTCGACCCGGTTGATCCGGCCCTCGTCGAGACGCTGCGAGGCCAGCAACAGGTGGACACCGAGCGACCGGCCCAGACGCCCGATGGAGACGAACAGGTCCATGAACTCGGCCTTGCTCGACAGCAGCTCGGAGAACTCGTCGACGATGATCAGCAGCACCGGGAACGGCACGAGCTGCGCGCCGTTGCCACGCGCCTTCTCGTAGTCGAACAGCGACGCGTAACCGCTGGCCCGCAGCATCTCCTGACGCCGGGTCATCTCACCGTTGAGCGCGTCCTGCATGCGGTCGACCAGCGGCAGTTCGTCGGCCAGGTTGGTGATGACCGCCGAGGTGTGCGGCAGCTTCTCCATGCCGATGAATGTCGCGCCGCCCTTGAAGTCGACGAGCACCAGGTTGAGGATCTCCGAGCTGTGCGTCGCGGCCAGACCGCACACGAGCGTACGGAGCAACTCCGACTTGCCGGAACCCGTGGCGCCGATGAGCAGACCGTGTGGTCCCATGCCGCCCTGCGCCGACTCCTTGAGGTCGAGTTCGATGACCTCGCGCTCCTCGGTCACGCCGATCGGCACCATCAGACGGTTGCGCTGCGGGGTCCGGGTCCGCCACAGCGCCTGCACGTCGAAGGTCATCGCGTCCCGGATGCCGAGCAGCGTGGTCAGTTCGAAGCTGGTCTCCAGCGGTTCGTCGGAGACCTCCAGCGTGCCGCTGGTCCGCTTCGGGGCGATGATCCGGGCCAGGGCCTCGCACTGGACGTCGTCCAGGCTGTCCCGCTGCGCCGAACCGGTGGCGGCACCGGCCGGGAACTCCACCACGTCGTCCTTGACCGTGAGCCGCAGAACCTTGGGGCCACCGGGCATCGCACCGGTGAGATCGAGCAGGACCGTGTTACGGATGCCCGCGCCGAGCAGGCGAGAGCTGTCCGGCAGGTCGACCAGGTGGGCGATGATCACGACAAGCGGCTCGGCCGACGTCGACCGCACGTTCTTGTCGTGATCGCCGCGGTCGGTGACGTCGGGCCCCAGCATGTCCATCAGCGCTTCGTGGGTGCCGGCGAACATCCGCACCGGCCCGGCGGCGTCGAACGCGGTCGGGTGCGCGTTGTGCGGCAGCCACTTGATCCACTCCCAGGGGCCGCGGTGGACCTCCGCGGCGAGCACCGCGATCCGCAGTTCGTCCGGGGCGTGGAAGGTGGCGAGCTGGGCCACCATGGCCCGGGCCAGATCGATGGCCGGGTCGATGGCACCCTCGAACTCGACGCTGGTGAAACTGGTCAGGCCGACCGAGGTCGGAATTCCGGAGACCGTCTGGTACGCCTCGGAGAAGCGCCGCAGCGAGATCGAGGAGAGTGGTTCGAGATCCTCGATCGGCTTGGTGGACGGCGGGTTGAACTTCAGCATCGCCTTCTGCCGGCCCAGTCCGATCCGCACCCGGCCGAAGTCCTCGTGGCTGGACCGACGCTCCCAGAGCCGGCTGCCCATCGCGACGGACCAGAGCCAGCTCGGCTGCGGGTTGTTCCACAGCACGAACCTGCGCTGCTGGTCGGCGGCCTCCCGGGCCTGCTTGCGCAACTGGCCGATGTACCGCAGGAAGTCCCGGCGCTCGCCCCGCATCTTGCGCTTACGCTCGGCGGCCGCCCGGCCGATCTGCATGACACCCATGAGCAGCATGCCACCGGCCATGGCGCCACCCATGACGTACATCATCGGGGTGCGGTTGTAGAGGCCGAACATGGCCAGCATCGCGCCCATGCCGAGGCCCATCGGCACGACCATCGCGAACGAGCGGAAGTCGAGCGGGGCCTCCTCCGCCATCAGCGGGGGCTCCTGCAACTCGATGGAGCCTTCCGGCGCCTCGGGGCCCTGCGCACGGGGCGGACGTTTGATCGTGACAGTACTCATCCGAGCATCCCCGACTCGTCGTCGTTACCGCCCCAGGCGGTGTTCTCCTGGCGGAGCAGCTTCACCGAGTAGCGGTCGTTGCGGTACCGCTCGGTCACCTTGACGTCGTCGTCCTCCTCGGCCTGCCGCTTCTTCTCCTTGGCCCGGGCCTCTTCCTCCTCCTTGCGGAGACGGTCCTGCTCGTCCCAGTACGCCTTCGCCCGCGCGGCCTGTTCCTCTTCGTCCTTCGCGAGCGACTTCGTGAACTCGGCGTCGCTGACCCCCTCCTCACCGCAGGGACGCATCTTGTCCAGGTCGGCGCTGAAGAAGTCGGGCACACCACCGGCCGACGGGGCCGCCTTCGGCGGAATCACCCGCCGCCATACGGCACGAGGAGGTTGCGGGGTCTCGGACATCGTCACCCTTCCGTACCGTCGTCGGACGGTTTGCCGCCGGTCAGCCAATCCGCGTCGCCGGCGTCGTCCCAGCCCGACATGTCGTCGGGTTCGTCATCCGGCCGGACCAGTGGCACGTGGTCGTCCACCGGCCGCCGCGCAGTGCCATCACCACCTGGGGTGGTGCCGTCACCACCCCAGGTGGTGTCGTCCTCGCGCAACAGCTCGGCGGAACCGGAACGCTCCCCGGTCTCGTCGTCCTCGGCACCGTCGGACCGCCGGGGTCCAGCACTTCTCCGGTCGTCGCCGTCCGTGATGGCACCCGCTCGGCCGAGCCCCGCGGCCAAGCCGACCCCGGCCACGCCACCAGCACCCGCCGCGATGGTGCCCACTCCGGGCACGACCACGACGACCTCCTCGGCCTTGGCCGCCACGGGCTTCTTCGGCACCGTGTCGGCCGGGACGGCGGGGCCCGCGCCGGACGGCTGACTCGACTGCCCGGCCGGTCCGGCCTGGCCCGACGAAGTTGTCTGGCCCGGCGAGGCTGGCTGACCCGGCGGCGCCGACGGGCTCGCTTGGCCCACCGGCACCTGTCCGGCCTGCCCAGGGGCACCGATGAGCACCGGGGTGGCCGGGGATCCACCGACGACCGGCGTCTCGGTGATCGGCGTCTCGGTGATCGTCTCGCCTTCGGCGGGTGCCCCCGGACCGCCGACGACGGGCGTGCCCGGAAGGTCCACCGCGGTGGGCAGCTCGACCGCCACCGGCGGAACGATCACCTCGACCGGAGGCGGCGGGCCCACCGGCGGTACCGTCGCCTCGGGCACGTTGGGCACGGTCACTTCCGGCGCAGTGACATCAGGAACGATCACCGCCGCCACGTCGGGCACGGTCACTTCCACATCAGGAACAGTCACCACCGACACGCTGGGCACGGTCACTTCCGGCACGGTTACGTCAGGAACGGTCACCGCGGGCACGGTCGTGTCCGGGGCGTGGGCTCCGGGAGGAGTACCGGCATCCGGGATCTCCACGGCCGGGGATTCCGTGACCGGGACTTCCATTTCCGGCGTCACGGCGGCCGGGACGTCCGGGGCCCCGATGTCGGGCACGCCGAGATCCGGCCGGTAGTCCACCGGCACGCTCAGATCCGGCACGCTCAGATCCGGGATCGTCACTGCGGAAACCGGGGGCGGTGTGGCCTCGAAGCCCGCGCCACCGGCCGTGACTCCGCCGGAGGAGTCCGGCGTGTGGTCCACCGGGCCCGAACCGGACCAACCCGTCTGGTCCTGCTCCACGAGAGCGGAGGCGTCGGTGGCGCCCCCCGGTGCAGCGTCCCCGGGCGCGTTGCTGCCCGGCATGCCGGGCATGGGCGGCGGCATCCCACCGGCTCCGGTAGAGGCCGGGACGGCGGGGGCCGGGATGGCCGTCCCGCCACCGGCCGCCGGGGCTTCCCAATCGGGTACGCCGACCGGGGCAGGCGTCTCGACCGAGGTCCCCGCACCCAGCGATCCGGTGTCCGGGGCGATCCAGCCCGGTGTCTCCAGACCCGCACCGCCCGCACCGGCACCGGTGGGTGCCTCCGGGGTGCCCGCGCCCAGGTTCCCGGACGGCTTCCAGTCACCGGCGTCCGCGCCGATCAGCCCGGAGGCATCCGGGGAGTCCGGGACGCCTCCGCCCGGGGTTCCGCCACCCGGGGCGCCCGGCGAGCCAGGCATCATCGGCATGCCCGAGCTGGGCAGTCCCGCGCCCGGTCCGGTCGTACCCGGTGTGGTCTGCGTGCCCGGTGTGGTCTCGACGACCGGGAGATCCGGCAACCGCGGCGCGGTGGCCCCGTCGAAGCCGCCACCGCCGGGAACCGCACCGCCGGACCCGTTCGGGATTCCCACGTCCGGCACGAGCTGCTGCCAGTCGGAGCCGTCGCCTTCGACGAGCCCCTTCGAGTCCGGGGCGTCGGGGAGACCGGTGCCACCTCCGGCTCCGGCACCGGGAGCGCCGCCACCGGGCATACCCGGCATCATCGGCGACTGGAGACCACCACTACCCGGCACCGCACCCGACGACGAACCCGGCCCCTCGACGGCTCCCAGCGACGGGGACTGCCAGTCCGAGCCGTCACCTTCCACGAGCCCCTTCGAGTCCGGGGCCTCCGGCACACCCGAACCACCACCGGCACCCCCACCGGGGGCACCACCACCGGGCATACCCGGCATCATCGGCTGCTGGAGACCACCACTACCCGGCACCGCACCCGACGACGAGCCCGGCCCTTCGACACCACCGAACGACGGCGACTTCCAATCGGTCGCATCGCCTTCCACAAGCCCCTTCGAATCGGGAGCCTCCGGCACACCGGCACCACCGCCGGCACCCCCACCGGGAGCACCACCACCGGGCATACCCGGCATCATCGGCTGCTGGAGACCACCACTACCCGGCACCGCACCCGACGACGAACCGGGCACATCCACACCACCGAACGACGGCGACTTCCAATCGGTCGCATCGCCCTCGACAAGGCCCTTCGAATCCGGGGCCTCCGGCACACCCGAACCACCACCGGCACCCCCACCGGGAGCACCACCACCGGGCATACCCGGCATCATCGGCTGCTGGAATCCGCTGCCGCCGGTGCCCGGCGAGGCGCCGCCCGGCGAGTTCGGGATGTCCACGCCGGTGAATCCACCGGGCTTGAAGTCATCGTTGTCGCCGAGCAGGCCGTTCGCGTCGGGCTTCTCGGGGAGGCCGACACCGCCGCCCGCGCCCGCGCCACCGCCACCGGCTCCGGGTGAACCCATGCCGGGGATGCTCGGCGGGTTGAAGCCGGTTCCCCCTCCGGTGCCACCGCCGCCTGGAGTCCGACCGCCCAGCTCGCCGGGACCGGTGACCGTCGGTGGCCGTACCGAGTTGCCGCCACCGGCGCCGTTGCTGTTGCCGCCTCCGGTGCCACCGGCCGGGGCTTTGATCACTGGGGGGATGACGGCGGCGGCGTTACCGGATCCGCCACCGGCACCGCCCGGCGGGTTGATCACCGGGGCTTCGAAGCCCGGCAGGCCGGCTCCGGTTCCGCCACCGGCACCGCCGGTACCGCCGGGCGTGCGGCCGCCGACCTCCCCCGGGCCGTTGAACGCCGGCGGGTTGACGGCGGAGTTGGCACCACCGGGTCCACTGATGTTCGGGCTGTTGAAAGCGGGGGTGGTGACGCTCGCGAAGTTGCCGGAGCCGGGGCCGGAGCTGTTGAACGCCGGTGTGGTGACGTTGCCCGGCCCGCCCTTGAGGGCGGGGGTGGTGATGCTGTTGAGGTTCGGCGTCGTGATGTTCGGCACCGTGATGTTCGACGGCGCGGTGATCACCGGTGTGGTGACCCCCTTGATGTTGGGGGTGGTGAACACCGGTGTCGTGAGCGTCTGCGTCGTGAAGGCCACGGTGGTGAGGTTCATCGTCGTGGTCTTCGGCATGGTCGGCGTGGTGATGGCCGACGTGGGCATGGTGACCCCGGACGTGCCCGCCTTGTCGGTGGTCATCTTGTACTGGGTGGCCACCGTGTCGACGACCTGCGCCATCTGTTCGGCCATCGGCTTCTCGTACTCGGTGCCGCTGATCGGCACCGGTGCGTTGCTGTTGCCACCGACGCCGTTCTGTGAGGCGATCGACGCCCAGGCACGGTCCAGATAGGAGATCGTCTGCTGACCCCAGGACAGATAGTTGGCGGCGTCGTAGAGCTGCGACGGCAGCGAGTTGAGGTTCGTCGACGAGTTGATGTTGTTGGCGGCGGTGTCGGAGTGCGGAATCGCGCCACCGGCCAGGTGCTCGGCCTGTTTACCCAACAGGTCGGCGTAGAAGTTCATCTTGTCCTGGAACGCGGTGGCGGCCGGGCCCTTCCATGCCTTGTCGTCGCCGATCATCGACTTGGTCGTCGACCGGATGGTCTGCTCCAGCCAGATCAGCAGGTCCTGCGTCGCCTGGAAGGCACGCGCGGCCTCGACGACGGACGCCACGTTGACCCGGCTGGCCGCGTAGTTCGAGCCCGCGTCGGTGGTCAGCGCCGCACCGCCGTTGACGGCGGCCTCGAGCTTCCGCCATCCACGGGTCTCGGTGGCCCAGGTCTTGTAGTCGTACAGGTCCCCGACAGGGATCACCTTCGGCGGGAATGTGGATGCCGATTCCGACGGGTCGTTCCATCCGTCGAGCTTGGTTTCACCGAGACCGTTGCCCATTCCCTGTCCTCAATGCGAGCACTACCCAAAGCGGTTTCAACACCGAAGAGCCTTGCGGTCGTACGTACGGCTAGTTGCCGTCGGTCTTGATGGTCTTCGCTCCGTAGCCGCCCAGGCCGTCGAGCCCCTTGAACGACTCGCCCATGATCGCGGTGAGTTTGTCCGTCGTGAGCGAGTTGAGCTCTTCGAGGTTCTTGTACTCACCGGCCATCTTCAGCAGGGCTTCCGCCACCGCGATGAGGGAGGTGTTCATGTTGACCAGCATGTCTTTCATATCGCCCTTGACGCCGCCGTCCTGGGCCGTCGCCCCGACGATCGCCTGGCGCAGCACCTCGGCCCGCGCGAAGCCACCCGGCTTGGGGTCCACCGCGTTCAGCTGGTCCACCGTCGACAGCAGGACGTTGCCGGGGCCGGTGAGCTTCTGCAGCACCTCTTTCGCGAACCACTCCAGAGCGGCGGTGTTGACTGCCACGCCATTGGTCGCGGCGGCGTCACCCTTGAACCCGCCGATGGCCGGCGGCTTGAAACCAGAGCCGGTCGGGGTGGTGTTCTCGTCGATCCAGTCGGACTGCGAGTTGAAGGCCGGCGGCCGCACGTTCGAGGGATCGGTGATCTGTCCCTTGTAATCCTTGACCAGCTTCTTCCAGCCCTCGGTGTCGAGGATGTTCGCGCTGTACCAGTCCCGCGACTCGACCCATTCCGGGTGCTCGCCACGGACCGAGTCCTTCCAGGTGTCGTAGTTGACACCGGTCCGGTCGTTCGAGTGCTTGTTGTAGTACGCCATCCACGAGTCGTGGGCCGCCTGCGTGGTCCCGGCCGGGTAGCCCTTGGCCTCGTCATGCGTGGAATAGGCGTGCATCGCGGTGATGGCTTTCTCGTTCGGGTAACCCCAGTCGACACTGGCCATGACATTCCACTCCACTCGGTGCTCGGTGTTCGGCGTACGCGGGTACGGACAAAGGCGGAAAGCCCAGCGGCCCGGGTCATCGAGCGCACCGGGCCGGGGAGGACAACAGGGCTGCCGCGCCGGAGGGCACGACAGCCACGCGACGTGTGGATCAGCCGCCGCGGACGTCGTTCCAGATCATCGCGTGGCGCTGCTCGGTGGTGCCGTAGTTGTCCGAGATGGTCAGCAGCGTCTGCCGCGCCTGCTCGAGGTAGACGACCATGTTGTCGGCCGCGTTGTTCCACGCCAGCTTCGAGACGTAGTACTGGTCGCGGGCGGCACCGGTCCACTCCTTGAGGCTGGCCTCGACCGTGGACTCCATCTCGTCGAGCGACGTCTGGATCTTCTTGTTGATGTTGTTCATGTCGGTCAGAACAGCGTCTGCCTGCACGAAGTCGAAGGTGTAGTTGGACATGTCAGTCCTTTCGGGAGGTCAGGGGTTCAGGACTTCGGCTCAGAAGCCGGGCAGGGCGGCGCCGAACGACTGCGCCACGCTGGCGGCCTCGTCCTCGGCGGACTGGTAGCCCTTGGTGGTCACACCCATGACCTCGAGCATCTTGATCAGCTCGTTGATGACCTGCTGGAAGGCCCGCTCCCAGTTGTCCATCGCCTGGTTGAAGCCCTGGGACGCCGACCCGGTCCAGGAGGCGAGCAGGATGGCCATCTGGCCGTTCACCGAGCGCAGATCACCGGTGAAAAGGGTCGCCTTGTCGGAAAACTCCTGGGCAGCCCTCTGCATACCCGGTTCGGTAGTGCTAACGGCAGGCATCGTCACGGCCGGACTCCTAACATCGCGAACTTGGCAGTGAAGAGTCTTGATGGAAAGGCCCACCGAACGACAACTCAGATGCGGGCTCGATGTCCGAACGTCGCCGAACATTGCACGACAGCGCTCCGTTCCGTCGTTGACGGGCCGAAAGGCCGGGTAGACCGGTTGCACTTTCAGGCACTTAGAGGGTGCCCATGGTTCCGGTGGCCGCTACGAGGATCTTCACTGGAAAACGGCGTCTTCATCAGACGGCGGCGTCGAGGGAGTGGTCCGGCTTGAACTACAGCGAACGCATCGAAGGCCTGTTCCAGGAGTACGAGAAGCAGCGCAACAGCCTCACCGAGATGCAGGCCAAGATGAACGCGCTCTCGGCCACCGCCATGTCCCCACGTCGCGAGGTGAGCATCACCGTCGGCCAGAACGGCGTGCTGACCGACATCCAGTTCCCGTCCGCCGCCCACAAGCGTCTGACCACCGCCGATCTCACCAGACTCATCATGGAGACGTACGGCGACGCCAAGGAACAGGTGATGAACCAGGCCGCCGCGGTGCTGGCGCCGATGCTGCCGGACGGCCTCGATGCCCAGAAACTCGTCCGCGGGCAGGCCGGCGCCGACGCGTTCCTGCCCAAAGAGCCACGCATGGTGACCAGCGTGCGAGAGCTCCTGGCGCGGGGCGGTAACGCCGAATGATCAACAACAACCCCGGTGGCCGGCTCTGGGTCGACCCGGACGGGGTGGAGGGCCTCGGACTCGCGTACGAGGGTCACGTGGAGCTCTACGACTCCTACCTGTCCCAGTTGACCGCCCTGCGTTCCCGGTACGCCAACGCGTGGGGTGACGACGACATGGGCAAACAGTTCTCCACCAAGTTCCTCGAAGGCATCGACAACCTCGAAGCGATCATCGGCGGGGTCAAGGGCACGCTGGCGTACACCTCGGCCGGTCTGACCGAGAGTGCCCGCGCCTACCGCGAAGCCGACGAGGCGGCCGCCGAGGTCACCGGCAAGATGTCCAAGAGCTTCGAAGGTCTCGACCGTCCGCTTCCGGCCGTCACACCCGCCGAGGGCTCGGTCCGGCGCGAGGCAGCCCGGACGACCCGGCACGCGGTCCGCGCCACCACGAACGAGGACGGCACCGTCCCGCTCCAGCCGATGCTCGCCGCCCGGCTCCCGGCGACCCCGGCGACCGACCCGGAGACCGGACAGCCCTTGCTCCAACGCGCGAGGACCGTCGAGGGCCAACTCCTCGAACCGGTGACCGGGGAACGGCAGCAGGCGGTGAAGGGCCGGACTCTGGAACCGGCCGAGGGCGCGCCGTTCTACAGCTCACGCAAGCCGGTCGAGCCCGCGTACTCGCCGCTGCTTCCGGCCGAACCGGGCCTGCCGCTGGAGCCGACCCAGTCGCACGCGAGAAGTTCCTACCATGCGGCGACGCCCGCGATGCCGGCCATCTCGTCGATGTACATGCAGCCGTCGTACTCGACCGCTCACGTCGGCGGCGAGCCTCTCCCCCAGGGCTACCAGTTGATCTCACTGAACCCGTTCGAGGACGGCAGCACCCGGGTCGACGCGAATCTGTACGACTCGGTCACCCCGCTGACCGGCGCCGCGGTCACCAATCCCGACGGAACGGTCATCGATCCGGGCAAGGGCCAGTTCTTCGTGGTCAAGGAGAACCCGAAGGTGGACCCGACCGCGACCGGTTACGAGCCGTTCGTGCTGAGCTATGCCGCCGACGGCACCCCGACCCCGATCTACACCGGCTTCTGAGCGCCTGACCGGCGATAACCCGACATGCCCGACTTCCACATCCCCAACGACCCGCAGTGGCAATGGGCGTACGACCTGATCCTCGTCACCACAGGCGGCGAGTTCCCGAAAGCCGACCCCACCGCCCTGCGGGCCATGGGCGACGAGTTGTACCAGCTCAGCAGCACCATCCTCAACGGGATGGGCGCCACCGGCAACCTCGGTTACGGGCTGGCCGGCAGCCTGCAGGGCCCGGCGATGGACGCGTTCCAGCAGTTCCAGGTGGGCATCACCAAGAACATCCCGGCCGGCGGCAACATCTCGCTGGCACTGGGCGGATCGGCGTACAACTTCGCACTCGACTCGGAGAACACGCAGTACAACATCATCATCGCGGCCTTCACCCAGGTCGTGGAGATCGCCATCGCGATGGCGTCGGGCTTCGGCGCGGCAGCCGTGCCGGCGCTGATCAAAATTGGTCAGGAAATCGTCGGGGCCCTGATCAATTTCTTCCGCCAGCGACTGCAGAACATCCTGATGCGGCTCTCCTGGGAAGCCTTCCAGGAAGGCCTGGAGGAGTTGTGGCAGAGCGCCGCGGCCGGCCTCACCCAGATCGCCGAGGGCAAGACCAACACGCTCAAATGGGACGACCTGGCCATGGCGTTCTTCGGCGGCGCCTTCATCGGCGGCGGCGTGAGCGCCTTCCACATGATCGGCGGGAAGATGTTCCCGAAGATCAACGACAACCTGTTCACCAGAGAGGCGCTCTCGGCGGGTGCCGAGACCCTCATGGAGGGCCTGTTCACCATGATGGTGGGCGGAGGCGGATTCAACCCGTGGGCCACGGTGACCTCGTCACTGATCGGCGGCTACGCCCAACACGGTGCCCAGGTGGTCGGTAACAGTTACGGCCCGAACGCGGCCGCCAACAAGCCCCCACCGACGATCGACACGAACAACAACCTCAACGTCCCCACCACCGACACCCCGAACCCGGCCGGCGTGGAGGGCCCCCAGGTCCCCACCAGCGGCCCCCAGACCGAACCCACCGCAGGCACAGGTCAGCCCACCCCGGTCGGGGGTCAACCCACCGCGGGCACAGGTCAGCCCACCCCGGTTGGGGGTCAACCCACTCCGGGCACAGGTCAACCCGGCGCGGGCGTAGGTGGTGGGCAGCCCGGCGGCGGAACGCAGACCGGAACGAGCGGCAGCGGTCAGAGCAGCGGCCCGCAGACCGAAAATGGTCAGGCCGATACCGGTAGCCAGGTCGGCGGTGGCGCAGGTTCGGGCACGAGTCTCGGCACAGGTGTCGGCACGGGAACAGGTGTCGGTGCCGGCACAGGAGTCGGAAGCCAGACCAGCACGGGCGGCCAGGTCAACACCGGCGTCGGCACCGAAACCGGCAGCCCCGGCAATGTCGGCACTCCGACCGGCACTGGCAGCCCGATCACCAACGAAAACCAGACGAACACCGGCAACCAGGTCAACACCGGCAACCAGGTCAACACCGGCGGTCAGGTCAACACCGGCGGTCAGGTCAACACCGGCGGTCAGGTCAGTGTCGGCGACCAGACTGGCACTGGCACTGGCAGTCAGGCAGGCACGGAAACGCCGGGCAGCGTCAATGCTCCAACCGGAACCGGAACCGGCACCCAGACCGGAACCGGCACCGAAACCGGCAGCCAGGTGAACACGGGCAACCAGACCGGAGCCCCGAACACCGGAGACACCCCCGCCGTCGTCGGCGGCCCGACCGGCGCCAGCAACCCGCAGACCGGCGGCCTCCCCGGTTTCGAGACCACGTCTCCCGCAGCGACGCCCACGGTACAGCCCACCAGCCCGGTAACCGGCGACGTTTCCACAGGCACGCCGTCCACAGGCACGCCGGTTGGCGGAACCCCCTCGGCAAACGCGCCGACGACCGGTAGCCCGACGACGAACACACCGGTGACGGCGCAGCCCGCGCCGCCCAGTGCCGATGTCACCGGTTCGACGCCGACATCGGTGCCGACTCCGGTCACACAGACCCCGACGGTGCAGACACCCATCGCGGCGGTGCAGACGCCGACCACGCAGACACCCACTGTGCAGCCCTCGGGCGTCCAGGCTTCCCCCGCGCAAGCTCCGAACACCCCGGCGCCATCCACACAGACGCCCGGTGCCGAGGCGTCTCCGGGCCCGGCCACCGACCGTTCGGTGCCGCCTCCCGCGCAGGCTCCGGCCAGTGGTTTCACGGTGGACATCCCTTCGACTTCCGCAGTCGCCCCTTCCACCGCCCAGACTCCCCTGACCCAGACGCCCACGGTTCAGTCTCCGGCACCGCAAAGCGCGGTAGCCCCGAGCCCGGCAACGCCAACTCCGGCACCGCAGAGTCCGACAACGCAGACCCCGGCACCGCAGAGTCCGACAACGCAGACCCCGGCACCGCAGAGTCCGACAACGCAGACCCCGGCACCGCAGAGTTCCTCGGCCCAGAGCACGGCAACTCAGACTCCGAACACCGCACCGGGCACTCAGGACAAGCCGCCGACTCAGGACAAGCCGTCCACTCAAGCACCGCCTCTGCCGACCGGTGTCACCACTTCCGTGGATGTCCCGACCACCGCGCCGGCCCTTCAGCCAGCGGACCAGTTCTCTGCCCCGGAACAGCTGACCAGCCAGTTCCAGGCCCCGGAGACCGACACCGACACCGACACCGACACCGACACCGACACCGAGTCGATCTTCAGCAACGACAGCGACGTCGACAGCGATACCGAGTCGATCTTCAGCCGGGCGGACACCGACGCCGACAGCGACACGGAGTCCCTGTTCGACGACACCGAGACGGACGCCGAGACCAAGGCCGTGCCACCGCCGGCCGTTCTCCCCCCGATCGGCGTGCAAACCCCGTCGCAGGCCCCGCGACGCCCCGCGCCCTCAACGTCCGGCCCGAGGCCGTCGACCAGGGCGATGCCGCAGGTTCTGGGCAACCGCGGCAACCGGTCGTTCCAGAACGCCGTCTCCACATACCAGTTCAAGCAGGTAGGCGACCCGGTCACGCTGGGCAGGCTGGGACCGCGCAACGACCACACCGCGGACAAGCCGGCTTACCTGGCGACGGTTCCGGTCGTCCCGGGTGATGATCTGGGCGCCATCATCACCACGTACGCCCAAGGGTTTGGCCCGAACACCTCGAACGGCCGCTTCGGCCTGGTCATCGGCGTCAACATGTTCGCCCGGCCCGGCACCGAGACGACTGTCGAGGCGCAGATCCAGCAGACGATCGACCGGGCCCGGGACTCGAATCCGCCGTTCCCGGTGACGGTCATCGGTTTCACCTGGAACAACTCCCGGATCGGTCCGGACGCCACACCCGGTCAGGACACCATCCCGTACGCGGCGATCCGCGAGACGATCGTCCGGCACCCGGACGCCGAGCGGTTGTTGAACGATCTGCGGGACCAGGCCGACGGTAATCCGACGTTCCTGCACACCGGTGACGCCGATGTCGCGTCGATGAACAACCTTTTCGACAGCGCCGATACGGCCATCGCCGGGCGTCCCGACGTACAGATCATCAGTGGCGGTTACACCCTCGACAGTGCTCCTTCGCCGCAGGCTCACCAGGCCAATCTCCGGGATCAGCGGGTCCGGGAGGCGATGGCCGGGGTGGATCCGCGTTCGGTGTACATGCCCGAGCCCAACACCTTCGTCCGGGTGGATCACGCCAGCCTGGAGCGGGACATCACGTTCGGGGTCAGGGACTCGCCGGACGGCGATCTGAAGTACATCGCCAAGGAGGGGCGCGGGCTCGCCCAGTCGGTGGCTCAGCAGCGTCTGTTCCAGGGCATGGACCCGCGGACGTTCGGCTCGTTCGATCCGGACATCGCGATCGAGACGCAGGGCGACCGGCTGCTGCAGAACTACGACCCGGCCGATCCGGACGCCATCCCGCAGAGTCACGCGCACGCCGACACGTGGAAGAAGCAGGTCCAGAACTACATTCAGACCTTCTTCCCGGGTGTCGACGCGAACAAGGCGAACGAGCTGACCCAGCTCGCGTTCAAGAGTGTCGAGCCGATCAGCCCGACGACGCAGAAGAACCTGCTCAGCGAACTCAGGGACATCCCGAAGGACACGCGGACCACTCTGGTGCAGGTGGCCGGGGCGACGCACAGCGCGCTTTCCGCCAACCCGCACACCAGTTCGCAGTCCCCCTCGCCGAGTCCGATCACCGCGCCGGTGGAGATCCCGGCGACCGGGAAGCCGGGGCCGAAGAGTCCCGAGTGGCAGGCGGCCTACGACGGCGCGGAGCCGAAGCGGTTGCGGACCGAGCGGTTCAACCCGTCCAAGGACACCATCGTCGACGGCACCCACCTACTCCGCGGCGAAATCACCACCATCGACTTCACCACCCGCGACTTCACCGCCGACGGCAAGAACCACCGCTCCTTCGACGTCGCCCTCGACCTCACCTCACGCGACAACCAACTGACCCCGGAACAGCTCCAGCAGGTCGCCGACAACGTCCAGAACACCATCGACCAAGCGATCAACGGCAAACACACCCTGCCCGGCGGCCGACAACTCCACATGCAACTGTCGGTGCAGAGCACCCCGTGGTCCGACGACCTCATGACCACCTGGCAGGACAAACCAGGCAGCCGACCGCCGGTCGAGATCACCACCGACGACACCACCCACCAACACCGCTGGAACCCCGACGACAACCCCGCCGTCCTCGTCCACGAAGTCATGCACTACCTCGGCGCCAAAGAGGGCTACCACGCCGACCACCACCTCTTCAACACCCAGAACCGCCCCGGCGTCATGGGCCACGACGCCCACACCCTGACCTCCGACGGAACCACGCCCTACCTCAACGACCACGACCTGCAACTCATCCAGGACGTGTCGGACACCGCCGGACCGATCCCGCAGGTGGCACCCGCACCGGCCCCGGAACCGGGCAGCCGCAACGACGTGCACACTGATTCGCAGGCGCCCAAGCAGAGGGCACCGATGCTGGGCGGTCAGGGCAGCCGCGCGTTCCAGAACGCGCAGACGACGTTCCAGTTCACCGAGGTCGGCTCTCCGGTGACCGTCGGGCGGCTCGGCCCGCGCAACGAGGCGACCGCCGACAAACCGGCCTACCTGGCCACGGTGCCGGTGACTCCGGACGACGACCTCAGAGCCCTGATCACCACGTACGGCCAAGGCTTCCGTCCTGGCACTTCCGACGGCCGATTCGGCCTGGTCATCGGAGTCAACGGCTTCGGCCGGAGCTTCTCCGACGCCGCCATCCAGAACGCGGTGAACCAGGTCCGCAACGCCAACCCGCCGTTCCCGGTGACCGTTTTCGGCTTCTCCTGGAACAACTCCCGGATCGGCCCGAACGACTCCCCGGGCCAGGACACCATCCCGTACGCGGCGATCCGCGAGACCCTGGTCCGGCACCCACAGACCGAGCAGATGCTGCAAGATCTGCAGAGTCAGGCCGACGGCAACCCGACGTTCCTGCATACCGGTGACTCCGACGTCGCCTCGATGACCGATCTGTTCAACAACGCCGACACCGCCATCACCAGCCGCGATGAGGTCCAGATCATCAGCGGCGGCTACACCCTGGACAACGCCCCGCCGGCCGCCGACCGCGCCAACCAGCGCGACCGCGCCGTCCGCGAGGCGATGGCCGGCGTCGACCCGCGTTCGGTGTACATGCCCGAACCCAACACGTTCGTCCGGGTGGACAACCCCAGCCTGGAGAAGGACGTCACCTTCGGGGTGCGGAACGACCCGCGGGGCGAGCTGAAGTACACCTCGAAGGAGGGCCGCGGGCTGGCCCAGTCGGTCGCCCAGCAGCGGCTGTTCCTGGGCATGGATCCGGTGGCGTTCGGGGCCTTCGACCCGAGTGTGTCGCTGGAGACCCGGGCTGACCGGCTGTTGCAGAACTACTCGGCGACCCACCCGGACAGCGTTCCGCAGAGCCACGCCGACGCCGAGACCTGGAAGAAGCAGGTCCAGAACTACATCCAGACGTTCTACCCGGACATGGACGCGAATCAGGTCGACGGCCTGACCCGGCTGGCGTTCAAGAGTGTCGAGCCGGTCAGCCCGACCACGCAGAAACGCATCCTCGACGAGCTGACGAGCAATCAGGGTTCCGGCACCAAGACCCTGATCAAGGTGGCCGGTGTGACGCACCGCGCCCTGGCCGCCAACCCGCACACCCCGTCGCAGGCGCCGACCGCCCCGGTCACCACCGTGGACAGCCCGGCGGCGGACACCGTCACCTCGTTCGCACCGGTCCGGGTCGAGGGTGGCCGTAACGCCGCGTTCGACGCACTGACCCAAAACTCCCGCGACGTCACCCCGGACAACTACCGGCAGACGACACTCGACCTCAAGAACGACGGCGTTCCCCTGAGTTTCGTCGTGAACTCGATGATGCCCGCCAGCGACATCGACCAGATCCCGGCCGTCATCAAGTCGATCACCGACGGCCTGGACAAGAACACCACAGCCGCCTTCGTCTTCGGCGTCAACACCACCGACGACACCCCCAGCCCCGACTTCCAGCAGAAGATCGCCGAAGCCAACCAGCTCATCCACAACCTCGACGTCCCCGTCGCGGTCAACGGATACGCCGTCAGCACCAAAAACGGCAAATTCCCCTACGGCCGTACGCGCAACCAGGTCATGCACGACCCCGACACCACCGCCGTCATCCAAGGCCTCGCCGCCAACGGCACCTACCCCTACATCTCCATCCAGGACTTCGACAAAGGCGCCCGGACACTGGAGAACGGCACCCACGTCTTCGACCACCTGGAAACGAAGACCCGCGGAGACTCCGACTCCCCCGCCCGCCCGATGATGATCTCCGGCGGCTACCGCGTCGGCGACCCCGACGACCTGATCGAACGCACCCGGGAACGACTGGAGAAAAAGGCCACCGAACCCGACCTCGATCAGCAGAAACTCCGCGCGATCGAAAAAGGCCTCGACAAACTGTCCACCCCGGCCGGCCGAGACCAGTTCGTCCAGGACTTCACCACCGCCGTCAACGAAGACATGCGCTCCCGCGACCGGCAAGCCACCACCCACCCCATGCTGCCCTACTCGCCCGAACCCAACCTCTTCATCGACGGCCTACTCACCCTCGGCCGACCGAACATCCGCTTCGGCGACGCCGGCGCCGAATTCCTGCTGCTCAGCGAAACCCTGCACCAGACGTACGGCCAAGAGCTGTTGACCGTCCATGGCACCGAAACACCGGCCGCGATCCAGATCGACTCGCAGAACAACCGGCACCCGGACCGGGACCAGGCCTTCCTCACCGACTTCGTCGGCGCCGCCACCCCCACCGACCTGTCCCGCCTCGCCGCCGACTTCGCCGCCAGCAACTTCCTACCCCAATCCCACGCCGTCCCGACCACCGTCAACCGCCAACTGTTCAACACCGAAGGCACCGGATTCAAGGAGTACAAAGCCGAACTCCGGAACCCGGACCTGGCCGACGGCAAGCCCTTCGCCGCACCGGTCGACCGAACTCCCGGCGGGGACACCGGGACCTGGCAGCAGTCGCTCTCCGAACGGCAGCTCAAACAGCTCGGTGCGCAGCCGCACAACCAGCTCGTCACGGCGATCTCGCTGCCCGCGCCGGACGCCGGCCCGGTGCCGCAGCCGCCCGCGGACAAGGAGGTCTTCACCGGGGTCGACCCGCGGGTGGACTCGGCCGCGCAGGCCCGGACCATCGGGGTCCCGGACAGCCAGCGCCTGGTCGCCGCGCACCTGGTCGCCACCTCCAACGACTCCGGCACCATCCAGCAGGAGTTCGCCGTCGCCACCATGATGGCCGGCCGCGGCGGACTCGGTGTGCAGCCGGATTCGCTCTACCACGCCATCGCGTCGGCGCTGCCCGGCACCAGCCCGGCGGGCCACCGCACGGACACCCTCACGGCGGGCCGGGACCGGGTCAACCTCGACACCGCGACCGAGATGCGGCGCACCAGCCCGTACGACAACGGGCACCTGGTCAAGGCGGCGCTCACCCCGGACGTCCCGCCGAACCAGCGGCGCACCGACCCGGTGGACGGTACCGAGATCGCCCGGATCGCGGCCGCGCACGACGTCATCGAGCTGGCGGCGGCCACCGGCACCAAGGTCGCGCTGACCGTGCACGACGGCAGCGGGAACCCGCCGAAGACGTATCCGGTGCAGGGCGCGCGCCCCCTGGGCCGGCTGGAGCTGCAGCGCACGATCGACTCCCAGGGCCGGGTCACCTACGCGCCGTACACCCCACCGGTCGCGCCGGCGACGGACAGCGACAGCGACTCCGAGGATGACGGCCTCGGCTTCGGCATGTTCGGGTCGTTCGCACCGACGGCGGACACCGGCACCGGCGGGCACCCGGCGCCGGCCCCGGAAAAGGTCGGCGCCGGCCTGGTCATCGCCGCGCCCGGCGACACCGCGACCCGGTCGATCGCCGACTCCTACCCGGACCGTTCGGACCGCTACCACGTGTTCGCCCACGGGGATCAGCAGTCGCTGCGGGTGGGCGACACCCGGGTCACACCGGCCGAACTGGCCGCACAGATCCGGGCCGACCGCCCGCGGTGGGACAACCGGCCGATCGTCCTGATCGTCTGCGACACCGGCATCGACCAGCAGGACGGTTTCGCCGCCCAGTTGGCACGGGAACTGCCCGGCATCAAGATCATCGCGCCGAACGGCGTCGTCTGGTCCGGTCCGACCGGCCACGCGGTAGTCACCTCGTCCGACCTGCGAGAACCGGACGGGCAACCACTCACCAGCGCGGACCAGGATCACCACTTCGTCCAGTTCGAGGCGTCGACGGCCGACCCGTCCCAGGTCACGGTCACCGATCTCCCGCACGTCCTGGATTCGAACGCGCTCCTCGGCGAGGTCGACGCCGACCAGATGGCCAGGGCGATCAACCAGATCGCGAACTGGGCCCAGTCGGACGCCGACCGGATCGCGGCGGACACCCGGACCGCCATCGACACGATCGCCCCGGCTCTGGCTGACATCGCCGGCGCCGAGGCCACTCGCCAGTCCGCGGACGACATCCGTCAGGACGCGGACACCCGGCACACTCAGCTCACCGGCGACCGCCGGGAACTCGGCCAACGGGCCGGCGACGCGCCGAAGCTGGCCCGGGCCGCGGTCGACGCAGCGGGCCGCGCCGGGCCCACCCCGGATGCGCAGCAGCTACGCGACCTCGCCGCACAGGCCCAGGACCAGGTACGCGACCAACAGAGCCGGGTGCACCAGTCACTCTCCGACGCGGCGGCGGAAGCGGCACGGGTGCACGCCTTCCGGGCCGACGCCACCCGGACCGGCACCGCAGCGACCCGGGCCGCCGACGACCTCGGCTACCTGCGATCAGCTCATGACCAGCTCACCGAACTGAACTCCCGGAGCCGTCGGCAGGCGGACCTGGCCGTCCAGGCGGCCGCCGACGCCGACGCCGCGCTCGGACTGCCGCCCGGCCCGCAACGGAACCTGGCGCTGGCCGACACGCTGCTGCGGGCTTACCCGGCGGAGAACAGCACTGCGCAGCAGCTCGCCGAGTCCCGCGAACTTCTCGCCGACCTGGATCTGCTCGGCCTCGATCTGCCGAGCGCGGTACGGGACATCCGTGCCGATGCCCGGGACGCGAGTGACCAGGTCGACGACCTGACGTTCCGGCAGCCCGAGGCACACGACGCGTACGACGCCGCCGTCGCCCATCTGGACACCGCTCACCGGTCGCTGACCGCGTCGGAGATCCGGCTCGCCGACGTCTACGACCTGGCCGATGAGCTGGGCGTGTCGCCGGAGCCGTTGCCGGGCCGCGAGTCCGGCTCCGACCTGGATCCGCCGGCCGACCTGCTCGCCGAGACGACACTCGACGACTCCGACTCCGATTCGGATCAGGGCTCGCCGGCCGATCTGCTCGTGGAGACCGGCGGCCGGGGCCGGCTGGTCTCGTTCGGCATGCCGGCGGAGACCGCGCCGACTCCGCCCGCCCCGCTGCGGCCGAAGGACCCGCAGGAGGCGAACGAGCAGTTCGAACGGCGTCTCGGCGCCCACCTGTCCCAGTCGCCGCAGGTCCGGGACACCGCGGTCAAGGTCGCCGCCCGGCTGAACGAGGTGCTGAACAGCGCGAAGGCGAAACCGTCACGCGACGGAACTCCCGGCAAGGCGTTCCTCCAGCGCAAGGCCGACAGCGCGGGCCAGGCCGGCACCGGCTTGAAGGACCCCGAGATCGCGGCGCTGCTGCGGGACGGCAACCTGCGCGAGGTCATGACGGCGATCTACAACGCCGCCTACTACAACAAGAAGCCGGGAGCGGGCGAGACGACGTTCAAGCTTCTGGCACTGGACATCATCCGGAACAAGGACTGGGCCCGGTCGGATCGGCTCGGTCTGAACACCGCCGAGCTGAAGGCGTACTCGGAGTTCCTGGACAACCCGCTGCGTCTGGCCGTCAAGCAGGAGCTGCCCGCGGAGCGGGAGTTCGACGGCGACGACGACCCGTTCCGGGCGTTCAACCTCATCGCCCGGACCGGGGACCGGCAGAAGGCCGATCTGGGGGTGCGTGAACAGAACGAGAGCGGACGGTCCGCGCGCGGTTCCCGCGACCAGGTCCGAGGCCCGTACGCCGTCACACCCCGGCAGCTCCGCCTGGCCGGCACCGACCTGGGTGCGTTCGAGGCCGCCTTCCTGCGGAGCAAAGCCGCGGGCCCGTTCACCGTCGACACGACGAGCACCGAGGACGTGCCGCTCGACCGGGTCGAGTACGGCCCGGACGGCAAACCGGATCTGAGTTCGGTGCTGAGCACCAAGAACACCGCGTCGGTGACCGTCGAGTTCGGGCCCGAGGTCGACGGGAAGCCGACCGTGAGCAGGGTGACCCGGGAGATCTTCGGCACCACGAAACACCCGGAGCCGTGGACGTCCTGGCTCGGCGCGGACGAGCAGGGTCCCGAGCTGCCGCTGCCGTGGGTGAGCGGCCGCTCGTTCTATCGTCTCGACCCGGACAGCGCATGGTTCCAGGAGATCAATCAGCAGCGGGAGATCCCGGTGACCTCGGGAACCTCGCTGACCGCCGCGCGCCTGCTCACCGTGTTCCGGATGCTGGGCGTTCCCGGGGTCACCGATCGGGAATTCCTCGCCGCCGCCAGCGCCTGGATGCTGGCCGCCGACAACCATTCGCTCTACGAGGTGCTGCGGGGCGCCGAGATCGCCGGGGTCCAGCTCACCGCCACTCCGGCGGCCGACATCAGGTCGGCCGACCAGTTGTACGACGAGGTTCGCCGGGCTGGACTCGGTGTGCCGGCCGACGACCGTCCCGACTCCCCCGATCCGGCGCCGCCCACGCCCGCACCCGCTGAACAGACGGTGGTCCGTACCCTCGTCTCCCCGTCGTCGGAGAGCGCGGCCGCCGCGACCACCGTGACCGCGCCGACCGGCCATTTCGCGGTCGTCTCGCACGACACGCTGGACGACGGGCAGCCGATCACCGCACAGCGGCTGGCCGACCAGATCCGCAACGATCCGCAGTACACCGGTCAGCCGATCACCCTGATCATCTGCGACTCCGGGGTCCCGGGCGGTCTCGCCCAGCAGCTCGCCGACCTGATGCCGGGCACCGACATCCACGCGCCGGACGGGCCGGTCTGGACGACCCGGGGCGGCGAGGCCTTCGTCACCGCGGTGTCCGTCTACGGACCGGACGGCCGGCCGAGGCCACCGCAGCTCCCGCCGACCGGAACCTGGCGCACCTACCGGTCACCGGCGCAGACCGGGATCGGCGGGAAGCAGAGCGGCCCCTACCTGTCGGGCGCGGACGCCGGCCGGTCACTGACGCCGGACCTGCACTTCGCGCACAAGTGGGCGACCTTCCAGCCGGTCCGGGTCGAGGGTGGCCGTAACGCCGCGTTCGACGCACTGACCCAAAACTCCCGCGACGTCACCCCGGACAACTACCGGCAGACGACACTCGACCTCAAGAACGACGGCGTTCCCCTGAGTTTCGTCGTGAACTCGATGATGCCCGCCAGCGACATCGACCAGATCCCGGCCGTCATCAAGTCGATCACCGACGGCCTGGACAAGAACACCACAGCCGCCTTCGTCTTCGGCGTCAACACCACCGACGACACCCCCAGCCCCGACTTCCAGCAGAAGATCGCCGAAGCCAACCAGCTCATCCACAACCTCGACGTCCCCGTCGCGGTCAACGGATACGCCGTCAGCACCAAAAACGGCAAATTCCCCTACGGCCGTACGCGCAACCAGGTCATGCACGACCCCGACACCACCGCCGTCATCCAAGGCCTCGCCGCCAACGGCACCTACCCCTACATCTCCATCCAGGACTTCGACAAAGGCGCCCGGACACTGGAAAACGGCACCCACGTCTTCGACCACCTGGAAACAAAGACCCGTGGGGATGCTGATTCCCCCGCCCGCCCGATGATGATCTCCGGCGGCTACCGCGTCGGCGACCCCGACGACCTGATCGAACGCACCCGGGAACGACTGGAGAAAAAGGCCACCGAACCCGACCTCGATCAGCAGAAACTCCGCGCGATCGAAAAAGGCCTCGACAAACTGTCCACCCCGGCAGGCCGAGACCAGTTCGTCCAGGACTTCACCACCGCCGTCAACGAAGACATGCGCTCCCGCGACCGGCAAGCCACCACCCACCCCATGCTGCCCTACTCACCCGAACCCAACCTCTTCATCGACGGCCTACTCACCCTCGGCCGACCGAACATCCGCTTCGGCGACGCCGGCGCCGAATTCCTGCTGCTCAGCGAAACCCTGCACCAGACGTACGGCCAGGAACTGGCGGCCGCCCACGGCGTTCCGACGCTTGCCGATCTGGACGACGACGTGCTCACCACCGACGTTCAGATCGACTCGCAGAACAACCGGCACCCGGACCGGGACCAGGCCTTCCTCACCGACTTCATCGGCGCCGCCACCCCCACCGACCTGTCCCGCCTCGCCGCCGACTTCGCCGCCAGCAACTTCCTACCCCAATCCCACGCCGTCCCGACCACCGTCAACCGCCAACTGTTCAACACCGAAGGCACCGGATTCAAGGAGTACAAAGCCGAACTCCGGAACCCGAAGAAGGCGCCCGCCGCACCGTTCACCACGCCCGCAAGCGACTCCCGGGCGTGGCAGCAGTCGCTCTCGGAACGGCAGCTCAAGCAGCTCGGCGCGCAGCCGCACAACCAGCTGCTCCGGACCATCTCGCTGCCCGTGACCGACCCCGGCGACAGCGGTCCGCGGAAGAAGGGTTTCTCCGTCGATCCGAACCTGGATCCGGCGAAGCCTTCGCGAACGGTCGGGGTCCCGGACAGCCAGCGCCTGGTCGCCGCGCACCTGGTCGCCACCTCCAACGACTCCGGCACCATCCAGCAGGAGTTCGAGGCGGCGGCGGTGATGGACCGGCGCGGCAACCTCGGTCTGCAGCAGAACTCGCTGTACCAGGCCATCGCCGCGTTCCGGCCGGGTACCGACCCGGCGATGCATCGTGCCGACACGATCACCGCCGGCCGTGACAAGATCCAGCTCGAGACCGCGGTCGAGATGCGGCAGGATAATCCGTACGAAAACGGGCACTTCGTCAAGGCAGTCCTCGCGCCGATGGTCCCGGCGGGTCAACAGCGAACCGGCCCGCTCGACGCCGCCGAGATCGCCCGGATCGCCGCCGCGCACGACGTGGTGGAACTGGCCGCCGCCACCGGCACCAAGATCGAACTAACCGTCCACGACGGCAGCGACGACCCGCCGAAGCAGTACCCGGTGCGGGGCGCCAAGCCGCTGGGCCGGCTGGCTGTCGAACGGACGATCGACTCGCACGGACGGGTCACCTACAAGTCGCTCACGCCGCCGGAAGCGAGTCCGCACACGCCGTCGCAGGCGCCCTCGGCGCAGTCGATGCGTGACATGCTGGGCAACCGGGGCGGTCGTCCGTTCCAGAACGCTGTCCGTACATATTCTCTGCAACAGGTCGGCACCCCGGTCACCGTCGGGCAGCTCGGCCCGCGCAACGAGGCGACCGCCGACAAACCGGCCTACCTGGCCACGGTGCCGGTGACTCCGGACGACGACCTCAGAGCCCTGATCACCACGTACGGCCAAGGCTTCCGTCCTGGCACTTCCGACGGCCGATTCGGCCTGGTCATCGGAGTCAACGGCTTCGGCCGGAGCTTCTCCGACACGGCCATCCAGAACGCGGTGAACCAGGTCCGTGGGCTCAATCCACCGTTCCCGGTGACCGTGATCGGCTTTTCCTGGAACAACTCCCGGATCGGGCCGAACGACTCACCTGGCCAGGACACCATCCCGTACGCGGCGATCCGGGAGACCCTGGTCCGGCACCCGCAGACCGAGCGCATGCTGCAGGACCTGGCCACCGACGGGCAGCCGACCTTCCTGCACACCGGCGACTCCGACGTCGCCTCGATGACAGGGCTGTTCAACAACGCCGACACCGCCATCACCGGCCGCGACAACGTCCAGATCATCAGCGGCGGCTACACCCTCGACGTGGCCCCGCCCGCCGCCGACCGCGCCAACCAGCGCGACCGCGCCGTTCGTGAGGCGATGGCCGGCGTCGACCCGCGTTCGGTGTACATGCCCGAACCCAACACCTTCCTCCGGGTCGAACGGGCCCGCCTGGAGAACGACATCACCTTCGGAGTGAAGGACAACCCGCAGGGCGAGCTGAAGTACACCTCGAAGGAGGGCCGCGGGCTGGCCCAGTCCGCCGCCCAGCAGCGCCTGTTCCAGGGCATGGACCCGGTCGCGTTCGGCGCCTTCGACCCGAGTGTGTCGCTGGAGACCCGCGCCGACCGGCTCCTGCAGAACTACACCGCGACCCGTCCCGATGCCGTTCCGCAGAGCCACGCCGACGCCGAGACCTGGAAGAAGCAGGTCCAGAACTACATCCAGACGTTCTATCCCGGTATCGACGCGAACCAGGCCGACGGCCTGACCCGGCTGGCGTTCAAGAGTGTCGAGCCGGTCAGCCCGAAGAGCCAGAAGCTCATCCTCAAGGATCTCGCCGCCGACAAGGAACTGGGTTCGGCGACCCTCTACGACCTGGCCCGGGCCACCAACACCGCGCTCACCGACAATCCGCGGCTCCCCTCCTCGGCGCCGCCGGTCACCGGTGTCACCAGAGATGTCGAGGGCCCGGCGTCCGCCGTGGGCCCGCGGCGCAGTGCCGAGTTCGAGGCGGCGTTCGCGGCAGCCGAGCCGAAGCGGTTGCGGACCGAGCGGTTCAACCCGTCCAAGGACACCATCGTCGACGGCACCCACCTACTCCGCGGCGAAATCACCACCATCGACTTCACCACCCGCGACTTCACCGCCGACGGCAAGAACCACCGCTCCTTCGACGTCGCCCTCGACCTCACCTCACGCGACAACCAACTGACCCCGGAACAGCTCCAGCAGGTCGCCGAGACAGTCCAGAACACCCTCGACCAAGCGATCAACGGCAAACACACCCTGCCCGGCGGCCGACAACTCCACATCCAACTGTCAGTACAGACCACCCCGTGGTCCGACGACCTCATGACCACCTGGCAGGACAAACCAGGCAGCCGACCGCCGGTCGAGATCACCACCGACGACACCACCCACCAACACCGCTGGAACCCCGACGACAACCCCGCCGTCCTCGTCCACGAAGTCATGCACTACCTCGGCGCCAAAGAGGGCTACCACGCCGACCACCACCTCTTCAACACCCAGAACCGCCCCGGCGTCATGGGCCACGACGCCCATCACCTGCCTTCCACCGGCACCACGCCGTACCTGAACGACCACGACCTGCAACTCATCCAGGACGTATCGGACACCGCCGGACCGATCCCGCAGGCTGCACCCGCACCGGGTCCGGTGGACGCCTCGGTGCTCGACGCTCAGGGCCGCCCGGTGCAGGTGCCGTCCCGGGCCGCGCGTGAGGCCAGCCAGCGCCTCGACGCGCCGGCGCCGCAGCCGGTGCGGGTCGGCGCCGGCATCCTGCTGGCCGGGCCGGAGGACACCGGCACCGCACGGATCGCCGCGAAGTTCCCGGCCGACCCGGACCGGTTCCACGTCTTCGCGCATGCCGACAGCACCAGCCTGCACGTCGGCGCCGACCGGGTCGGGCCGGAGCAACTGGCCCGGATGATCCGGGCGAACCCGGACTGGCACGGCCAGCCGATCGTCCTGATCGCCTCTGACACCGCCCTGGACAGCCGGGACGGCTTCGCGGCCCGGCTGGCGAGGGAACTGCCCGGCACCCGGATCGTCGCGCCGCGGGGCACCGCCTTCGCCGGTGCCAGTGGCCACGTGGTCGTCTCGCAGCCGGACACCTACGACGAGTCCGGTCTGCCGGTGGTCGGCGCGGTCTCCCGGGACACCCGGTGGCTGTCGATGGTCGCCGGTCCGGACACCGGGGTGACGGTCACCGAACTCGGCCAGGTGCTGAGCCCGGCCACCCCGCTCGGCGCCCCGGACCCGGACGGCCTCGCCCGCGTGATCGACGAGCACGCCGCCATGACCGTCGCCGACCTGAACGAGTTCTCCCCGGACGCGCGGCGGATCGTCGACAGCCTCGACCGGGTGCTCCCGTTGGCCGAGAACGCCCAGCAGTGGCAGGAGACCGCGGACGATCTCGTCACGACGGCCGCGGAGATGCGCGCGGACGTGCAAACCGGCATCACCGAGACCGGTGGCGATCCACGGGCGCGCACGGATCGGACGGTCACCCGGCTGCTCGCCGAGGCGCGCGCCGAACGCGGCACGATCGACGGCTTCCGGGACAGCGCCGTCCAGGCCCAGAACCTGGCCGCGCGGACCACCGTGCTCCTCGACTCCCTCGCCGAGGCTCGGCAGAGCTTCGACCGGGTACTGACCGACGGGCGCCGCTTCGCCGCCCAGGCCGCCGCGGCCGCCCGGACCGCGCAGCAGGCCCACCGGGATCTGACCACCACCCCGGATGATCAGCCCGGACAGCACGCCCTGCTGCACCGGACCATGGTCGAGGCGTTCGCCCGGTCCAACTTCGCC
Source organism: Actinoplanes derwentensis (assembly GCF_900104725.1). Classification (NCBI taxonomy): domain Bacteria; kingdom Bacillati; phylum Actinomycetota; class Actinomycetes; order Micromonosporales; family Micromonosporaceae; genus Actinoplanes; species Actinoplanes derwentensis. The sequence goes on from NZ_LT629758.1 coordinate 5,059,660, forward strand.
GCGGCCGCCGCCCGTGCGGCCCGCAACCGGGCGTCGGAACTCGCCGGAGAGTTCCGGAACGGGCCACTGGCCGGCACACCGGAGACCCTGGCCGCCCGCCTCGGCGACACGCGTTCCGCGGTCGAGAACGCCGTGGATCAGGAGGCCGAGGCCGCCCGGGCTCATGAACGGGCCGCCGGGCGCATCGAGGACGCGAACGACCGGCTGACCGATCGCCACCGGCCGGCCGAGATCGCCGCGGAACCGGAGCCGGAGCCCGCACCGCCGGTGGAGATCCCGGCGGAGGAGATCGGCGTCGCGATCACCACGCGGGACGACGCGGCACTGCCCTCGCCAACCGCGCTCCTCGAGGTCTTCCCGCCGTACCTCCGGGACAGCCACACCCTCGGTATCGCCGAGCAACTGCTCGCCACGAAGAACCTCGCCCTGGATTCCGCGCTGCGGACGTTCAGCATCCGGCTACCCGACGACCTCATCCGCACGGCGCAGAACGACGCCGTCGACGACGTGGACCAGTTCCTCGGCGCCGGGCGCCCCTACCCGGTCGTCGTCGACGGGCAGCCGGGCGAGATGCGGGTGAAGGCCGCCATCAACTGGGACGCGATGACCGTCGACCGGCTCCGCGACACCCCGGGCAAGGCCGGCTCCAAGACCCAGGAGACCGTCGCCCACTCGCTCAAGCACAACCGCGACCGGCGACTCGATCCGAAGGCGACGGTCAGTGCCGCGCCTGGTCTCATGGTCGGGCTGGGCGGTTCGATACCGATCTCACCCAGCGTCGACCATTCCATCGCGCACAAGAGCAGGTACACGTCCACCACCACGGTCAAGGTCGCCGACCTGGCCGAGGTCGAGGCGCCGATCCGGTTCGTGGCCGAACTGACGGTGGCCGGGCAGCCGGTGTCCGGTCCGGTCGAAGCCATCGGAACCGTTTCGCTGGGCGTACCGTCTGCGCTGAAGAAGCCCGCGGCGACCGACCCGGCCGGCGCCGGGACGGTGCTGCACGCACCGGTCCCGGCACAGTTCGGTGTGGAGAGTGTCCGTAGCCGCCCCGGCACGACGGACGAGACGTTCTTCGACCAGGTCGAGGCGATGCTCATCGCGGACGGCATGGGCGATCTGGTCCGGGTCGGCGCGCCCGGCCGCGGGGCGATCCAGCAGTTGTTCAGCGAGGCCAACTTCTCCGGCAACCTGACGAAGATGGTGGTGACCGATCCGGACAACCAGCACGACGGCTGGGTCCGCTCGGGTTCACTGCCGCGAGCCGCCGAGAAGGGCTGGCGGCGCTACTTCCCGGGACGCAGCCAGCAGATCGAGGTCCGCCTCGTCGCCCGGCGCCTCGACGAGGTGGAGAGTGTCGACGAAGCCTCGCACGTCGACACCTCAGCACGGTCCGGGGAGAGCACCGGCACTCACGGCGCCAAGCGTCTCTGGAACGTCTGGGGAATGGTCGGCGGTGGCCTCGACCTCGCCCCGCTCAGCCTGGTCATCGCCCCGCGGGTGTCCGGCAGCAGCGAGCGCGGCTTCACGCAGTCGATCGTCGAGCAGACCGGCGACAAACAGACCGTGAAGGCCACCGCTCCGGCTGTCCGCTACCTGGGTGAGTACGGCGTACAGGTCCGTGTCCTGGGCCGTCGGCCGGCCATGCTGTCCGGCCTGGTCGAGACGTTCCAGTGGACGACCCGGGACCGGGTGCGTGACACCGCCCTCGACCCGCGGGCCCGGGAGCGCGCCGGACGGTGGCACGGCCGCACCGGCCGCGACCGCACCCACTTCGCGCCGTCTCGCATCGAACGGGGCGACTCGTTCAACGGTGCCCACCTCACCCGGCTCGGCGACGACGGCCTCTACGACGTCGTCGCCGACGCGGTTCGTTCCACCCCCGGTACCAGCGGCTTCCGCCTGCCGAGCCCGGACGAGTTGCTGCGGCACTTCGACGATCCGGACTTCGCCGGCGGGCTCAGCCCCGAGGTGCAGGCGGCACTGGCCCGGGACACGGAGACGCGGACCCAGCTCTCCCCCGATCAACTGAGCCATCTGGCGAACCGGATCGTCGGCCCCGGCCTGAAGATCCCGCTCATCCGCAAGGGCACGTTCCTCGACTACACCACCGTCGTCACGATCCAGGGCTCACTGAACGGCCTGTCCGACGGTGACGTGATCGATCGGGGTACCAGCGAGACGGCCGACAAGAAGCGCAGCAAGTCCACCGTCACCGGCGTCACGGACACCACCAGGTCGGTGGAGCTGAGTCTGGAGGCCCGCGTCCTCGGTCCGATCGGCCGGGCCGCCTCCACCCTGCTCGGCGGTCCCCGGGCCGGCGTCTCCTGGGGCGCCACCGACGAGAACGGGCTCACCGGCGGGCAGTCCGCGGAGAGCAGTCACGGACCGGCGCTCGACGAGAAGGGCAAGCCCACCGGGGTGCCGCTCCGTGAGTTCGCCGGCCGCCTCGACATCGCCGTCAGCACTCAGACGTACGTCCGGGCCAACCAGACCGGACGTTCGCTCTCGGTCGGCTCGTACGGCCGGGGCACGCCGGCCGTCATCGGCGGGATGCGGCAGGCACCGCGGACCCGCCGGCTCGACGTCCGCATGCTGGTCCCGGAGAACAAGGTCTCGGTACGCCGTCCGGATCCGCGGCCCAGTCCCGCGGTACGCGATCACGAACGTATCGAGCACCCGCTGCCGATCGCCATGATGACCGGCGGTTACCCGCACGACCTGGACGGCCGCCGGGTGGAGTCGTTCCTCGGCGCCGACCGGTTGCAGGACGCCGTCATCGCGACGCTCGACGAGGCCGGCGACGACGCGATCTACACGTTCGAGGACGGCCGGATCTCCACGGTCGTCGCCGACGAACTGTCACCCGAGCGTCTCACCGGCGACGCCGAGATCTTCAGCCGGCCGCTTACCCTCAGCAACCTGTGGCACGGGCGCCGGGCCGAGGACGCGAGCGCCGACGTCCGGGTACGCCTGACACCGACCCGGCCGACGGTGCTGGAGGAGACCGAGTTCTCCCGGATCAAGCGGACCTTCGCCAGCGGCTCGTCGAGCCGGACCAAACACGGCCGGTCGATCGAACTCAGCGCCTCGGTCTCCGGCACCGCCGTCGCCCGTGGTCCCCGCGCCGATCACGGCGCCAGCACCGGCACACCCGGCGTCGCCGTCACCCTCTCGGTCACGCCGTGGCGCCGTGTCTGGGGCAAGGTCCGGGAGCAGAGCCTCGCCGGTGTCTCGAAGCTGCGCATCACCGGACGCCCCGAACGCGAGCTGCTGGTGCAGGTCGACGTGGAAGCCGAGATCGTCGCCGAGGCCCGGCACGACAGCAACATGCCGCTGCGGCTCTGGCCCGCCTCGCCGACCAGACGCGCCGGCCAGCGTCTCACCCTGCCCGGCGCGGTCATCATGCGGATGACCCCGTCGGAGTTGAAGGCACTGCAGGACCGCGACCGTCTCCGTGACCACCAGACCTCCGACGTGCGCCTGCAACTGCAGCACGCCGAGCGTTCCGAGGCGCTGCGTGCCGATCACCACGAGCAGCGCACCCGTCTCTCCGAGGCGCAGGCCCGGGAATCCGGCACCCTGCTGCGGCGTCAGCGGGCCGAGACCAACAACCTTCAGGGGTACGCCGCACACATCGATGACGATCTCGTCGGCCGGGCGTTCACCGAGCAGTCCACCCGCCACCAGCGCGAACTCGACCGGCTGGCCACCGAGCACACGGAGACCACGCACCGTCTGCACGAGGTCCAGCGGCTGCAGCGTGACGTCCTCACCGAGCACCAGCAGAAGGAACGCGACCTCGTCCGGCACCGGCAGGAACAGCAGAACCGGGACGCTTCCGAGGCCGGCGTTCCGGCGAACGCGGCCCAGCCCCGGTTCCGGCCGGGGCCACAGCGCTCACTCGGCATCGGTGGCGTCGCGACCCACGTCGACCTCAGCGGTCGCATCCCGCGTCTGCGCGGGCGGCTCGCCGACGCGTCGGACGAAGAGCTGGCCCACGCGATCCTCCCCGTCGAACTGGGCCACAGCCCGTACGACAACGTCCGGGGTCTGAGCGTCGGCAGCTTCATCGGTGCCGCCAACCTGCACCTGGGCAGCGCGCTCAACGGTGGGCGTACCGAGACGATCCGGATGGAACGGCGGTTCCGGGGTTCCACCTACCAGGTGACGCTGACCGCGGAGCCGATGCAGGAGCACCGGTTCGCGGGGATCACCCTGGTCGACGAGTTGTCCGTCACCGACCGCAGCACCGTCGGCACCACCGGCACCAGCTCCCGTTCCCGGACCGTGGGTGCGGTGACCGTCAGCGTCCGGGGACAGGGCACCGAGGCCGGCAAAGCCGACGGCGATGCCACGAGAACCACCGGTCAGGGACCGATCAGCACCACCGTCGGCGGCGGTCTGACCGGCACCGCCGCCCTCGGTGAGCGCACCGTCAAACAGACCGATGACACTGAACGCACCTTCGAACAGTCGCTGACGGTCTCCGGGCCGGTGCCGACGTACCGCGGCAAGACTCGTTTCACCCTGACCGTCACCGGTCCGGGCCTGCCGCCCGAGGGTGTGTCCGTCCAGGACATCCACGAGATCACCTCGCTGTCGGCGTCCGAGGGCCGGCCGCTCGCGGAGTCCGACCCGATCACGACGATCCCGGTGGCGCAGACTTCCGCCCCGTCGCGGCGGGTGTGGCGCGAGGCCGAGGGCTTCGACCGCCTGCCCGAGCCGGGACGGTTCGCGGTCGAGGACGTCCTGGTCAAGCTGCCCGACCTGCACGAGGCGGCCGCACAGGCACTGACCGCCTCGGGCGCCGAGATCAACGCGGAGACCCGTGCCGCCATCCGCAACGCCCTGACCGTCACCCAGGCCAAGGCGCTGCCGGCCATGCAGAGCGGCGCCCTGCACCTGCCGATGCCGACCGCACTGGGCCGGGACCTCTACCTCGACGCCCGGCTGGTGGCCAAGCCGAAGACTCTGCGCACCGACGCCACCGTGACGATCGGCGGCTCGGCCGGGCGCAGCCGCAACGCCGGATTCGAGCAGACCGCCGGCCACTCGTTCACCCTGCGGATGAACGGCCCGATGGTCACCTCCGGAACGAACCACCCCGGCGGCGCGAGCAAGGCCGGCGATCGGGAGACCTTCAACTCGGTCTCCGGCACCACCTTCATGGAACAGCAGCTCTACCGCACCGACCCGGCCGACGTGGTCAAGGACGAGGGTAAGACCGAGGCGGCCAAGGCCACCCTGAAGTCCACCGAGCGCACCGACGACGAGAACAAACTGACACACGCCCTGGAGTACGGCGTCGAGTTCCGGTTCATCGCCCAGTCGCAGGACAAGGCCGGCAAGCACCGGTCCGGCACCGAGATCCGTGTCCCGGGCGGCTACGTGATCCGGATGGACGACGCGTCGGCCACCGCCCGGACCGGCCGGGAGGTGCCCGCCGGCCAGCGCGCCTCCGCCCTCGCCGTGGCCGGCGCGGAGAAGAACTGGATCTCGGCGGCGGCGGCACTGGACGGCATCTCGTCGTCCGCCACTCCGGTCGCCGCCGAGCAGGCTTACGAAGACGCCGAGAACGCCTGGTGGGAGGCGTACCGGGCACACGAGGCCGAGGTGGCCCGGCTGGACGATCCGGCCCGGCCCGCCGAGCTGAACCTCGACGACGTGGTGACGATCCCGCTGGTCAACGCGCGGGGTGAACTGGTCGGGACCGGTTTCCCCAGCCGCGACGGCGACACCTCGGCCATGCCCCGGTTCGCCGCCGCGGTCGACGACACCGACCTGGGCACCTACCGCCGGTTCGAGGAGGGTCCCGGCTCGGAGCACACCGACGAGCCGACCCCGTGGACGGGCCGGCCGGTCTATTTCGACGTGCACGGCGACCGGGACGGCTTCGCGGTCCGGCTCAAGGACGGCAGCCAGGTCAGCCTCACCGGAACCCAGTTCGCCCGGCTCGCCGCGCAGACCGCCGCACTGCAGGACGCCCGCAACGGCGCCCGGTCACCGGTCGTCCTGCTCTCCTGCGACGTCGCCGCACTTCAGGAGCAGGGCGGCGCCGCGTTCGACTTCCAGTCCCGGTTGGCGGAGAACCATCGCGGCGAGACGTACGCGTCCACCACCCGGACCTACACCAACCCGGTCGGGCAGGGTCAGGTGCACCTCGCCGTCGGCGACGGGGGCCGTTTCGTCCGGTTCGGTGACGCTCCCGGCAAACGGGTCGGATTCTCGGCCGAGGGACCACGGACCGCCAGGTCGATCGACCCCGCCGAGGACGTCTGGACCGATCGGGCCCGGCCGTCGATCCCACCCGACCCGAGGCTGCCGATCGCCGACAACGTGTCGTTCCACGACGTCATCGTCGATACCCGGCGTAACCGTTACGGCGACACGGTCGGTGTGTTCTTCCCGCTCGACGTGCCGACCGACCGGTTGATGCGCCGGGCCGCCGACTACACCTACAGCGGCATCTACCACGTGCCGAACCCGTACTATCCGGGCACGTTCGACCGGGTGCAGGCGCCATGGGCCGGCTTCACCGTGGCGCCCCGGACCGTGAACGCGGTCAGCTCCGGCTCCGGCTTCTCCGTGATCCGGCTGCGGAGTGGCCGGATGGTGCAGGTCAGTGGGGCCGCCCTGGCCCGGCTGTCGATCGAGGCGGGCCTCTTCGACGGGCCGGACGGCGCCGACGCCGCGATCGTGCTGTGGGGTGGTCTCCAGGGCCTCGACCGCTCCCAGGGCGGCCTCGCCAACGACTTCGCCCAGTACGCATACGCGCAGTCCGGCCACGAGGCGCCGGTGTTCGCACCGGACGCGATGACCGACTTCGCCACCTTCGCCGCTGTGATGCTGCCGCAGGGCGGCTCCTTCCAGCGCTATCGTCCGGCCGCGTTCGACATCGAGATCGAGAGCGTGACCGCGACCAGCGTGGTCTCCGACCCGGCGAGCGACGACACCGTCCTCCCGGAGACCCGGGTCGAACCGACACCGCCGTCGCGGTACCTCAACGACCCGGCCGGGAACCCGGCCGTCTTCTCCACCGTCACCGACCCGCATCTGTCCCGGGAGGTCACCGCGTTCGCCGGTGACCTCCGCGACCCGGGCATGCGGCACATCGTCCTGGAGACGTCGCTGGGAGGCGGCCAGGTCGACCGGCAGATGCTCGGCTCGCCGTGGGGCGCCGACGCGCGGCGCGAGGCCGGCCGGCCGGTCCCGGTGTTCCTGCAGCGGTCGGCGGACGGCACCGGATTCTCGGTCAGCTCGCCGGACGGCACGGCCCGGACGATCGCGCCCCGCGACCTGGCCCGTCACCTCTCCGGCGACCCGGGCTTCCGGTCCCTGGACACCTCCGTCTTCAACCGGCCACTGGTGCTGGTGGTGCTCGGCCCCAACGGCGGGCTCACCGAGGCCGAGGCCGGCCAGATCCTCGAGGGCCAGATCGAGACCGGCGGTTACCGGCGGATCTTCTACCCGCGCGGCAACGACGTGACGGTCCGCGTCGGCGTACGCCCCTCCCACGGCACCGTCCTGACCCTCAGCGAGGGCGCCTTCGTCCTGGCCCGCCCGCCGCAGCTGCGCGACTTCGACGTGGCGGAGATGCCCGGGAACCGTGGTCTGGTCCTGCCGACCGGCCGGCCCGGCGACGTCACCGCCGACGCCACGATCTACACCGGGCCGCGCGGCGGCAAGGACTTCGGCATCGCGGTGAACGGCGACGGCACCCGGGTTTGGGCCAAGCCGCCGCAGGGCCGCCCGGTCGAGTTGACCGGTACCGAGCTCGGCCTGATGCTCGCCGCCCACCCCACGGTCGACCGGATCGTGGCGACCGAGCCGGACACCGGCTTCGTCGTCCTCTCCCCGCGCGCCGGCCGTACCGACCTGCCCGGCAACGTCGGCCGGGACCTGGCCGACGTTCTGCCGATCGACCCGGAGATCCGCGCGGTCTGGGCGGTACCCGGCGACATCCGGTGGCGTGCCGGCGGGCGTCTCGACGTCTCCGGCGACGCACGCCCGGTCCGCATCGCCGGTGGACGCTTCACCGACAACGGCGTGACGACCGACTTCGACGCCCGGCCGTCCTCCTCCGCACCACCGCCGCCGGTGGCCCCGCCGAGCACCACCGGTGCGGCAGCCGCCGTCATCCCGTTCGAGTCCCGCCGGCTCAACGACCGGGACGGCGCCACCGTCGGGTACTCGGCGGTCACCGCCGGACGGCACTTCGAGGTCGCCGCCTTCGCCGCCGATCTGCGGGCCCGGGGGATGAACACCTTCCTGCTCACCGAGGCCGTCGACGGCAGCCCGGACCACCGGCTCGCCGTCGCGCCCTGGGCGGCCGACTCGGACCGCCCGGGCGGCAGGCCGCTCACCGTCTTCGTGGAACGCGCGGCGAACGGCAAGGACTTCCTGGTCCCCGGGGCGGATGGGGTTCCGCGGCAGGTCCGGCCGGCCGGCCTGATGCCGAGCCTGTACCGGGACACCGGGCTCCGGGCGATCGACAGCGCGGAGTGGGCGTCCCCGATCGTGCTGGTCGTGCTCGGCTCACCGGCCGGGATCACCGCCCGGGAGGCCGCCGAGATCAACGACGGCCAGCTCGAGGAGGGCTACCGACCGATCTACGCGCCCATCGGCGACGCGGTGCAGACCTTGCTGGTGCCCTCGGATCACGGCTCCGGCCTGAGCCTGAGCGGCGGCCGGTTCGACCTGCTGGCCGAGCCCCGGCTGCCCGACCTGGACATGCGTCAGCTGCCCGGAGGCCGGGGCATCGCGATGCCACTGCACCGGTACGCTGGTGACCTCGTCCCGCTGGCCATGGTCTCCGGCACCGGCCGCGGTGACGCGCCCTTCGCCATCGCGGTCAACGGTGACGGCAACCGGGTCTGGACGATGACCTTCGGCAACCGCAAGCTGGAGATGACCGGCTCGGCCCTCGGCCGGATCGTGGCACAGCACCCGGCACTGCGCCGCGCCCTCGCCGACGACCCCCGCCTGCGTGTTCTGCTCGCCTCCCCGGACTCGGCCGCGGAGCAGCCCGGCCTGGGACGTGACTTCACCCGGGGACTGGGTCTGGACCCGGCGCGGAACCAGGTCCTCGGCCTGCCCGGGCCGGTCGTCTGGAAAGAGAACGGCCACCTGGACGACGATCCCGGCCTGGCGCCGGTCCCGGTCGACGGCAGCACGGCCGTTCCCACGCCACCCCGGCCCGTCACTCCACCGGTCACTCCGCCGGGCCCGGTCCCCGCGCCGTCCTCCGCGGCCTCGCAGGCCTCACCAGAAGCTTCGCCGGCCTCGTCGGGCGAGATCCTCGCGCCGGTCGAGCTGCGCGACTCCACCGGCCGTGTCTTCGGTGTGAGTTACGCCGAGAGCCGGACCAGCCGGGACCAGGTCGTGGCCTGGGCCGGCAGCCGGCCGGTGGAGGATCTCGGCAAGGTCGAGATCTACGACGCCGCGGCCGGCGACGGCACCCCGTCCCGGCACACGGCCGGCTGGGCGCCGGGCAAGGGCCGCCGGCCGTTCGTCGTCCACTTCGACCAGTCCGACGGTGTCGAGGCGTACGTGCCCACCGAAGGCGGCGGCAGCCGGGCGCTCCGGGCCCGGGACATCATCAAGCTGGTCAACGGCACCGGCCTGCTCGACGTCCGGGGCGCCGGCCCGAACACCTCTCTGGTGCTGCTCTCCGCCTTCCCCGGCTCGCACACCGCACCGGGCAACCTCGGCTACGACCTGATGGCGGCGGCCCAGCGGATCTACGACTACCGGGGTGACCTGTACGCCCCGCAGACCGCCCCGTCGTTCGCCGGCGGCAAGCTCGCGCTGGACTTCGGCGGCGACTTCGCCCATTTCTTCCCGGCACCGGCTGGTCTGGCCCCGGAGTCCCCACTGGTCTCCGACGACGACATCGAGTACATCTCGGCGGATCCCGAGCCCGAGGCCACACCGGAGGTGGACAGCGAGGCGGATCTCCGGGGGAGTCTGGAGATGCTCGACGAGGAGACCGCGTACGACCCGCCGTTGTACACCCCGTCGGACTTCCAGGATCCGTTGCAGGGTAAGCCCCCGACGCCGCCGTCCTCCACGATGATCGAGGCCCGACCGGTCCTCGACCCGCTCGGTGAGGTCTTCGGCATCTCGCTGCTCACCCGTAGCGAAGATCGGGACAAGGTACGCCAGTTCGCCGCCGACACCAGCTACTACGCGCTCGACATGGTGCACTCGACCAAGGACGGCAAGGCGAAGGCCCGGCCTGCGCCGTGGGCCCGGGATTCGAAGCGCGAGGGTGGCCGCCCGTTCTTCGTCTACCTCCGGAACGCGTACCAGAGCCAGGAGATCGAGATCCCCCGCCGGGACGGCACCACCGATCGGATCGACCCGAAGGATCTGGCCCGCGAGCTGGAGAAGAATCCCGACTGGCGAAAGATGGACTCGGGGCCGTTCAACCGGCCGATCGTGCTGGTGATCGTCGGCGCCCTGGGCGCACCGGACCCGAAGCAGGTCGCTGCGGACGTGCTGACCGGCATGATCGCTACCAGCGGTTACCGCAAGGTCTACTACCCGACCGGGCAGGTGTACCTGCCGAAGAACAAGACGGCCAGCTACCTCTTCCTGGACTCCGGCGACTACGAGATGGTCCGCGGACCCGGAGCCGCCGACCTGACCGTCGAGGTGCTGCCCGGCGGGCGCGGTGTCGTGCTGCCGTTGCCCGGTGACGCCGCCGACGTGGCGCCGGCTGTCCGCTCCGCCTCGGCCACGTCACCCGACGGCGCCTTCCTGGTCGGTGTGGCCGGTGACGGCCACCGGATCTGGGCGGCCACCGGGAACGCCGGCCGCCGCGTCGAGATCGACGGCGACGTGTTCGGCAAGACCATCGCCGAGCACCCGGCCGTCCGGTCCGCCCTCACGCAGAAGCCGGCCGGTGGGATCAAGCTCGCCTCGCCGCTGGCCGGCGCCCGCAACGAGTCCGGTTCCACCGGCTACGACTTCGCCACCGCCCTGGGCGTGGACAGCTCCGACGTCCGGATCACCGCGACCGTCGGTGTCCTGCCGGTCGCCGGGCCCTCGCAGCGGATGGCCGAGATCCGGTTCGAGGAGGCCCGGGCTCTGCCCCTGGTCAGCAAGCAGTCCTACACCGGACCGGTCGGCGCGTTCTTCCCGACACCCGACGAATACCACTACATCCTGCCGACCAACGCGGACACCAAGTGGCTGGAGGAGGTGAGTAGCTGGTCCATGGAGCACTGGGCGGACCCGTACGGCTTCGCCTCCAGCGAGAAGACGCCGTGGGGCGGCGCCCTGCCCGCCGTGATCCGCCTCGGCTCGGCCGACAACCAGACCATCTCGCTACGGGACGAGAACAACTCGGAACGCAAGATCACGCTCGCGCCCACCGATGTGGGCCGGCTGGCACTGGCGTCCAAGGCTTTCCTCGACGCGGCCGCTGAGGACAACGGCCACCTGATCACCAGCGCGTCCGCAACCGGCGCGAATCTCCGCGAGATCCTGGTCCTCCTCCCGGCCGGATTCTCCGAGGACAGCGCCGGCCTGGTCGCCGACAGCGTGCGCGACGACCTGCGACGGCATGGCTTCTACCGGACGATCCACACCGCGATCGGCGCGAACATGACCGAACGCGGCCGGCTGACCACGCCGAGCTGGATCCGCACCGACCAACCCACGCCGCTGAACCCGCGCGACGTCGAGATGCGCCCGCTGTACTACGCCGACCGGCAGCTCGCCGGGGTATCCCTGCCCGCGAAGGATACCGACCCCGGCCTCGACCGGCAGTTCGTCTACAACTCCGTCCAGGGCGGCCCGCTGAAATACACGAGCCACATCGGCGAGAGCTCCACCGGGGCACCCGATTACGACTTGCGCCGCAAGGACGAGAAGTGGGACGCGCTCATCCTGACGCACGGCATGAAGGCCGCGTTCTGGATCCAGATGCGCAACGGCCGCAACCCCGACCGGTTCGGCGTGAACGGTGACGTCCTCACCGACCTGCTGAACAACGGCCGGTACCTGGCCAGGTTCACACCGGACAAGTTCCGCGGCTACCTCGGCGTGGTCTGCCACATCGGTAACGAACCCTGGCCGGACGGCCCGGCCTCGGCGTTCGGGCGTCGCCTGCACGAGCTGGGTGACAAGCGCGGCATCACCGCCGGCAGCAACACGGTCTCGATGGGCTTCGTGCACGGCACGCTGGGCGTCGACCACAGCGGCGTCTACACCGCGTTCCCCCCGGCTGGCACCGTCGTGCCCACCGACCCGGCCGGGCCGGGCATCCTGCCGGTGCTCGCGCCCACTCCGGTCACCGGTCCGCGGCCCGACAACCAGAACGCGACCCGGCCGGACCCGGCGCCCGAACTGCCGGCCGTCCGCTGGCGCGACGGCCTCAAGCTCGCCGACCTGCGGGTCAAGGAGTATGTCGACGCCGGCGGCCGAGTGAACGCCTTCGGCTTCCCGATCGGCGACGACATGGCACAGCGTTTCCGGCTCATCTCCCGAGGCGCCGCGGCACCGTCCTACCAGTCCTATCCCGGCGGTCTCGGCGCCGGACAGCCCCGAACGCTCCAGGTGCCGTGGGCCGGCCAGCAACCGCACTTCTCCCTGTTCGTGCCGCCCACCCGGGCCGGTCAGGGCATCCGGGTGATGCACCGCGAGGACGGCGTCATCGAGATCCCCCGCGCGCAACTCGGCCACCTCATGGTCAAGGGCGGGCTGTTCACGATGCCCGGCGTCAACGAGTACACGCCGTTTGTGCTCTGGACCTCCCAGGCCGGCGCCGACCTCGACGCCGGGCCGGTACAGGAGATCGGCGACGCCCTCCGCGCGGCGGGACACAAGGGCCAGGTGTTCGGTCCGTCGACCGCGCTCAAGCTCAGCGAGACCGGTGCGGCGCTCAGCGACAACGGCCGGATCCGCGCGTACGGGGACGCGCCCGGCGACGACGCGATCCAGGGACCGGAGGCGGTCATGATGCCCTCGGTCGAGGCGGACGACACCACCACGGAGCAGGACTACCCGTGGCGCGACGACGCCGCCTACCGCCCCACCCCGGACCCGTCCCCGGAAACCTCACCCGAGCCGACCCCGGTGGCGACGCCGGAGCAGTCCGACGCCGAGGACGACAGCGAAAGCGAAAGCGAGCCCGAACCCCAACCGGTGGCTCAGCCAGCGGCCCAGCCGCCGGTCCCGCCCGTCTACCAGGACGAACCCCCGGCTCAATCGATCAACTACAACCCGCCGCCGCAGCCCGACGCCGACGAAACCGACACCGACGACGAGTCGTCCGACAGCGAGCCCGACAGCGACGACAGCGACGACGAAACCGACGAGCCCGCGGCCCAACCGGTCCATCAGGACGAACCCCCCGCCCAGTCGATCAACTACAACCCGCTGCCCCAGCCCGCCGCCGAGGAGACCGACGACAGCGACGGCAGCGACGGCAGCGACGGCAGCGACGGCAGCGACGACGAGTCGTCCGACAGCGACAGCGACGAGGAAAACGACGACGAGCCCGAAACCCACCCGGCAGCTCAGCCCGCGATCCCACCGTCGGCCCAGCCGCCGGTCCCGCCCGTCTACCAGGACGAACCCCCGGCTCAATCGATCAACTACAACCCGCCGCCGCAGGCCGCCGAGCCGGTGGACACCGCCGCCGAAGACGAGATCATCGTCGTCGAGGAGGAAAGCGACAGCGAGCAGGAGAGCGACAACGAGCCAGAGTCTGAACAACAGCCCGAAACGCCGGCGTACGAGGCCGTCACGCTGACCGATCGGAACGGCCGCACCTTCGGCTTCGGTATGCCGTACGGCTCGCGCACCACCGCGCAGATCGAGACCGAGATTCCGCAGATCAACAGCGGACGGCACCAGAAGTACGCCCGGATCGACCGGCACGGCCAGATGGACGGCACCAGGGTCACCCCGTGGGGTGGCCGGGACATGGCGAAGCCGTTCTGGGTCGACACCCGCAACCTGCTCCGGGACAGCGATCCCGATCTGGACGTGGTCGCCAACGCGGCGAGCGGTACCAAGGTGGCCGACATCCTGATCGACACCGTCCCGCAGTTGGCCGGAAGTGATCAGCGCAAGCCGATGGTTCTGCTGGTCGGGGACATGGGTCACCGGGATGACGAACCCACCGCTCCGGCCCGGCGGTTCATCCGGCGCCTGCGGGAACTCGGTTATCTCGGAACGGTCTACGGCCCGACCGGTGGCCTGCGGTTCAAGCCGGATTCCCGGTACCCGGAGAACTGGCTGCGCGTCCAGGACGGCAAGTTCGTGCGTCTGTCCAAGGAGCCGGCGCCGCCGCGTGGGTCAGGAAGGTAGGGAAGCGTGAAGGACGGGCAAGGCCGGGCCGCGAGCGAGCGGTCCGGCGTCGCTGATGTGATCGAATACTTTCCGACGTGTCCGGGCCGGAGGTGAGGGGAACGATGGCCGATCTCGACGGCGAGTTCTCCGCCACGCCCGATCCGCCCGGTCCCGCGCTGCTGGATCTCACGCGGGCGCGGAGCATCGCGCGCTCGCCATGCTGCTGGCGCGCGCCGGAGAAGGAGAATCATGGCTGACCGGCCGGACGAGACGTATTTCCTGCTGATGGACCCGGAATGGCAGCGCCGGGAGGGCGACGAGACACCGCCGATGCGGTCCGTGGTCGGTCTGTGGCCGATCGCCGCGGACGGCTCGATGGGCCGGTTCCGCAGCAACCCGGAATACGTGCCGCTGCGCCCGGAGTCGCCGACCGACCCGATCGACGCGCTGCTGCGCCTGGCGATGCGCGGCGACGCCCGGATGGAACAGGTGCAGTTGGTCCTGCGGGACACCCTGCTCGACCTGGCGATGAACGGCGACGGCCGCCCGCTGATCGTCCGTTCCCCCGACGACGTGCCGTGTGTCGTCGTCGCCACCTCGGGACTGCATCAGGCTCGCACGTTCGCCCCGGAGTGGCACCGGATCGAGCTGGAGACGCTTGTCGAGCGGCTCGCCGACGGCATCGACGTCATGATCAATCCGAACGGCCCGGCCGCGGTCCGCCTCACCGGCGACTTCCTGCGGCACACCGCGCGCCTCAGCGACGAGGAGGTCACCGAGTTGCACGCGGCGTTCCGCGACGAGGAGGGCGTGGCCGTCGTCCCGTGGGAGATGGGCGCACGATGACCACCGAGAACTACTTCCTGCTGATGGATCCGGACTGGGCGCCGGCTGAGGCGGAGACGGTCCCGGACTTCGACGCGGTGATCGGGGTGTGGCCGCTGGCCGGGGACGGCTCCGTCGGGTCGTTCCTCGGTAACCCGGACTATCGGCCGCGCGACCTGAACGCGGTCGCCGACCCGCTCGACGCGATGTTCCGGCTGGCCGGCCGGGCCGAGGTGCGGGCCGAGCAGATCCAGTTGATCCTGCGGGACTCGCTCTTCGAGGTGGCGCTCAACGGCGACGGCCGCCCGCTGATCATGCGGTCGCCGGACGACGTCCCGTGCGTGGTGATCGCCACCAGCGGCCCCCGTAGGGAGCAGGCGACCGCGCCGCAGTGGCGGCGGATCGATCTCACCGAGCTGGTGTCACTGCTGCCGGACCGGGTGGACGTGCTGTTCAACCCGGGCAGCCCGGTGCCGTTCCGGCTGATCGGCGACTTCATCCGGGAGTCCCTGCTGATGAGCGACGAACAGATCGTCGAGGCGTACGAGGTGATCCGCGAGTCGCTGGGCGACCGTCGCCTGGAGGTCGTGCCGTGGCAGCTGTGAACGACGACTTCCTGCTGCTTGTCGATCCGGAGTGGGAGAGCGACGACGAGGAGCCGCCGTTCGAGGCGGTCATCGGGATGTGGCCGGTCGAGCCGGACGGCACGATGGGCCGGTTCCGCAGCAACCCGGAGTACTTCCCTCGCTTCGAGGAGTCCCCGTCCGATCCGATCGACGCGTTGTTGCGGCTCGCGCTGTCGGGTGAGACGGAGATGGCGCAGCTCCGGACGGTCCTGCGTGACTCGACGTTCGAGCTGGCGATGAACGGTGACGGCAATCCGCTGGTGGACCGCTCTCCCGACGACGTCCGCTGTGTGATCGTCGCGACCAGCGCACCGCACCGGCAGCGGGTGGCGGCGCCGGAGTGGCGGCTGACCGACCTCGATCAGCTTCTGGCCGTCACCGCCGCGGAGGGTTACGACGCACTGTTCAACCCGGGCGGGCCGGCTCCGGTCCGCTTGGCCGTGGACTTCCTGCGGGAGGCGGCCGGATGAGCGCCGGTGTCCTGCACCTGCTCTGCCTGCGAGCCGCCGGCCGGATCCCCGACGGCGAACTCGCCGAGCTGCGCACGCTGATCATCGACGGTGACGAAGCCACCTGCGCCGCCCGTCTCCTCGGGGCGTTCCCGCAGGCCGGCGAGGAGATCACCGCCCTGGCCGGGTTGCTGCCGCCGGGCACGCCGCTGCCCGCTCCGGCCGCCGACGACGACCTGGACACCGCTCCGGTGACGCCGTTCATCCCGTTTCCGCCGGCTGACCTGCCGTACTACCGGGTGTCCTCCCCGCCGGTCGTCGACGAGACCGCGGGCGGTGTGGTCGACGACCTCGATCAGGCCCTGCTCGAGGTGCTGGACCTCCGGCGTACGACCGGGGTGTGGCGATCCTGGCGGCTCGACCTCGGGCCCGGCGACGAGGCGAGCGCGGTCCGGGTCTACCTGGTCGAGACGATGGAGTCCTTCGACGAGCTTCCGGCGGTCGCCGTCCAGGGGCAGCGGGCGCTCGCGGCGGCCGGTCACGCCGCGCTGGTCGAGGTCTTCCAGCCCGGTCTTCCGCTGCCGGCCTATCAGTGGGCGGCCCGGTCCCGGTCCGCGCTGATCTGGGCGCCCTGGCCGCCCGGTGAGGTGCGGCTGGCCGCCGACGGTACCGCCTCGGCCCCGGTGGACGACGACGAGATCCTGCCGTTCGTCACCTACCTGCGGTCGGCGCCGGCTGTCCTGTCCGGCCTGCACACCGACGGTGAGTGGGTCTGGCCGGCGACGGTGGCCGACCGGTTGCTCGCGGAAGCCGCGCTGGCCGACCCCGGCCTGCTGAACCACCTGCGGTCTCGCGTCGGTGAACCACACGCTCCGGCGGATGCGGTCGCCGTTCACCGGGCGCTGGCGTCTCTGGTGCGCGCCGGAGCGATGCCCTGATGTCCGCGGACGATCGTGTTCTTCCGCGCCTGCACCTGCTGCTGCTCCGGGTGGCGGGCCGGGCCCCGGACGACGTCGTCTGCCTGTTGCGGGCCCGACTCGCGGAGGGCCGGCTGTCCGAGGTGGCCCGCTCGCTGCTGGGCGTGGTACTCGCGGAGCGGATCCCGATCCGGCCCGAGGACGCCGGGCTGCTCGCCCGGATGCTGCCCGGTGTCCCGGAGATCACCCTGCTCGCGGGTGCCCCGACCGCGACCGGGGAACCGGGCCTGGATCACACGTTCACGCCCGTCCTCGCTCCCGCCGCCACACCACCCCTCGTCCTGGATCTGAGCTCCGGCGAACGGTTACCGGCCATCGCGGACCGGGCCGCGCTGAAAGCCCTGGACCAGGTCGGCCGTCCCCTCGGTCTGTGGCGGTCCTGGCGTTCCACCCGCGGGGCGGATCCCACCCCGATCTACCTGCTGCAGGCTGGTTCCGACCTCGCGAGCCTGCCCGGCCTGGCCGACTGGATGCAGGGTGAGCTGGCCCGGGCCGGTGTCACCGCCCCGCAGGCCGAGGTCTGGGGTGCGGGCATCGACCTGCCGCCGTACCAGCGTCTGGCCTTGGGCCGGTCCGCACTGCTCTGGGCCGCTGAGCCGGCACAGCCGGTGACCGTCGCGCGGGTCTTCGACTCCTGGGACCCGGTCCTCGGCGGCCGGTTCGACGCCGGCCACCCTCTGCTCTCCTCCGGCGACGAGCGGACCCGGGTGCTGGACTATCTGCGGCGGGGGCGGGTGCTGATGGCCACCGCCGTCACCGAGCCGGACGTGTTCGATCCCGGCTCCGGGGGCGTGATCCCGATGACGTTCCGCACCGACGGTATCTGGATCTGGACGGACGCGGTCGCTCACTACCTGAGTTCCTACGCGCTCAGCCCGGACCAGGATCTCCTCGCCCACATCCGGAGACGCGACCATGTCTTCGCCGAGCCGTCCGCGGTCGCCGAGCACCGCGCCCTGGTCGAGCTGACCGCGCCCGCGGCCGGATGACCGGGGTACGAACGGACCCGCTTGCGGTCCGTTGGGGCACGGCAGCCGTCCCGGTTCCGCGCCGTCCCGCACCGGCGTGGTCGAATTCCGGGATGACCGACCAGGACCAGTTCCACACCGCTTTGCTGAACCTCGGCGGCCGGGTCCCCGACGCGATGCTCGCCGAGGCACGGCTCCGGCTGGCCGACACCGGCACGGTGCCGCTTCCCGAGCCGGAGAGCACTGTCGAACTGGCGTTCACCTTCGCCGCGTCCCAGCCCGGCGGCAAACGTGCGTTCAGCGGCCAGGCCCCGCCGCTGACCGACATGGCCGGCCGGGTGGGTCTGATGGACGGGCCCGACCAGGCCGCGGTGCGGGCCGCCGAGCAACAGCCCGGGGCGGTCGCCCTGTGGCGGAGCTGGCGGATCGCTCCGGAGTGGGCGGCGTCGGTGATCCCGCCCGCCCCGGTCTACGTCGTCGAGACCACCGGGCCACTGGCCGGGACGGCGGCCGCGATCATGCGCACTCTGGCCGCGATCGGGATCACGGCACCCCTGGTCGAGGTGTACCCCACCGGGGGCAAGCTCGCGCCGTACACGGCCGCGGCCCGCAACTCCAGTGCCCTGCTCTGGGTGGACCGGGACACCGAACCACTCCGGATCGCCCGGGTCTTCGACGTGGTCGACGACGCCGGCGCCCGGTTCGGCCCCGAGCACGAGCGGCTGTCGGGCGACGACCTGGCGCAGGTGGCGGCCTACCTGGACGCGGGTTCTCCGGTGCTGGCCACCACCTCCCGGATGACCGACGTGGTCGAGCCGGGCCGTGGCCAGGTCGTCCCGGCGACCTACCGTACCGACGGGCGCTGGCTCTGGCCCGAGTCCGTCGCCTACTACCTGCGGGAGTACGGCCTGGCACCGCAGCCGGAGTTCACCGGGCACATCCGGTCGTGCGGCCGGCTGCTCCCGGTGACCGATCCCGCCGATGAGCACCGCGCGCTGGCTGTGCTGTTCCAGTCGCACGCCGTGGTCCCGGCGCCGTGACGATCTTCGTGGCGATCGCGTCGTACCGCGACCGGGAACTGGTCCCGACGGTTCTGGACTGTGTCGCCAAGGCGGCCCGGCCGGACGAGCTCCGCATCGCGATCTGCTGGCAGCACCTCGGTGACGAGGACATCTCCGCGATCCGGGACCTGCCCCAGGTCGACGTCTACGAGTACGACGCCCGGGAGAGCCGGGGCGCCTGCTGGGCCAGGGACAAGACGTTCCAGCAGTATCGCGGCGAGGACTGGCTGCTCCAGGTGGACAGCCACACCCGCTTCGCCCCGGACTGGGATGTCCGGATGATCCGGATGGCTGCCGAGACCGGCGTGGAGAAGCCCATCCTGACCGCGTACCCGGCGAGTTACGAACCGGACCAGGAGTTCACCGGTGAGGGGCAACCGGCCGAGATCCTCGTCAACGACTGGACGACGTTCGGCATCCCGATGTTCGGTCAACGGCTCATCGAGGGTGCCGCGCCGGGTGTCCCGCCGAAACCCGCGAATTTCCTGGCCGCCGGTTTCCTCTTCGCTCCGGGCTCGTTCGCCACCGAGGTCCCCTACGACCCGGACATCTACTTCCACGGTGAGGAGATCACCCTCGCTCTGCGGGCTTTCACCTGGGGCTACGACCTGTTCCACCCCACCGAGGTGCTGACCTGGCACTACTACATCCGCGAGGACAAGCCCCGGCACTGGAGCGACCACGCCGCCGAGGACTGGGCCCGGCTCGAGGAACTGAGCCGCCGCCGGGTGCTCTACATGCTGCACAGCCCGCCCGTCGAGCGGCTCGGCATCGGCACGGTTCGCACTTTGCGGCAGTTCATCGAGCATTCCGGGTGCAACTTCGTCCGGCGCTCGTGGACCGACACTCTCGCCCAGGAGTTGGTGCTGCTGTAGCCGCCGGGTCCGGTCAGCCCTTCTTGGCCTTGGTCGTGACGGTGGTGACGATCTGGCCGGCGCCGTCCCGCCGCACCATGCAGGTCAGCAGAACCTTGCCCGGCTTCGCCTTCTTCTTCCCGGTGGCGACGGTGAAACGTCCGGTTCCGTCGACGTCGAACCCGCCGTCGACGGCTTTCGGCTCGCCGACCTCGACCCCGGTCAGCAGGTTCGACTTGATCCGGCGGTCGGCGATCAGCGCGGCCTGCAGGCCGCGGTTCACCTCGTTGGTCAGGGCGTCCTCGCAGCGGGCGGCGGCCTCCGCCGTGGTGAGTTCCGGGACGACCGACATCCCGGAGGCCATCAGGAACAACCGCACCCCCAGCACCGAGACACCGGCGAGCACCAGCCCGGTGACGGCGGTCCAGAGCGCGACCCGGAACAACCGGCGGTTCCGCGGATTCGTCTCCGGCGGGTGCTCAGCGGACCGTGGGGCCCCGCCGAACAGGTTCGGCGCGATGGCCGGCAGACCGTAGTTCCCCGGTTGCGCCGCGGGGTGCGACAGCGGCGGCGCGACGAAGGCGGGCCGCTCCGGCTCCTGGCCCGACGAGAACGACGGCGCGACGAAGCCGTGCTGATCCGGCTGTCCCGTCGGCGACAGCGCGGACGACAACGCGGGCGCGACGAAACCCGGGCGCTCCCCGGCCCCGGCTGAGGCGAGGGACCGCGGCACGTGGTCCGGACGATCCGGGCCACCGGCCGTCGCTTGGGACCGCGGCACGAACGGCGGTCCACCCGGGTCTCCCGCCGTCGACAGGGACCGCGGCGCGAAGGCCGGATGGCGCGGCGCGGCCGAAGCCTGCGGGGCACCACCCGGCGTGTACGGAACGGTCACGACGACTCCTCGGTCCGGCAGGCCCGGCGCGGCCCGTCTGGCGATAGTTCGGCCACGAAACCTGAGGGCTGAGGAGCAGAATCGTGAGGATCTACGCGCGGCCGCCGGAGACCGAGACCTGGCGGCGGGCCAGATCCGTCAGGATCTCGCTGGTGGACGACGTGCCGAAACGGGTCACGCCGACCCCGGCCATCGCGATCATCGAGTCCAGCGTGCGCACGCCGCCGGATGCCTTGACCTGGACCTTCGGCGAAACGGCCGAGCGCATCAGCGCGAGGTCGTCGATGGTGGCGCCCTTCGGGGCGAAGCCGGTGGAGGTCTTCACGAACGCCGCGCCGGCCCGCTCGGAGGCCCAGCAGGCGGCGAGTTTCTGCTCGTCGGTGAGGTACGCCGTCTCCAGGATGACCTTCACGTGGGCGGCACCGGCGGCCTTCACGATCATGCCGATCTCGTGCTCGACGGCGGCGATGTCGCCGGAGCGCAGCCAGCCGATGTTGAGAACCATGTCGATCTCGGTGGCGCCCTGGTGCACGGCCAGCTCGGTCTCGGCGATCTTGATGGCGGTCGCGGTGTCACCGTGCGGGAAACCGATCACCGTGCCGACCGCGACGTTCGTGCCGCGCAGCAGATCCACGGCGACCGAGACGTCACTGGGCCGGACGCAGACCGAGGCGACGTCGTACTTCTTGGCGATCGCGCAACCCTCGCGCACGTCCTCGAGGGTGAACTCGGGCCGGAGGATGGAGTGATCGATCATCTTGGCGATCTGCGGCACGGTGAGGTTCATGAGATCGGACATTAGCTGTCTAGACAGGTAGCTGTCTAGACAGCCTGTGCGGACTTGTAGGGTGTGCCTCATGTCCGGGAATCCCGATTTCGCACCGCGCTATTTCCGCATCGAGCAGGAGCTGCGCGCCCTCATCGCCAAGTCCCGGCCACACGACCCGCTGCCGTCCGAGCCCGAACTCGCCCGCGAACACAGCGTCAGCCGGATGACCGCCCGCGCCGCCGTCACCCAGCTCGTCAACGACGGGCTCGTCTACCGCGCCCCCGGCCGTGGCACCTTCGTCGCCGTGCCCAGTGGTCCCCGCCGCGCCGACCACCTGATCCGGCTCAGCGAGGAGATCCGTAAGCAGGGCAAACGACCATGGGCCAAGGTGCTGGTCGCCCAGCTCCGGCCACCGACCGCGATCGAGGCGACCCGGCTCCGGCTCCGCAAGGGCGACGTCTACGCCATCCACCGCGTCCGGTTCGCCGACGACGAGCCGATCGCGTTCGAACGCGCCATGTACCCCGGCACCATCGCCGGGCTCCTCGACCACGACCTGTCGAAATCGGTCCACGAGGCCCTGGTCACCCTCGGGCACACGCCCGTCCGCGGGACGTCGACGATCGGCGCCCAGTCCGCGACCGAGGAGGACGCCCGGGAACTCGGCGTGCCGGTCGGGTCGGCGCTGTTGGTCGAGGAACGGTTGATCCTCGACCAGCAGGAACGGCCGCTCGAAATGAGCGAGTCACGCTACGCCGGAAGCCGGTACCGGCTGGACGTCGCGTTCGGCGTCGAGCCGCTGATTCAATGATCTCCCCGGAGCTGGTTCAGCAGATGTAGCGGGGCCGCCGCGATGTCCGCGGCTTCCAGCGCGTCCCAGTAGGCCGCCGCCCGCTCCGCATCCACCGGCCCGGTCACCAACGGTAGTCCCGGCATCGTCGCGTGCAGTAACGACTCCAGCTGACAAGACGCGATCGAACCCGGCAACTGAGCGTTCACCGCGGGCAGTCCCTCCGCCGGAATCCGGCGCGTGTCACCGCAGTCGAGAAGACCACCCCCGACGATGAGGACGTCCCCCCGCTCCCGCATCCGGGTCAGCGCCCGCCCGGTGTCGAAACAGTGTGGGAACGAGTCGTCGATCAGAATCGTGCCCGGTTTCAGCCGATCCACGTCCAGAGTGTTCGGCCCGCCACTGGTAGCGGCCACGATGACATCCGCCCGATAGACCGCGGCCGGCCCGTCCGTGGCCGTCTCCACCGGCATGTCCAGCGTCGCGGCCAGGTCCTTCAGCCGCCCCGCCGCCGACGGCAGATCACACAGGATCAGCCCCGCCGGCGGTTCCGGCGCCCGAGCCAGCAGCAGACTCAGCGACGAGTCGCCGATCGACCCGACCCCCAGCACCGCCACCACACAATCCCGCAGCTCACGGCCTTGGGCGGCCAACGCGGCGAAGGTGGTCCGCACGACCGACGCGGCGGTCACCGCATGACCGGTGGTCAGATCAACTTCCTTGCGGCGGTACGGGGTGAGCGCCGCCCCGTATCCCGTCAAAGCCGGAATCATCCCCGCCAGCGAAACCGTCCGGGCCCCGAGACCAGCAGCCAGATCAACACCGCCCGCGGCCACCTCGGCAAGCCCCGTATGCCCCAGCTCATCAGCGAACCGAGGCACCGCCACAAACCCCGACCGCCCCAACGGCGTCTCCACCGTCTCCAGCAGCCGAGCCCCGCCATCGGGGAAGATCGCCGCCCGCAGACTCTCCCGATCCAGCCCCACCAGCATCGCCCTGATCTCCACCGGCAGCCCGCCGGCCAGCGCCCCCCAATGCGCCGGAGCCGGCAGATACCCGACAAGAGCCGAATCCAGCGCCGCATCTGAGTCCAGCGCCGTCCCACGACCGGCGCGCGCGCCAACGCCCTTTCCCTGACCGATTCTTCGGTTCATAT
The DNA here is from genome assembly GCF_900104725.1 of Actinoplanes derwentensis. NCBI lineage: Bacteria > Bacillati > Actinomycetota > Actinomycetes > Micromonosporales > Micromonosporaceae > Actinoplanes > Actinoplanes derwentensis. The sequence goes on from NZ_LT629758.1 coordinate 5,083,337, forward strand.
CATTGTTGATGGCGATGGCCAGCCGATCCAACGTCTCTTTGGCAAGACGACCGCGCAGTGTCAGGCGCAGCCCTCCTCCCGCAACCGGCCGAACCGCGAGCAGCACCTCGGTGCCCGGCGGAACCGCCAACTCCGCATCCATGTCATCCCAGGCCAACGACAAGGTCCTACCCGGCGCAGGCGCACCGAATTCGAGGTGGGTGAAGAAGTACTGCCAGCCTTGGGGCGCAGTGAACGACCGATTCCGCGCCTCATCAACAGCAGCCGCCACCTCAGCCAGACCCACTCCTCGCACGCACTCGCCGCCCGCAACCTCCGCGACCGCGATCTCCGCGCCCACCACCTCCGCGTCCGTCGTTCGCCGTGCCGTCGCTTCTTTGACCTGGACCGCTACCGCAGTGGCACACGGGCCGAAAATTCGGGTCATGTCCGTCAATGCGTGGTCACGGCCAGTCACCGCGACCCCGATCACCGGGTCGGGCCGGCCGATCACCTGCACCAGCGCCTGCCGGTAGGCCGCGAGTACCGGCACGAACGGTGTCACACCAGCGTCGACGGCCAGCTTTCGCAGTGCGGCGACATTCCGTTCGGTGACGGTGACACCGGCCGTCGCGATCTCGCCTCCGGTGACCAGCGGGCCGCCGTCATGGGGTGCCACTTCCGGCCGGATCGTCGCCAGCAGGGACACGTAGTCGCGGAACGTGGACCGCAACACGGGCAGCGTCTCCCCGTCGTAGACGGCCAGCAGTTCCCGCATCAGCAGCGCGACGCTGTACCCGTCTCCCACCAGGTGATGCGCGTGCACGACGAGCACGTGATCGGACGGGCCGTACCGGAGAAGCCGCAACCGGACCAGCGGCCACTCCGCCGAGTCGAACCGATGCTCACGCTCGGCGGACAACTCCTCGTCCAGCGGCCGGGGCGTCTCCAGGTAGCCGACGGTCAACCGGGCCGCCGCGATCTCCCGCTGTACCGGCGGCCTCGCATCGCGGGGGAAGACGGTACGCAGCATCGCATGCCGTTCGACCAGCACATCGACCGCTCGTTGGAACCGTTCCAGCTCCAGCGGTCCACTCAAGCGTGGCGCCGCGAGCCAGGTCGAAGGCGCCCCGACTGCATCGGCCAGCAGGAAGCCACGCTGCGTGAGACTGACCGGGTATTCCCCACTGGCCACTCCGCCCTCGACTTCCCCACCACTGTCCCCGCCGCTGACGGCTTCGGCGGTGAAGGTGTCGATCGCGGTGGCCAGTTCGGCGAGGGTGCGGTTTCGATACAGGACCGTGGGGCGGGGCAGTGCTGTCCGGTGTTCCGCCAGGCTGGCGAAGAGTTCGAGAACCCCGATCGAGTCTCCACCCAGCGCGAAGAAGTCATCCCCACGACTGACCTGCTCGACCTCCAGCTGTCGTTTCCACAGGTCGGCGAGCAACTGCTCGGTCGCGGTAGCGGGCTCGACCTGCGTGGACAGCGCGGACTTCGGGGATGGTGCGGGTTTCGGGGACAGCGCGGACAGGGCTGCCCGGTCGATTTTGCCGGCTGCGGTCAGGGGTAGGCCGGTGACGATTTCGAGGCGGCCGGGGATCAGGTAGTCGGGGAGCAGAGTTCGCAGGTGGGTTCGCAAAGTCGGGCGGTCGGCCGACGACGACTGCACCCAGGCCACCAGGCGGCCGTCCACCACTTGGACAGCGGCTCGGTCCACTGACGGAATCTGGCGCAGGACCGCTTCCACCTCGGCCGGCTCGACCCGGTAGCCGTGCAGTTTCACCTGGTCGTCGACTCGGCCCCGGAACCACAGCAAGCCGTCGGCGTCACGGTGCGCCAGGTCGCCGCTGCGGTACCAGCGCTTGTCCCCACGTACGACAAAAGCCATTGCGGTCTGCTCTTGATCGTCGAGGTAACCGTCAGCCAGGCCGAGGCCGCCGATGTGGATCTCCCCGTCGGTGGCGGGCTGTCCGTCGGGGCCGATCACCTCGACCGTCGCGCCGCCGATGGGGCGCCCGATCGGCAGCCGGATGGCGTCGTCGGCCGGGCGGGTGTCGATGAGGTGCCAGGTGGCGTTGATGGTGGTCTCGGTCGGGCCGTAAAGGTTGGTGATCCGCTGACCAGGGCCGAGCAGGTCGAACCAGCGCCGTACGTGGGCGGGCGACAATTCCTCACCGCCGACGTGCACCCACCGTAGCCGGGACAGGTCGGCCCGGGTCTTCTCGGCCGCGGTGAGCAGGCGTTCCCACAGCGTGGGCACGGAACTCCACACCGTGACACGGTCGCGTTCAAGGCGCTGGGCGAGCAGTTCCGGATCGCGAACGGTGTCCCGGTCCCAGGCCACGACGGTGGCTCCGGCCAGCAGCGGGGCGAGAATCTGCCGCACCGAGGCGTCGAAACAGATCGACGCGGTCTGCGCGAGCCGGTCCCCCGACCGGTAACCGAAGGTGGTGATCGCCCAGTCCAGGTAGTTGATCATGGAACGGTGCGTGACGGCGACACCCTTCGGCCGACCGGTCGAACCCGAGGTGAAGATGACGTACGCCGTATCGTCCAGCTCGACCCGCACCACCGGAACCCCGGCGACCTCCCCCGGCCCCACCTCGGTGCCAGCGGCCACCAGAACCTCACCGTTGGCCGGCAGCGCCCCATCGCCGGCCAACGGAACCTCGCTGGCGGCCCGCCAGGTATCGCCATCGATCAGCGGAAGTCCGATCGCCTTCGCGGCGGTGCGGCTTCCCGCATCGCAGAGCACGACTCCCGCTCCGGCGCGTTCGAGTTGGCTCGCCAGGCGGGCCGGTGGGTGCGAGACGTCCATCGGGACCCAACCCGCGCCCGCCTTGAGAATGCCGACGAGCCCGATGACGGTGTCCGCGCCGGGGCCGGTGAGCAGGCCGACCCGCCGTTCCCCGGTGGCCGCGAGACGGACCGCGAGACGGTCGGATCGGACATCCAGCTCACGGTAGGTGAGCGGCCAGCCGTCGCTGAGGACTGCTATCGCGTCCGGCGTGCGCCGGCACTGTTCCCGAATCCGCTCCACGACACCGACCGATCCCGGACCCACGACAACGGCCGGTCTCGACTCGACGCCCGATCCCGGCGCCGCGGCCGGTCTCGGTTCCGCGGCCGGTCTCGACTGCGCGGCCGGTCTCGACTCGGCCGGTGGTGCGGTTGTCAGGGCGTTGATCTCGGCCAAGTGGTCCTCGGCCAGGCGGGCCACGGTTGCCGGACTGAACAGGTGCTCCGGGTAGTTCCAGGAGAAGTGGAGGGTGTCGTGGGCCTCGAAACACACCAGGCCCAGCCGGGTCGCGGCTGAGGCGGTTCCGGCGGTCGTGGCCCGGACGTTCGCGGCGGTCGTGCCGGTCCCGGGGAAACGGGCGAAGCTGAAACCAGCCGGGCTCGCGGTTCGGGGGCCGGTGCCCGCGGCGGCGAGCATACGGGCCAGGTCGACGGTCGAGACCGAGTCGTGCTGTTCGGCGGCGAGCCAGCGGTCGCGCAACCGGGCCGCGAGTGCGGTCACGGACTCGCCCGGTCGCACGTCGGCGAGCACCGGCAGCGTGTCGGCGAACGGCCCGACCATCCGCTCGACTCCCGGCACCCGTGCGGCCCGTCCCGCCCGGGCCACCGACACCGGCACGGCGTCCTGCCCACTCCACCGCGCCAGGCATCGGGCATAAACTGCTAAAAGCACATGAAAAACCGAGACTTCAGCGGTACGTGCGACAGCGGTCAACTTCCGGGTGGTTCCCTCGTCCAGAACCTTCTGTCGTACCGCGTACGGCCCTCGCGGTTCCGCTCCGGCATCTCCGTCGAAGGGCAGAGCCAGCCGCGGCCAGCCGTCCAGAACCCGCTGCCAGTGATCCAGATCGGACACCACGGGCGCGCTCCGCCGAGCTTCGTGATCGGCGAACGTGGCCACCGGCGCGGCACCCGGTTCCGCCCCTCGGTAGAGCGCCCACAGCTCGTCCCCGAGTACCGCAAGACTGAACCCGTCAGCAACCGCATGATGCACGACCACGATCAGATCCGCTCCAGCGAGCACGGCCCGAACAGGCGCCTCCCGCCCCAGATCAAACGGCCGATTCCGCACCTCAGCATCGATCACCTCGACCGGCCGCCTCGGCTCCTCAACGCTGAACCAGGCGGGCCACGAGATGACCGGATCCGCTGGTAGGAAGCGCTGGCCGTCCGGCCCGAAACGCACCCGGAGCATCGGATGACGCCGTTCCAGTTCGGCGAACGCCCAGCCCAGCCGAACCGTATCGACCGGACCGTTCAGGGTCTGCCGCACGTAGGCGTAGGCCGGAACCTCCGGATAGAGCCGTCCCGTCGTGACGAACGCCCGCTGCACCGGACTGAACGGGAACGTCCCCGGACCGGCAAGATGACTCGTGAGTTCAGCGATGGTCCGGTGTTCGAAGAACAGGGTGGTGGACAGCGTCCGTCCCAGCCGGGTCTCCAACTCTTTGACCAGGTCGACAGCGGTGAGCGAGTCCAGCCCCAGCGCCAGGAACGGTTCGTCCACCCCGATGCTCTCCGGCGCCCTCTCCAACGGCCCGGCCAGCATCTCCCGAACCACCGCAACCAGCGAGTCCCGACCCCACCCGCCGCCATCCGGCCGGTCAAGCTCCTCGGCCGGCGTCGTCATCGGCCGGGATGGCGGGTGGTTGGCCGGCCTGGCCGGGGCGTTCACCAGCACCTGGGGCACGCCGAGGGCGACCGCTGCCCACAGGATCTCCGGGACTCGTTCGATCGGCAGGCCCTCGCCGGCGACGGTGTGGGCGGCGGCGAGACCACCGCCGGTCAGCGCGGGAAGGTTGACCGCCACGAACGGGTGGCCGGCGGACTGTTCGGCCGCGGCGAGACTGTCCAGGTGAAGGTTCCCGGCGACGTAGTCACCGACCGCCCCGGCCAGGCCCGGCAGCACGGACGAGACCGAGGACAGGGCCACGACCAGCGGAATCACCGAACCGTCGGCCGCGTGCCGGGCCGTCAGCGCCCGGATCAGCAGCTTCGTCCCGCGGACTTTGGCGGCCAGTCCGGCGGTCACGTCGTCCGGGGTCTTCGCCCGCAGACTGCCCGGCCGGACCACCCCGGCCGCCTGCACCACCACGTCGAAACGCCGCCCGGCGAGCAGGCAGTCGACCTGTTCCGGCACTGTCACGTCGGCGACCACGTACTCCGCGGTGGCCCCGGATCTGCGCAACTCGGCCAGCAGGGCCGCCTGTTCAGCGGAACGTCCGGTCAACACCAACTGGGGACGCCCGCGGCGGGCCAGGTCACGGGCGATCTCGGTGCCGACCGCTCCGGCTCCGCCGATGATCAGATAGCTGCCGTCAGCCGGAAGCACAAACGACCGGGCGCCCCCACCCGGCCCGGCGGCTGCCGCCATCGATCCAGCACCTCCGGGACTTCCGGCGCTTCCGGCACCTCCAGCGTCCCTGGTGCTTCCGGGACTTCCGGCACCTCTGGCACTTGCGGCGGGGACGAACTCCCTGGTCAACCTCCGCCCGCCGCGCCACGCGACGATCTCGGCAGGGCCGGCGGCCGGTGGCGCCGCGCGCTCGTGGGCGATGGCGGCCCGTCGCTGTTGTTTCGAATCCGCTGAACCGAGGTCGACGATTCGGACGCCCGCGGCCCGGTTCTCGTCAGCGAACGCCATCGCCAGACCGGCCCATACCGCGTGCCGGGGGTGGGCGCTTCCGATGCCGGTGGCGTACAGATCTCGGGTGACCAGCAGAAGGCGGCCGTTCCTCGGCACCTCGGTGATCGCGGCCAGCGCCGCCGCCACACCGCCCTTGCCCGCGATCACCACCGTCGCCGGCTCACCCTCACCAATGGCCGCGGGCCGTGGAACTGCCGAGTGGCTGACGGACGCAGGTGGGGCTTCGGTCCAAGCGGGAACGAGAAGGGCATGGCCGGGATCAGCGGGCGCGGCCGGATCGGTGATCCAGTAGTGGCTGCGCTGGAACGGGTAGGTCGGGACCTCCACCCGGCGAGTGCCACTGTCCAGATGGGTGCGGTCCAGCGGGACACCCCTCTCCCACAACGTACCGGCGGCGGCCAGGAGATCCGCCGGAGTGGGGGCGGGGCAGAGGACATTCGTTCCCCGTACGAGATGAGAAAGAGTGACCGCCGCGCCCACCTCGACCATCGCGTCGAAACCGGCCTCCTGCAGACGGGCGACCGCCGCCGCGAAACGGACCGGGCGCACCGCCTGCGCCGCGAGATAGGTGCCGTCGAGACTCGCCAGCCAGTCGCCGGTCATGGTGCTGAGCAGCGGAATCGTCCCCGCCCGGAGAACAGGAGCGAGATGGGCCAGATGTGCGGCGACAGGTTCCATGGCCGGTGAGTGGAAGGCGTGCGAGACCGCCAGGCGCCGGGTGACCACACCAGCGGCCGCCAACTGCTCCTCGGCCCGGTCGATTGCCTCCCGGCTGCCCGCCAGGACCACCCGTCTCGCCGAGTTCTCCGCGGCGACGACCACACCGGACCAGGACGTCGCCACGATCTCCGGGCCGGCCTCCACGCCGATCTCCGGGCCGGATCTGGGCGGTCGGCTCTCGCCCAGCAGTCTGGTCACCTCGGTGGTGGAGGCGGCTACCGCGAGCATCGCCCCTGGTCCGGCGAGTTCAGCGGTCAGGTGGCCGCGTTGTTTCGCCAGCAGTACGGCCTCGACCGCGGTCAGGTGGCCGGCGGACACGGCGGCGGCCAGTTCGCCGAGGCTGTGGCCGGTGACCGCGGCCGGGCGGATGCCGTAGGCGGCGAGCTGCGCGGCCAGCGCCACCCCGAAGGCGACAACCAACGGCTGGGTCACCTCGGTACGGGCCAGATCCTCCATGGACACTGCGGGGTCGGTGCACCAGTCGACCAGGGTTCGGCCGGCGATGACTCCGGCCGCCGCCGAGACCTCATCTAGTGTCGCCCGGAAGACGGAAGCGTTCCGATAGAGCTCCGTGCCCTGTCCGGGACGCTGCGTGCCCTGTCCCCCGAACAGGAACGCCACCCGTGCGGGCCGGCCCATCGGCGGCCCCGGTTCGACCGCCGCCAACTGCGACGGGAGATCATTCCCGGTCACCAGCGCCACCCGGTACGGCCCGTCGTCCCGCGCCGTCGACACGGTCGCGCACACGTCCGCCGTCCGTAGCCGCGGGTACGCCCGCAGGTGATCGGCCAGTTCACGGGCAGCCGCATGCAGAGCCCCGGCTGAACGAGCCGAAAGAGTCAGTAGACGCGGCTCCTCCTCAGCGCGGCTGGCACTGAACCCGGACGCGGACTCAGGCTCGGGCGCTGCGAAAGCGGGTGGGGAGGCGACGGGTGGATCGACGGATGCGGCGATAGGTGGGGCGGAGAGGATCACGTGGGCGTTGGTGCCGCCGAAGCCGAAGCCGTTGACACCAGCCGTGTGTGGGGCCGGCCAGGGGCGATGTTCGGTGACCACCTCGAAGCCGGCCGCGGTCAGGTCGAAGCGGGGGGACGGGCGGTCGTGGTGCAACGACGGCGGTAACCGGCGGTGGTGCAGGGACAGGATCACCTTCACCAAGGCGGGGAGACCGGCCACGTTGAGCAGGTGACCGATGTTCGTCTTGACCGAGCCCAGCAGGCGGGGACGGCCGTCGGCGCGGGGCGGGAAGGCGTGCGCCAGGGAACGGGCCTCGATCGGGTCACCGACCGCGGTACCGGTGCCGTGCGCTTCCACATAGGTGACCTCGGCGGGGTCCACGCCACTGTCGCGGTAGGCGTCGGCGATCACCTGTTGCTGGAGCAGCGGGTTCGGGGCCATCAGGCTCAGGGAGCGGCCGTCGTTGTTGACCGCGCTGCCCCGTACCACCGCCAGGATCCGGTCGTCGCCCGCGTCGGCGAGCCTTGTCAGCACCAGGGCCGCGCCGCCCTCACCGGGGACGAAACCGTCGGCGCCGGCCGCGAACGCCCGGCATCGACCGGTCGGGGACAGGGCCTGGGCCTGGGACAACAGGGTCTCGCCGGTAGCGGTCAGGTTCAGGTTGACGCCGCCGACCACGGCGACGTCACAGTCTCCCGCCTCCAGACTGCGGCGGGCCAGATGCAGCGCCACCAGCGCCGACGAGCAGGCGGTGTCGACAGCGAGAGCCGGACCGTGCAGATCCAGCAGGTGAGCGACCCGGGCAGCGATCAGGTTACGAAGCGTTCCGGTGAGCGCGTGCGCGCCGCCGCCACCGGCCAAGCCGGCCGGGCTGGATGCGGTCATGAGTTCGGGGTAGGCGCTCTCGCCTACCGCCGCGAAGACACCGATACGTCGGCCGTGCCGGCGGGGACCGGCGTATCCGGAACGTTCCAGGGCTTCGTGGGCCAACTCCAGGAAGATCCGGGCGTGCGGGTCGAGAAGACGGGCTTCTTCCTCGGCGATTCCGAAATATCCGGCATCGAACTGTGCGGGATCTGCGAGGAACGCACCCTGTCCCCCGCCGGCCCAACGGGTCACCGGAGTGACGCTGTCCCGGCCGGCCACCAGGTTGTCCCAGAACTCCTCAGGCGTGTCCGCCCCCGGAAAACGGCAGGCCATCCCGATGATCGCAAGCCCGTCAGGACCAGGCATAGAACCAGTAGACATAGGAGCAGCAGTCGTAGGACCGGCATGAGGACCGGCACCGGTTGTCAGGAGACGGTCGGCGAGGGCGGCTGGTGTGGCGCAGTCCCGGAGCATCGCGGGGTCGAAGGTTCGGCCGAAGCGGTCCTCCAGATCGGCCAGTACCTCCATCGCGCCCAGCGACGAACCGCCGATTGCCAGGAAACGATCGTCGGGGCCGATCGTCTCCGCCGGAATCCGGAGCACCCGCGCCCAGATCTCCCGGACGATGTGTTCCGTTTCGGTCCGCGACAGCGACGCCACCGGCCGGGGATGAGCGCGCCCCTGATCCGGCTCGGCGGACCGCGACCGCAGCGAACCGGAGACCGGCAGCGGCGCAGCGAGCGTGGATGTGGGCGGGGCCGACGCAGCAGATATGAGCGGGGTAGCCGCAACAGACTCGGGCGAGGGCCACGCAGGCCCGGGTGTGGTGAGGCGGTCGCGGAAGGGGTGGCGGCGTAGTTTGCCGCTGGTGGTTCGGGTGAACGTGCCGGAGGGGACCACCTCGATGTGGACCTGGTCGTAGGACAGGGCCTCGGCTACCCGGGAGCGGATCAGGGCGGTCAACGCCGATGGGTCGGGGCGAACTGCGGGGGCCGCCACGAAGACCGCCACCTGTTCGCGGCCGGATACCGGGTCGGGGGCGCCGACCACCGCGATCGGACCGGGTCTGAGGCCGGGGGTGGCGGCGGCCACTTCTTCCAGGTCGGCGGCGTGGAAGTTGCGGCCGTTCACGAACAGGACGTCCTTGTGGCGGCCGGTCACGCACAACCGGCCGGACCGGAGGAAGCCCAGGTCGCCGGTGCGGAGCCATGAGCCGTCGAACAGGTCGGCGGTGGCCTGCGGGGAACGGTGGTAGCCGCGGGTGACGTTCGGGCCGCGCAGTTGGATGTGCCCGACCAGGCCGTCCTCCAGGGGCAGGCCCTCGTCGTCGACGATCCGAAGTTCACAGCCGGGCACCGGATAGCCGACGTCCATGAACTCCACAGGCGAAACCGGAGACGAAGCCGAATGGCCGGCGGAAGAGGAGAGCGGCGAAGCAGCGAAGGCGGCGGGGACGGCGACTCCGCGGGCCAGGGCGGACCGGTGGAGGCGGACGGGGGTGGCGACCTCGCCCATCGGTGGGGAGGCGACCGCGACGGTGGCTTCGGCCAGGCCGTACACCGGCTGGACCGCGCCGGGGGACAGGCCCGCCCTGGTCATCCGGGTGGCGAAGGTGCGCCACACCGACGGGGAGATGGGTTCGGCGCCGACCATCAACAGGCGGACGCTGCTCAGATCCAGGGTGTCGAGGACTTCCTCCGGGACCCGGCGGTTGGTCAGGGCCAGGGCGAAGTTGGCCGCGGCCAGGACGGTGGCGCGGTGCTGGGCGGCGGTGCGCAGCCAGGTCTCGGGGCGTTTCGCGAACGTCAGGGGGCTGATCCGGATCTGGCGGCACAGGTTGTGCAGTGGGGTCAGGTGGGTGCCGATGAGGCCCATGTCGTGGAAGTACGGCATCCACGTCAGGAACACGTCGGCGGAGCTGACCTGGCCGCTGCGGGATGCCTGTGCCAGGTTGGCGAGCACGTTCGCGTGGGTCAGTTCGACACCTTGGGGAGTGCCGGTGCTGCCGGAGGAGAACTGCAGGAAGGCGAGGTCGTCCGGGCGTACCGCAACCGGGGTGTGCAGCGGCGACGCGGACCGCAGGTCGCGGGCGGACAGCAGGGTCGCGCCGGGCGTCGCGGTGTCACCGGCGAGGTGGGCGGCGTCCAGGTGGGTACGGACGGTGGCCAGGCGGTGGGGTTCCGGCGGCAGCGGAACCGGGACGATTCCGGCGACGATCGCGCCCCAGAAGAGGGCCAGGAAGTCGGCGCTGTCGTCGGTGACGATCATCAGGGTGGTACCGGGGGTGAGCCCGGCCGCGTGCAGGCCGCCGCCGACGCGGAGGGCGTCGGCATACAGTTCGGCATAACTGACGAAACGGTCGCCGGACGGGTCGGCGTGGATGACGCCCTGGCCTGGCGCTTCGGCGGCGGCTCGGGCCAGGGCATCGGTCAGCGTCATGATCAGGACCTTATCGGCGGGTGCAAACCTCAGTTTCCACCTGGCACGTCCGAACGGACAGACGTGCCGGATCAGATGTTCCTGCTGGCCAACCTGGTGATCATGGCGGCCTACGTGGCCGTGATGGTCTCGATCGTGGTGCCGCTGACCCGGGCGCGCCAGCTCTGGTCCAACAAACTCGCCACCGCGACAGCGATGATCTTCTTCAGTTGCGCGGTGGGGCACGGGTTCCACGCGGCGATGACCTTCCGGATGATGACGGCGCCACCGGACCATCACCTGTCCTCGCCGGGCTGGTCGTGGGGGTCGGCGCTGTGGGACGTGTGCACGGCGGCGGTCGGCGTCTACTACTGGAGCCTGCGGCGCGGTTACGGCGTGCTCATGCAGACCGGCGCCATGTACGTCGATCCGTGGGGTCAGCGGCGACTCGACGAGGCGGAGACCCGGGAGCAGGCCGCTCAGGAGATGGCCGCCGCGCACCAGGCCACCCTGGCCACGGTCGTCGCGGACAGTGCGGACGCGATCATCGGCGTCACCCCGCAGGGCGTGATCACCGCCTGGAACGGGGGCGCCGAACGGATCTTCGGGTACGCGGCGTCCGAGGTGCTGGCCGGGCCGGCCACGGTCCTCGCCGACGCGGACGGGGCGGGTCAGCAGACCGAGATGCTGGCGCGGATCCTGTCCGGCGAGGGGAGTTTCTCGTACGAGGGACGCCGTGTCCGTAAAGACGGCAGTCCGGTGGAGGTCGCGTTCACCGTGACGCCCGTGAAGGACCAGGCCGGCACGATGATAGGGGTGTCGGTGATCGGCCGGGACGTGACCGCGGCCAAGGAGACAGCCGAACGCGAGCGGATCGTGCAGGAACGCACCGACCAGGCCAAACGGATGGAGAGTCTGGGCAATCTGGCGGGTGGGGTGGCGCACGACTTCAACAACATCCTGGCGATCATCGCGAACTACACCGACTTCGTGATCGCCGAGACCCGCGACCAGCCGCATGTGCAGGCGGATCTGGAGCACGTGCGGACCGCCGTGGAACGCGCCACCAGCCTGACCCGGCAACTACTCACGTTCACCCGCGGCGACACCGTGCAGTTGCGTGACGTCGACCTGAACGCGGCTGTCGCCGAGGTGCACTCGGTGCTGGACAGGACGATCGGCGTGCACATCACGCTGATCGCGGTGCCGACGGCCGAGCCGCTGAGCATCCACGCCGACCCGGGGCAGATCCATCAGATCCTGCTCAACCTGGCGCTCAACGCGCGGGACGCGATGCCGGACGGCGGCACGCTGGTGCTGGAGGCGGGGCTGGCGGACGTCGACGGCCAGGAGCTGAACATGCAGCCGCCGCTGCCGGCCGGCCGTTACGCGCGCCTGTCGGTGAGCGACACCGGGGAGGGCATGTCACCCGAGGTCGCCGCCCGGATCTTCGAGCCTTTCTTCACCACCAAACCCCGGGGGCGGGGTACGGGCCTCGGGCTCGCGACCGTCTACGGCATCGTGACCGAGGCCGGTGGAAGCATCAACGTCTACTCCGATCTGGGGGTCGGCACCACGTTCCGGATCTATCTTCCGGTTTCCACCGGCAGTGTCGCCGCCCCGTCGCCGGTCCGGAAGGCGGAACCGCCGCGCGGGGCGGGCCGGATCGTGCTCGTGGTCGAGGACGAGGTGCCGCTGGCCCGGATCGTGGCCCGGATCCTGAACGACGCCGGCTATCTGGCGCTGACCGCGAACGACGGCGCCGAAGCGCTGCGGCTGTTCGAGACGCACGGCTGTGACCTGCTGCTCACCGATGTGATCATGCCGGAGGTGACCGGGCCGCGGCTGGCCGAGCTGACCCGGGCCCAGCGGCCGGGGCTGCCGGTGCTGTTCATGTCCGGCTACAGCAACGGGCTGCTCGGCACCACACACGTCCTGGACGAGGGGATCGCGTTCATCGAGAAACCGTTCACCGGGCGGGATCTGCTGCACAAGGTCGCTGACACTCTGCACCGCACGGACATGACAATCGTCATGGGTGATCGCTGACTGCGGTGACTGTCCGGATCATGGCCGCCGGCGAACCATTGAGGCATGAGCACGCAGACGATCGAAGTGGACGGCCTCCGCCAGCGGTACGGGGATTTCGAAGCGGTCCGGGGCATCGACTTCACGGTCCCGGCCGGTGGCCTGTTCGCCCTGCTCGGCACGAACGGGGCCGGCAAGACCACCACGATGGAGGTCCTGGAGGGATTCCGGCCGGCCGCCTCGGGCAGTGTCCGGTTGCTGGGTTCCGACCCGTACCGCGATCGCAAGGTCCTCCGCCCCCGTGTCGGGATCATGCTGCAGGAGAGCGGCCTGATCGGGGACCTGACCGCCGCCGAGACCGTCGATCTGTGGCGTGACCTGGCCACCGACCCGATCAGCCGGGACGAGGCCCTGGGCCTGGTCAACCTCGGCGACAAGTCGGGGGTGCAGGTCCGGCAGTTGTCCGGCGGGCAGAAACGCCGTCTCGACCTGGCGCTCGCGGTGGTCGGCCGGCCCGAGGTGCTGTTCCTGGACGAGCCCACCACCGGCATGGACCCGGAAGCCCGCCAGGCCACCTGGAAACTGATTCAGGACCTGGTCGCCGGTGGTACGACGGTGCTGCTCACCACGCATTACCTGGAGGAGGCGGAACGGCTCGCCGACCGGATCGCGATCATGCACCGGGGCGAGATCCGGATCGCCGGGACGGTGCCGGACGTGGTCGCCGGGCACGGTGACCGGCTCGCCTTCCGGGTGCCCGCGCACACCCCGATCGACACGCTCTCGTACCTGGACGGGCGGGCGCCCGAGATCACCGTCACCGAGGGCCTGCCCACCGCCCGCTACACCGTGACCGGTGGAGCCCCGGACGGCCGCGCCCATCGCGCGGTCGGCGAGCTGCTGTCCTGGGCGGCCGTGCAGAACGTCACCCTGGACCGGCTGTCGGTTCGCCCGGCCTCCCTCGAAGACGTGTTCCTGAGCATCGTGGAGGACAAGTGAAGACCGACCTGTCGCACATCTACCGGCTCGCGCGCCTCGACCTCACGCTGATCTTCCGGAACCGGTCGGCCCTCACCAACGCCGTCCTGATGCCGCTCGCGGTCGCCGCGTTCCTGGTCTACACCGCCAAGGACAGCGGCCAGGACAACGTCGCCTTCATCGTGACCGGCCAGATCGCCGCCCTGGTGGTCTTCGCGCCGCTGGTGAACCTGGCCGGGTTCTACACCAGCCGGCGTGAGGAGCTGGTCCTGAAACGGCTGCTCGGCGGGCCCGCGTCGGCGACCGCCATCCTCGGTGGCAGTGCGCTCGGCGCCATCGTCGTCTATCTGATCCAGGCCGTGGCGGTCGTCGTCGCGGCGGTCGTGCTCGGCGTCGGCCTGCCCGGTAACCCGCTGCTCGTCCTGGTCGCCGTCCTCGGCGGGGCGGCGGTCTTCGCGCTGCTGTCGATGGCGATCTCCGGGCTCAGTTCCAGTGGTGAGCTGGCGCAGCTGGCGACCGTTCCGGTGATGCTGATCTGCTTCGCCCTCTCCCCCGTCATCGTGCCGTCCGGAGCGCTCCCGGAACGACTCGAACAGATCGCCGCCTATCTGCCGCTGACCCCGATCGCGGACCTGGTCCGGGCCGGTTACGGCGACGCGCTCCACTGGCAGTCCCCGCTGGTCCTGGTCGCGTGGGCGGCGGTCGCGGCGGTGCTGGCCCGGCGGTTCTTCCGCTGGGATCCGCGGCGCGGCTGACGTTTAGGGTGGGAGTCATGACCGGCGCTGTACATCGAGCCCGCAGGATCACCATGTGGAGCCTCGCGTGCGCCCTGCTGCTGGGCTGGTTCGGTGCCTTCGCCGGCATCGGCACCGACCTCGCCGAGGACCGGTTCGAGCCGGTCCCGGCCGTCGTCGCCGGGCTCGGCCTGATCGTCTTCACCTGGGCGATGACGTTGCTGGTCCGGGCGCTGTCGGTCGGCTGGACCGGGGACAGCCGGGCCAGCCGCAGGTATGCGGCGATCGGCGCGGCCGCCGCACTGTTCGTGATGACCGTGCAGAACGCCAGCCCGGCCGGCTGGGGACTGGTCGCCATCTGCTGGATCAGTCTCGCCCCCATCCGCACCGGGCGGGTCGCCACCGCACTGATCTCGGTCGGCACCGCTGTGGTCTGCACCGTCCTCTACCGGTTCAACCCCGGGCCCGAGCCGATCGAACTCCGGGCCGTCGCGCTCATCTACCTGATCATGTGCCTGACCCTGCCGTACGCCAATCGGCTCTGGATCTGGATCCTCGACCTCGCCGAGATGGCGCATGCCAGCAAGGACGCCGAGGCCCGGCTCGCGGTCACCGAGGAACGGCTGCGGTTCGCCCGTGACCTGCACGACCTCGTCGGGCACAGCCTGTCGGTGATCGCCGTCAAGAGCGAACTGGCCGGCAAACTCGTCACCCGCGACACCGACCGGGCGGCGAATGAGATGGCCCAGGTGCGAGGGCTCGCCCAGGACGGTCTGCGGCAGATCCGGGAGGCGGTCCGCGGTTACCGGGTGCTGGACCTGGCCGACGAGATCGCCAGCGTGCGGGCCATCCTGGAAGCCGACGGTGTCCGCTGCAAGATCGACCTGCCGGCCGGCGTCGTCGACCCGGCCGCCGCCGGGCCCTTCGCCTGGGTGGTCCGGGAGTGCGCCACCAACATCCTGCGGCACAGTTCCGCGACCTGGTGCACGGTGACGTTGCGGGCCGCCGACGGGTCCGCGGTGCTGGAGGTCGTCAACGACGGCGCGCCCGCCACGGTCCAGGTCGGCACCGGCCTGGCCGGCCTCTCCGAACGTCTCACCGCGATCGGCGGTTCCCTCACCGCCCAGCCCACCGGCGACGGCCGTTTCCTGGTCCGGGCCGTGGCCCCCGCTCACGAACCCGAGGTCGTCGCATGATCCGCGTCCTGCTGGCCGACGATCAGCATCTGATCCGTGAGGCTCTGGCGATGATGCTGGAGTTCGAGGAGGACCTGACGGTGGTCGCGCAATGCGGTCGCGGCGACGAGGTGCTCGACGCGGTCCAGGCTCATCAACCGGACGTGATAGTTCTGGACATCGAGATGCCCGGACTGGACGGCCTGTCGGTGGCCGAGCGGCTGCCCGGCCAGGCCATGCTGATCCTGAGCACCTTCGCCCGCCCCGGTTACCTGCGCCGGGCGATCGCCGCCGGAGTCCGCGGTTTCATCCCGAAGGACGCCTCCAGCGCCGAACTCGCCGCCGCCATCCGCAAGATCCACGCCGGCGGCCGTTACCTGGACCCCGAACTGGCGGCCTCCGCGATGATGGCCGGCGAGAACCCGCTCACCGACCGCGAACGCGACACTCTCGCCCTGGCCGCCTCCGGGGCCTCGGTCGCCGACATCGCCGCCCGGCTGCACCTGAGCGAAGGCACGGTCCGCAATTACCTCTCCAACGCGATCACCAAGCTGGGCGCCGCCAACAGAATGACCGCCATCCACCACGCCCAGCGGATGGGCTGGCTCTAGCCTTCGGCGCCCGTGAAGGGCGAGCCACGGTAACCGCTATCCGACCGGCCGCGGAATGAGCAGCCACCGGGCGAAACAACCCGAGTCGCCGAGACTGGTGTAGGACCAGGCCTCGACCCGGTAACCGGCACTACGGGCCGGAATACTGAGCCCGGTGTCCGCGTCCTGCGCTGGCGCTCCGTGTTCCGCGGGCGTGTGCCCCGCTCGCGGTGCCAGCAGTTCCATCGCATATTCACCGGCCCCGTCGCAGGCAGAACTGAAAAGCGCGAGCCGCCCACTGGGCACGTCGATGAGAGCACTGGATTCGGCGGGCGCCCCCGCGAAACGCAGAGCCGCGGCCACGACTTGCGAATAGTCGTCACCGGACGCCTGAACAACGGCGATGACACCACCGCCGGATTCGAAGACCTCCATCCAACTGTCATCCCGCACGACATTGTCCCCACCGACCACAGCCGCCACACCACCACCGACCGCGATGCTGACCTCCGCCGGCCCCAGGTCGACGATCCGATCGAAGTATTCGTCGTCACTCGCCCCGAGCCAGCGATCCCGAATACCGAAGTCGACAGCCAGATACGGCTCCCCGTTGCTCCAGAGCCGGCCGATATGAGTCCATTCGCTTTCCACGGCACGAGTATCCGCGACGCCCGTTCACACAGCACACCGCCCTTGAAACCGCCGCCCACAACCTCCCCGCCCTCAGCTTCCGGCCCGCCCGACGACAGCCCGGTAAAGGCTCCGGAAAACCAACCGCCACAACGCAACCTTTGCGGTACGCCCGCCACCTCCCACAACCACAAGAAGATTTTGTCCGCGAGAACCGGAGCCCGATGTTCGCCACGTTCGGCGCCACCTCGCGCTCCCGGTCCCCGCAGATGTTCGGCAGAATGAGCGCCACTTGTTGACCGTCGGGAGTCAGCGGCCGGATTGACACCGGGGCGGCATGTCACCCTGCGTAGACGCCGATCGCGAAGTTGGACCCACCGTTGACGCGCGCTTCTTGCCGATGGGAGGGCATCTCTTGCACCTCCCTGCCCCCGAACTCATCGCAGCGCCTCTACGAGGTCGGTAGCGATCTCGAAGGTCGGTGCCGCCCTTCCGGTCTCGTCTGCGTTCAGCGCGATGTGCTCGACGCGGGCCAGCATCTCCGTTGCGGTTTCCGGGTCATGGAGCGTCATCGCCAGTTCTGCGCGGTACACCAGAACCTCGACGTGGGTGACGGGGTCATCGTCGGCCTGCGGGCGGGCCAGCGCGCTGTCGAGGATGCGGGCTGCCTGGCCGGCGTCACCCTTGGAGTCGGCCAGCACGATGGCGTTCGCCAGCACCTTGGCGAGTCGTCCGGTGGGTGCGGGTGGCGGCGTGGGCATCGTGGCGGGCTTCTGGAAGACGCGGATCCAGTTGCCGCCCGGGTCGATGACGCTGAATCCGCCCAGCCCGTCGGCGTTCTTGCGAGCCCGGTCCGGCGATCCGGGTGTCACGTCGACGTGCCTGCCGGGTGCGCGGTCGAATCCCAGCAGTGACCATCCTGCGGTCTCGACCTGCCACCGCAGCCGGGGCGCGAATGGGGGCATGTGCGGGTTGAGCAGGGCCTCGCGGCGCTGCATCCACGCGCGCGGGTTGTCGTCGCGGGCGCCCTTGACGCAGAACGGCCTGCCGGTGCCGGTGTGCAGGATCGCCACTACATCGGCGACCGACCCTGCCTCCACCGGTTCGACCTCGGTCACGGGACCGGTCTGTTCATGGACGGCGGCGTGCACCTCGGCGGGCAGTGAATGCCAGGAAACGTGAGGCACAGGACCGGATTCCCCTCGTCGATGGTGTGCGACCCAGAGTAGGCCGCACACCATCGACGGTCCGACTACCTGCGCGTGGGACTGTCGTGGCATCCGGCGTGGCACTGGTGGCAGTCACTGGCCGCGGCGCCGGCAGGTCGTCACAGCAGGACCTCGGATACATGCCGATCCGGCTCAATCAGGTCATGCACGGCTGGGCCGACTACTTCCGGCACGCCGTCGCAAAGGACACCTTCAGCATGCTCAAACCCAGCGAGTGCCGGACCCGGACATAGATCAACGCGGTCCGGCGCCGCGGATCCGGGCGGCATACGGACGTCGGGCTGCGGGCCCGTGGGGAGCGGTGGCTATGTCGCTGGGGTGGGTTTGATCTCGACGGGGATGCCGTTCAGGACGCTGTTGCCGGACAGCGGGTCGATGGCCAGTTCGTCGGTCAGGATGTTGGAGTTGACGCCGGGAGTGGTCGCGGCCACTGACAGGCGGGTGCCGGGGAGGTCGTGGCCCCAGCCGTGCGGGAGGCTGGCGACTCCGGGCATCACGGCGGCGGTCACCTCCACCGTGGCGGTCAAGGTGCCGGCTCGGGACGTCACCTGTGCGGACTCGCCGTCGGTCAGGGACAGGCGGATGGCGTCGGCGGGGTTCACCTGGAGGGTGCAGCGGGCCCGGCCCTTCATCAGAGCCGGGACGTTGTGCATCCAGCTGTTGTTGGAGCGCAGGTGGCGGCGGCCGATCAGGACCATGTCGGCGCGGTCGCGGGACAGGGACTCCCGTAGACGCGCGGCCTCGGCGGCCAGTGGTGGCGGGCAGAGTTCCACCTTGCCGGACGGGGTGCGCAGGGCTTCCGGGAGACGTGGCTGCAAGGGGCCCAGGTCGATGCCGTGCGGGGCGTCGAGCAGGCGCTGCAGCGAGAGTCCGCCGGGGTTCGTACCGAAGCCGTCGCCGTAGGCGCCGGTCCGCAGGGCCACGTCGAGGAGACGCTCGGCGGGGTGCGCGCCGGTGACCAGCGCGTGTGCCGAGTCGGGGACCCGTGTCAGTGCCTGGTGCAGCAGGTGGTCGTGGAACACCGACGGGTCCGCGTCGTCCTGGCCGGACAGGATCAGGGACAGGCGGGCCAGGATGTCGCACTCGTCGGGGATACCGGGTTCGGGCGGGAGGACCGGCGGGGAGTACGCCGCGAAGTTCCGCACCGCCAAGGTCAGGAACGCGAAGTCGTAGTGGCCTTTGCGGACCGAGTCGGTGGGTGGCAGTACCACGTCGGCGTGCCGGGTGGTCTCGTTCAGGTACGGGTCGACGCTCACCATGAAGTCCAGGCCGGTGAGCGCCCGGTCGAGGCGGCCGCTGTTGGGGGTGGACAGCACCGGGTTCCCGGCGATCGTGATCAGGGCGCGGACCTGGTCGTCGCCGGGGGTCTCGATCTCGTCGGCGAGGGTGGCGACGGGGAGTTCGCCCTTGACTTCGGGCAGGCCGCGAACCCGGCTGTGCCAGCGCCCGATACGGAAACCCTTACCGGGACGGGCGGCGCCGGAGGTGTGCGCGGCAAGGGGGAACATCACCCCGCCGGGACGGTCCAGGTTGCCGGTCAGGGTGTTGACCACGTCGACGAGCCAGCTCGTCAGGGTGCCGAACTCGACAGTGCAGGTGCCGATGCGGCCATACACGGCGGCGGTGGGGGCGGCGGCCAGTTCACGAGCCAGCGACCGAATTCGATCGTCCGGAATGCCGCACATCTCCGACACCAGGGCGGGCGGGAAGTCCAGCGCCAGCGCGCGCACCGCATCCACGCCGACCACATGTCCCGAGACATCGCCCAGATCGACCAGGTCTTCGTCGAACAGGGTGTGGACGATCGCGAACAACAGCAGCGCGTCAGTGCCCGGAAAGATCGGGATGTAGTCGGAGGCGGCGGCAGCGGTCCTGGTGCGCCGAGGGTCCACCACCACGAATCTTCCGCCCCGGGCCAGCAGCGCCTTGAGCCGTCCCGGAAAGTCGGCGGCGGTGGCCAGGCTGCCGTTGGACTCCCACGGGTTAGCGCCGAGAACGAGCAGGAAGTCGGTGCGGTCCAGGTCCGGAACCGGGATGATGTTGGGATTGCCGAACAGGTAGCCGCACGAGACGTGCTTGGGCATCTGATCGACGGTGCTGGCGGAGTACACGTTCCGGCTACCGAGCGCCCGGATCAGCGGCGGGACGTAGAGCCCGCCCGACATGGTGTGCGCGTTCGGGTTGCCGAGGTAGAGGGCGAGCGCCTGTGACCCGTACCGATCAAGCAATGGCCGCAAACCCTCGCGGACCGCGCGGAAAGCCTCCTCCCAGCCCACCTCGACGCCGTTGACCAGCGGACGGCGAAGCCGGTCCGGATCGTCGCTGAGCTGCCCGAACGACGCGCCTTTGGGGCAGACGAAGCCGTGGCTGAAGACGTGTTCCCGGTCGCCGCGGGCGGACACCACCCGGTCCTCGTCAACGGTCAGCTCCAGGCCGCAGGCGGCCTCACAGAGTGGGCATGTCCGGTACGCGGTCCGCACAGTCAGCCTCCCGACGCTGGGTTACCGATCAGTATCCTGACACGAATCCGAGAAACACTGAAAGAACCGTATGCCTGCCGGACATGTTCGAAGGTGGACCCTGTGAACGTGGACTCGCGCCGGGCGCGGTTCGAGACCCTGGCGCCGGCGGTGATCGATGCCGTGCGCCGTTATCTGGCCCGGCGCACCGATCCGGCGACCGCTGACGACGTGCTGTCGGAGACGTTGCTGATTTGCTGGCGGCGCTTGGACGAGATGCCGGAGGAGCACCTTCCCTGGGCGTACGGGGTGGCAAGGAACTGTCTGGCGAACGCCGAACGAGGCCATCGCCGCCAGTTCCGCCTGCTGACCCGCATCTCCCGGCTGGACCCGCCGCCGCAGGTGGCCGACGGACCAGCCCCGGAGGACGGCGACTTGGCGCAGGCGATGAAAGAACTGACCGTGAAAGACGCCGAGATCCTACGGCTGTGGGCCTGGGAGGATCTGCCGCCCGCACAGATCGCGGTGGTCATGGGCATCACCGCGAACGCCGCCTCGATCCGCCTGCACCGGGCGAAGGAAAAACTCCGGGACGCGTTACGAAAGAACGATGACCTCGCCGGACATGAGGAGTCGACAGAGAGGAGACGGTCGTGAACGACGACGACGAGCTGCGAGGGCGCCTGCGCCGCGTGGACCCGGCGGCAACGCTTGCACCGGCCGCTCCGGAACAGGTTCGGCAGCTCACGGAGGAAGTCATGTCCCGTACCACCACCCGCCGCTGGGCACTGCCCGTCGCCGCCGCTCTCGTGCTGCTCGCCGGTGGAACCGCCTGGGCGATGACCCGTCAATCGGAGGCCCCCACCGTGCCCCTCGCTCAGCCCGCATCCCAGGCCGCGTCGCAAGCCGCATCGCAGGCCACGTCAAAAACGGTCAAGCTCACGGCATCCGGGATCGCCGCGAAATGCATCGCACCGACGTCCGCCCGGCTGGCCGAGGCCCCGGACTTCGCCTTCGAGGGCACCGTCGACAAGATCGACGACAACGTGGTGACGCTCGACGTGACCAAGGTGTTCAAGGGCGACCCGGCCGACACCGTCCAGGTCGAGCAGCAGTCCGATGAGATCTCGGTGCAGATGATGGGCAGCGGCAAGTTCGAGATCGGCAAGAACTACCTGGTCGCTTCCGAAGAGGGCCGGGTCTGGCTCTGCGGTTACAGCGGTGAGGCCGACGCGTTCGGTCTCCGCGACCTTTACGACGCGGCTTTCTGAACCGGTTCGTCCACGACCGGATGACGCAGGCCCGGGTGGTCCGCCGGCAGGTTGCGGCGGATCACCCACCAGCTCACCGCCAGGCAGGCGGCCACCAGCGGCCCGGACAGCGCGACCCGCGCCCCGGCCAGCGCGGCGGTCAATCCGGCCTGGTAGAGCGGCAGGAACACGGCGACCCGGATCACGTACTGCGCGACCCAGACCCAACTGCCGCGGGAGTACGCCTTGAGCAGCACCGGGTCGCGCCGCCACCGGGTGCGCTGGCCCAGCACGGTGCCGACCACGATGCCGAGCAGCGGCCAGCGGATCACGATGCTGATCACCCAGGCGAGCACACTGGCGCCGTTGCTCAGCAGTTGCAGCAGGAAGAAATCATTGGCGTTGCCGGTGTAAAGCGCGATCAGCGCCGCGATACAGACGACGAAGAGACCGATCAGCACTGCGCGCGGCTTGTCGCCTTTTCGCAAGCGCCACACCGAGAGCCCGATCGCGGTGAGCACCGCCACGATCGCACCGGCCCAGATCGACTGCCCGAACGCGAGCCACCCGGCCGCGAACCCGACCGCGGGCAGTGACGCGTCGACCGCGGCCCGCCGCCCGTTCAGCAACTCCGCCAGCGATTCCGGTTGCGCCATGTCCACCCGCCCCTTGAGGTTAGGCGAGCCTAACCCGAGAGGCTTCGGTACGGAACACCGAGGGTCCCGTGCCAGTCACGCGAGGTGGGACCGGGTCCGGGCCGACTCGCGGCCGCCGGGTGCGAATGCGATGGTCACCGTCGGCGGCCCAGCGATGGTCACCGTTTACCGGGCAGGAGTCCCGCCGAACGCATCGCGGTCCGCAGCGGATCCAGCGGCTCCCCCGCCGGGACGGTCAGCGTGGTCCGCGGCTGCTGTTCGGCGTTCAACGGGCTCATTCCCCACGGGTCGGCCGGCTGCCGCAGTCCCAGAGCGGCCACCGCGTCCGGCAGCCCGGCACCGGTGCGATGGCGATCGCCCAGTGCCAGCGGCCGGCAACTGCCCTTGATCAGTGCGAACAGCCGGTCCACCCGGGCGGCGTCGCGAGCCGTGAACCGGCCGCCGCGGAAATCCGGGTGGTGGGCCAGGAGCAGGGCGGCCAGACCGGTCACGTACGGGGCCGCGAACGAGGTGCCGTCCCAGGCCGCGTAGTGCGACGGCGGCACCGACGAGACGATCGCCACTCCGGGCGCGCACACGTCGATCTCCGGTCCGTGACAGGTGAACGACGCCGAGAAGTAGCCGTCGACCGTCGGTGACCCGTACACCCGGGTGGCGTGGTGGCTCTCCGGCGGGTATTCGCCCAGCTTGCCGATCGCGGCGACCGCCAGCACCCCCGGCATCGAGGCCGGGAACCGCACCGGGCCGGCCGAACTGCCCGCCGCCGCCACACAGGCGATCCCCGCCTGCCGGGCCTGCTCGATCTTGCGGGCGACCAGTGGGGAGAACTGTGCGCTGCCCAGACTCAGGTTGATCACGTCGACCTGCTCGGCGAGACAGTGGTCGATCGCCTCGATCAGGTCGCTGAACCGGCCGCCCGGGAAGATCCGGCAGGAGTGCAGCACCGCCTCCGGCACCACCCCCACGACCCCGTGCCCGTCGTCGGTGCCGCCGATGATCCCCGCCGCGTGGGTGCCGTGGCCGATCCGGTCCTCCCACGAGTCCCGGTCGCCTTCGACCCGGCCCCGCAGGTCCGGGTGGTCCATCGAGGCTCCGGAGTCGACGATCGCCACCCGTACCCCATCACCGCGGAAGGTCGGCGGCAGCGCGTCGAACCGCAGCGACCGGCGGGCCCAGCCGTCCAGCGGGCGCTGCGGGAAACCGGGAAACGTCTCTTCGAACGACGGGCAGACCACCAGGTTCGGGGACTCCCCGCTCAGCGCCGGCCGGCCCAGCCAGACCGCCCAGTAGTCGTACTGCGGTTTGACGTGCACGCCGTCCAGCGGCAGCATCCCGGCCGGGACGTCGATCGCCACCCGGCCGTCGGCGCGGGTCACCCCGCGCAGTGGGAACACCTCGTTCATCAGGTAGACCTCGGCGCCCGGAAGCGGCCGGCCATCACTGCCGGTCACCAGGAACGACAGGCGGGCCACCTCGCCGGGCGGGATCACCCCCGGATCCGCCGCCGGGCACGCGTAGTTGAGTACCAGGTCCGGTTCGACGTGCACGGCACCCGTGACGGTCAGCATCGCGGCCCGGTCCGCGTCCATCTCCACGACCGCGAACGTCGGCGCGGTCGAGACGACCCGGTGCACGGTGGCGGCGGGATCCTCGGCCAGGTGGGTGAAGAAGTCCTTGTGCGGCGCGCCGAGCGGCGCCACCAGGTAGCGCTCGCGCCGGGAACCGACCGGGACGGCGGAGGGATGCTCGGTCATCACAATTCTCCGATCGGGTCGGCCGGGCTCCGAAACGAGCCCGGCCGTTTCTCTCACAGGGCCGGCAGCCCTGCCGTTCGTTCACGGCCGTTCTTCACAGGGCCGGCAGCCCCGGCACGGTCGCGCGCAGATGCTGGACCGTGTGGAACACCGCGGCCGACTGGTGCAGGGAGGCGACGTACTGGCGTGCCGTGTACTGCTGAACCGCCGTGACCAGCCCCGCGGCCAGGGCGGCGGCCTGCGGCAGGGCCGGAGTGGCCGCCTCCAGCCAGCGGTAGCAGAGCTGAATGCTCGCGGCGGCCGGCTGCCGCATCACTTCGACGTTCACATGGCCTGCTGGAACATCGGCGGCTGGAACATCTGCTGGTGCGGCATGCCGTACATCGCCATCGGGTTGCCCTGCGGCATCTGCCGGGCCATCATCATCTGCTGCATCTGCTGGGTGACGGCCTGCTGCACCTGCTGAGCGATCATCTGCTGAAGGTGCTGCTGGTGCATCATGTGCATCATGTGCGGGTGCATCATCGGCATCATCTGCATGTGCATCATCTGCGGGGACGTCATCATCTGATCCGCCATCCCCATACCCATGTTCATGTTCATGCCGCCGTTGGGTGCGAATGCTGCCGTGCTCATGGCCGTTCCCCCTTCGTCATGCGGGCGATCCCCGATGATCGTCCCGCCTGCCGAGACGCAACGTAATCGACACAATTCGGAGAGTTGTAAAGAGCCGCCGAAAACGGTGCACCAGGACGTCCAGGCGAGGACAATCATTTGGTCGTACGGCAGCACCGAAGCCCGCGCGGAGCCAGGATCACCGGCCGCTTCTCGGTCCGGGACGGTATCCCCACGCCGGGTTTCGCCGGCCACCGCATTCGGCCCGGCGGGGATAGGCTCAGCGACATGACTACCGGGTCGGCGTCACGCCATGCACGGATCGGTTACCCGGCGCTCCGCTGAGCGCCGCGCGGGCTCCGCCCTAATCGTTGTTGACCAGAGGTTTGACGTGTCAACTACGACAGGAGAAACCATGCCCACCAAGACACTTCATGTCCCCACCGTGGACGGCCGGGCCGACGCGTTCGCCGCCTTTCCCGACGGCGGCGGGCAGTACCCTGCGGTCCTGATGTACCCGGACGGTTTCGGGCCCCGGCCCGTGCTGCGAGAGATGGCTCTTGAGCTGGCCGGACACGGCTACTACGTGCTCGTCCCGAACTTTCTCTACCGGCACGGCCCGGCGCCGGTGATCCCGCTGCCCGAGTACATCGGCGCGGACACCCGGGACGCCGTCTTCGCCGACCTGATGCCCTTGATCCAGGCTCACACCGCCGAACTCGCCGTGCGTGACGCCGACGCCTACCTCCGTTTCCTCGCCGCTCAGCCCGAGACCGATGACGGCCCGATCGCGGTGACCGGCTACTGCATCGGCGGTCTCCTGGCGGTGCGCACCGCGGCGGCCCACCCCGGCCGGGTGGCGGCCGTCGCCGCGTTCCACGCCCCGGTCGCGGCGGGCGGCCCGGAACTGCTCGCCGAACTGTCCGCCGCGAAGGTCTATTTCGGGCACGCCGAGTCCGACATCACCCCCGCAGCCCACGGCGAACTCGAAAAGGCGCTGACCGGCGTCGACCACCTGTCCGAGATCCTTCCCGGCACCGTGCACGGTTTCACGATGGCCGACACCGACGCCTTCGATCCGGCCGCACTGCGACACCACTGGGACCGGCTTCTGGCGCTGCTCGGGCCTCAGGTGCCCCAGGCCTCGAATTCGTAGATTCGCGCGGCCGGATCTCCGTTCTGAGTCGGGGTGGTGATCGACAGGCGGGCGTAGCGGGCCGTCGCCGTGACCGGGTGGCTGGTCGTAGCGGCGGTGTTGCCGGTGGTGGTGACGACGGTCTGCCACGGGTCCGAAGCGGACGAGCGGACGACGATCGTGAAGTCGCGGGTGTTCCACGCCGTGTTCTCGCCTCCGGTGGCGGCGTGTTTCACCACGAACTCGGTCACGGCCCGGGGTGAACCCAGGTCGATCTCCAGCCACTTGGCGGAACCGAGCGAACACCACTTGTCGGTGACGCTGCCGTTGACCGCTTTCGCCGCTCCCTCGGACGTGGCGCACTGGGAGTCGGCGGTGGCCGGCTGGTTGAGGGCCAGGTTCGACGCGACCGGGGTGTCGCTCCAGGTCAGGTCGGTGGTGACCGGGGTGGAACGGCCACCCTCGGGGCTCACCGCTTCGACCTCGACGGCTGTGGTGTTCTCCGCGCCGACACGGTCGAGCCGGGGAACGAAGTAGGCGTCGCCGGTGGTGCCGCCCAGGTGGGTGCGGGTGCCGTCCGGGTTGCGGCGGAAGACGTCGTAGTGGTGCACCGGGCCGTCGGCCGCGGTCCAGGCCAGACGGGCCGTCTTTCGGGTCGTCGACACGTCGGTCTCCCCCAGGACCGTCAGGCCGGACACCGGGGCGGCTGAGTCGACCGGGCCGTCGTACACCGCGAGCCGGCCGACCTGAATCGCATAGGTGTCCACCGAACCCTGCGCACTCAGACCGAGTTGCGCGACCGTTCGTCCCGCGTACCCGGAAAGATCCAAGGTTTTGGTCTCCCAGCCCGTGCCGGTGGTGTCGCCGAGGCCGAGGTGGTGGAAGGTGGCCGGGTCGTCGGTGAACGAGACCGCCGCCGACAGGTGCGTGGCGCCCGCCGCCGGAGTCTTGACCACGACCGACAGGCGGGTGCCGGCGGTCACCGGAAGCCGGGTCTGGTAGAGCCGCACCGTGTTGGTGGCGTCCAGACGGCCGGAAAGGCGAAGGGAGCTGCCGCCCTCGTACGCGTCGGTGAAGTCGATCGCCGGGGTCAGCTTCGTGCCGGTGGACTGGACGATCCAGCGGTAGGTGGGCGGGACGTCCTGCAATGCCAGGTTGTTCCAGCCGGTGCCGCCGAGACGTTCGCCGCCGACCGCGTAGAAGTCGCCGTGACCGGCGTTGAAGCTGGTCACGAACGGTTTGGTGGTCACCGGCGTGGCCTCGGCGACGTAGCTGGCGAGCCCCTTCCACGACGAGGTGGTGGCCGTGTTCGACGGGTCGCCGTTGGCACCCACCCAGTACCGGGCGTCGCGTGTGTAGAAGTCGGCGCGGGACGTCGACGACTTCCAGGTCCACTCCGGCCGGTAGAGACCCAGGCCGGTGACGTGCGGCTGGCCGTCCGGGAACACCGAACTCCACGGCACCGACGAGTTGTAGCCACTGGCCTCGGTGTCGATCCCGGCGTACAGGTCGAACTCGCTGCGCCCGAGCGCCCGGGCATTGGTCCGGGACGCTGTCTGCTTGGCCGCGCTCCAGCCGAAGTCCAGGAACATCGAGTCGGCGACCCGGGACGTGCCGTCCTGCAGGAACGCGTCGTTCGCCGAGTTCAGCCCGTCCTGCCAGGACACCGGCCCGCTCTCGGTCATCGCGTCGTACCACATGAACTCGACCGGTCCCCGCGACCGCGCGTACGTCATGGTGTTACGAACCTCGGTCGCGAGTTCCGCGTTGCCGCCACCGGTCTCCTGGTTGATGAACCAGCCGTCGAACCCGTAATGCTGCGCCACCTGCACCAGTTTGTCGGCCACCGGATAGGTGCTGCCGGACTTCTGCACGAAATCGCGCACCCACTGGATCTGACCACCGTAGGCGGCCGGCGGGAAGAACACCGTGCCGTAGACCTTCACCCCGTTACGGTGCGCGGCGTCGATGACCGGCGCGTTCGGCGCGAGAATCAGCCCCTCACTGGCTGAACCGCCCCAGAAGACCAGGGTGTCGATGTACTGCCAGTACGGAAAGGCGTAATAGTTCGCGTCCAGCGCCCCCTGCGACGGATTACCGGACGTAGACGCGAAAGAGACCAGCGAAGCGATCCGCCCCTCACCGGCACGCGCGTTCGGATTGGCTTTGAGCGCCGGATCCGAGACACGCTCGGCGAGCGGAACCCCGGACCGGTTGAACCGGGCATCCGGATCAGCGGCCGGATCCCAGTTCAGAAGGCTGTTCGGATGCCAGTACGACGCATACGGCTGGTTCCCGGCCGCGACCGCCGGGGCGGCCCGCACGGGTGGCGCGGCCGCGAGCGTGACCGCCGCGGCGAGGCCGGCGATCAGTAGACGTGACGGTCTCATCGTGGTCTCCCCCTATCGATCAAACTCGGTCAATACTTTCACGTCGATCGATGAATGGCGGGTGCTGCGGCTAAGATCACCGGCATGCCGCAAACCGGCTGGTCACCGACCGAGGACCAGAACAGGCGGCTGCTCCGCGCCCGCGACACGATGGACCGTGACTTCGCCGGCCGGCTCGACCTGCCCGCGCTCGCCAAGGTGGCGCTCATGTCCGAGGGGCACTTCAGCCGCACCTTCCGCACCACCTTCGGGGAGACCCCGCACCGCTACCTGCAGCGCCGGCGCATCGAACGGGCGATGTCCCTGCTGCGCGACCCGGCCAGCTCGGTGACCGAGGTCGGCCTGCGGGCCGGTTTCGAAAGCCTCGGCGCGTTCAGCCGCGCGTTCCGGGCCGTCGTCGGAGTGTCGCCGTCGCAGTACCGCGATCGGCGGCTGGCCGCCGCCGCGCCGGTGTGCTTCGTGAAGACCTGGCTGCGACCGGTCAGTTTCGGCGAAGCGCCCACCCCTGGCCCGCCCGTACCGTGAGGTCATGTTCACGGCGATCACGATCACCACGGTCCGGGTACTCGACCAGGACGAGGCTCTGGATTTCTACGTCGGCAAGCTGGGCTTCACGATCGACTCCGACGTCGACATGGGGTTCATGCGCTGGCTGACCGTCTCTCTCCCGTCCGACCCCGGCCGG
Source organism: Actinoplanes derwentensis (assembly GCF_900104725.1). Lineage (NCBI taxonomy): Bacteria > Bacillati > Actinomycetota > Actinomycetes > Micromonosporales > Micromonosporaceae > Actinoplanes > Actinoplanes derwentensis. The sequence continues at coordinate 5,112,251 of NZ_LT629758.1, forward strand.
CAACTGCTCCTGGAGGTGCCCGGCCCGCCGGCGATGAGCGAGGAGACCGCCGCGCAGGTGCGTGACCTGCTCACCAAGGGTGCCCTCGGCGCCACGGCGATCCTCACCACCGACGACTGCCAGAACGTCTACGACAAACTCCAGGCCCAGGGCGTCGAGTTCACCCAGGGCGTCGAGGTCCAGCCCTACGGCATCGACTGCGCCTTCCGCGACCCGTTCGGCAACCACATCCGCGTGACCCAGCCCTCCGAACGACCATCCACCATCACCGACGACGACATCGCCCGCTGGGGCGGCCCGATCGAAAACTGACAATAACCCCGATTTTGTACGATCTCCCCCGCCACTCGTGCCCACCCCGCGAGGCGGGCACGGCTCCCGGTCACCCCGCGACCGCCGGGCGGAATGCGAACGAAGTCGAATTCATCAACGCCTGCCATTGGAGCGGTCGCGATCGGGCGATGTGGATCGCCAACCATGCAGGGCCAGCCGATCGCCTCGGCTGATGGCCGCTGTGGAGGTATTCCGAATCGTCAGCGTCTTCGGGAGCGGAATGCATGAGAAGGGCCAGGTGACGGCGGAGACTTCAGGGACGGGAATCGGCGGGCTGGACGGTGCCGTCGGTGGGCGTACCGGCGGCGAAGTGGAGTCGGAGCACCGCACCGCCGGAAGGTGGGGAAAGGGTTTCGAAAGAGGCCGCCGCCCGGCGGGCGATGTCCAGGCCCAGGCCGGTGGAACCGCCTCCGGAAGCGCCCCGGCGGGAGGCCTCCGGGGGGAAACCGGGGCCGAAGTCGGCGACGGTGAGTTCGGCGCCGCCGGACGGGACGGCTGCCAGGGTCACCGAGAACGGGGTGCCGTCGGGGGTGTGGGCGAAGATGTTGCCGAGCAGGGCGTCCAGTGCGGCCGCCAGGTCGTCGGCGGCCACCGCGACCGGCAGCGGGGTGGACGGCAGCTGCTGGTGGACGGCCCGGCCGGTGTCCTCGGCCAGTACCGCCCAGAAAGCGACCCGGTCGGTCACCACCGCGGTGGCGTCGCAGTTCGCGGCGGCGGGAGTGACGGCGGCGCGACGGGTCTGCTGGATGACCGCGGTGACCGCGCGGGCCACCTCGTCGGCGGCTGCCGCCACCCGGGACGACTCCTCCGGGTCGTGCAGGGCTTCCGCTTCCAGGCGTAACGCGGTCAACGGGGTGCGGAGTCGGTGGGACAGGTCGGCGACGCGTTCCCGTTCGGTGGCGAGCAGGTCCTGGATGCGACCGGCCAGGTGGTTGAGGGCGCCGGCGACCTCGCGTAGTTCGGGTGGGCCGGCCGGTTCGGCGCGGGCGTCGAGGTCGGCGGAGGCCAGACGATGTGACACCGCCGAGAGTTGACTGATCGGGCCGGTGATGGCGCTGGCCAGACGGTCGGCGACCAGCAGGCCGAGCAGCACCAGCACCAAGCCGAGCGCGGCGAGCAGGGCCCAGGCGCGGGTCACGCCACGGGTCAGTTCCTCCGCTGGAACCAGGGCGCGGATCACTGTCGTGCCGGCCACGCCGATCACCGGGACGACCACCTCACGCCCGGCACCGACGGCGACCGTCAACGCCTCGCCGCGCGTGCCGGCCAGCCGGACGCCGGGGGTGCGCTCGGCCGGTGCGCCGAGCACGGTGCCGTCCGGCAGGAAGACGGTGACCGGCACGGCCTGGGCGGACACGATCAGCCGCAGGCCACCGGCTTCCCCGGCGCCGGCGAGCGGCACGATCGACTGGATCACGTCGGCGGCCCGGCTGAGCGCCCGGTCCTCGGCGACCTGCCGCACCAGCACCGCGAGCGGCACCAGGAAGGCCAGCAGAACCAGCACCATGGTCGACGCCACCAGCAGCGTGAGTCGCGCCCTCACGAGAGGTCACCGGACGGGCCGCTCAGACGCACCCCGACACCACGGATGGTGTGCAGGTAGCGCGGCTCCTGCGCCGTCTCCCCCAACTTGCGCCGCAACCAGGACAGATGCACGTCGACGGTCTTGTCGGCCCCGCCGTAGGGCACCTGCCACACCTCACTGAGCAGTTCCCGCTTGGTGACCACCTGCCCGGCCCGCAACGCCAGATGGTGCAGCAGGTCGAACTCGCGGGGCGTCAGCTCGATCACGCCGCCGTCCAGGCTGACCGAACGGGCCGCCTGGTCGATGCGCAGCCCGCCGACCTCGAGGACCGGGGACGGCTCGGCCGATCCGCCACGCCGCAGCACGGCCCGGATCCGGGCGTCGAGCTGGGCGGCGGTGAACGGCTTCACCACGTAGTCGTCGGCTCCCGCGTCGAGCAGCCGCACCATCTCGGTCTCCTCGTCGCGAGCGGTCGCCACGATCACCGGAATGGTGCTGACCGCTCGCAACATGCGCAGCAGCTCACGCCCGTCGAGGTCGGGCAGCCCCAGGTCGAGGACGATCAGGTCGGGCCGCTCGGCGAGAGCCGTCTGCAGCCCTTCCATGGCGGCCGACGCCGCCGCCACCGCGTGCCCGCGCTCCCGCAGGGCACGCAGCAGGGTGGTCCGGATCGCCGGATCGTCCTCGATCAGCAGGAGTCTCGCCACGCCTGCACGTTAGCCTCCCGGTCTGACGGAACAGCCCGCCTTAACCCTCTCTTAGCGTTGTCCGGTGCCCGCCTTAGCGTCGCCGGGCGGATAGTTGCCGGGTGCGCCTCATCGACCGGCTGGGCCGGCTTCCCCTGGTGATCGTCTTCGGCTGGGTAGTGGCGGCCGCGCTGGCCGTGCTGGTCGGCGTGGTCGGCATCGGCCTGGTCGGTTCGGGCTTGTTCTCCCAGGAGACCGAGCCGTTGAGCGAGACCGACGTGGCACGGGCCTTGCAGGCGGAGGAGACGACCGCGACTCCGGGGGAGAGCACCGGGGAGATCATCGCCACACCGTCACCGAGCAGGGCGTCGGAGAAACCCACCGGATCACACTCCTTCCCGACCCGCGGCGGCACGGTGATAGCCGACTGCGACCACATCATCTCGATGTCCCCGGCGCAGGGCTTCGCGGTCCACGAGCAGGGCGACGACGAGGGCGAGTTCCGAAATGTCCGAGACGGTCACTTCCGCGTCAAGGTCGATCTGGGCGACTGCGCCGGCGGTATCCCCAACCTGGAGGTGAGCGTCGAGACGGACGACGACTGAGGTGGGACAATCCAGGAATGCTTCGTGTGGATCATGATGTCGTTGCGGGCACTTTCAGCCTGGACGGCCAGACTTTCGACGTCGACAACAACATCTGGGTCGTCGGTGACGACGACGAGTGTGTGGTGATCGACGCCCCGCACGACGTGGACGCGATCCTGAAGGTGGTCGGCGACCGCCGCCTGGTCGCGATCGTCTGCACCCACTCCCACGACGATCACGTGCGGGTGGCCCCGGAGCTGCGGGAACGCACCGGTGCCCCGATCCTGCTGCACCCGGCCGAGTGGCCGCTGTGGGAGCTGACGCACGGTTCGGACGTGTGGTGGAACATCGACCTCACCGACGGCGCCCGCATCGAGGTGGCCGGCACGACCCTGCAGGTGCTGCACACTCCGGGTCACGCCCCCGGCGCCGTCTGCCTCTACGCCCCCGAGCTGGGCTGTGTCTTCACCGGTGACACGCTGTTCAACGGTGGTCCCGGCGCGACCGGCCGGTCGTACTCGGACGCGGGTTTGATCGTCGAATCGATCAAGGAGAAGCTGCTGGCGCTGCCCGCCGAGACGGTGGTGCACACCGGCCACGGCGACGACACCACGATCGAAGCGGAAGCCGCCCGCCTCTAGGCCGGTCCCGGTGCCCTGTTTCCCCAAGATCCAGGGCACCTTCGCCGGTACGCCACACACCTCCCACAACCACACCGGCAAGCCCCGCCGCGTCCCCGCGAGGTCGGCGAGACTCCAGGTCACCCCGCGACCGCCGGGCGGAAGCGCCTCTCACCGCCGTGCGGCGACCGTGGCGGCTGTCGCCAAAGACGTTCGCGATCAGGATCTGCGTGGTGACCTGGGGTGCGAATCGAACCCGGACTCACCACGCAGATCGGTTCTCGCACCGCGAGCACGCAGCGTCTCTAGCCGCCGGGCAGTCCCCGTCGCGCCCAGAGCCGAATCTGTTCGGCCGCCTGATCCGCGACCGCGTGCCCGTCCGGCCGGGTCACCAGGTCGCTGAGCGCGAACATGTCCAGCACCCGCCCCACCCGCTTCCAGTCCGCGACCAGCGGCAGATCCCCCGGCTGCCCGTCGGCGAACCCGGCACCGAACCCGGCCAGAAAGCCGTCCGGGTAGCCGGCACCGAACCGCGCCATGTTCCCCGCGTCACCGTAAGCACAGCCGGAATAGCTGAACTCCCAGTCGAGCACCGCATCCACCCGCCAGCCGCCACCCACTCGCGTGACCAGGATGTTCTTCGGGTTGATATCAGCGTGCACGAGCCGCGCGTGCCCGTCGACACTCTCCAGAACCGCGGCGTTCTCCGCACACAGCCGCACCCAGGCGTCCCGAATCCCGTCATCGAGCCGCCCACCGGGAACCTGGCCCATGCAGTTCTCAACCATCGGCACCAACTGCCGGGACCAGGGAACCTGCTCGTCGACGGCAAGATTCCCGTCGACGAAGAACCCCGGCCGCCCGAACGTCACGGCGGCGATCCCGGCAACGACCCGCCCCACTTCAGCCCCGAGCGCCCGGGCCTCGCCCTCGGCGAGCCGACCGTCGTCGAGCACCTGACTCAGAACCGTGCCGTTCACGTACTCGATGACCATGACCCCTGCCCTGACCAGCAGAACCTCCGGAACCGGCACATGCTGTCGGGCCGCCGCCATCACGCCCGCCTCGATCACCGAGTCCCCGCCCCCGAACCGCACGACGACCTGCCGCTCCCCGAGATCGACAAGACAGGTCTCATGCGAGAACCCACCCGCCAGCACAGTCGCCGACACCACTTCCCCACCCAGAGCCGCCGCGATCCCCTGAATCTCCGAACTCCACATACACCGATTCCATCAACCCCACCGCCATGGTCACGGCGCGACACGAACAACCCGGCGGCCGATCTGTACCTCTCGGTATTTCACAGCTCAGTCAGGTAGCCGGGCTTCGGACATCCTCGCCAGGATCTACACGATGGTCTTCTCCGGCGTCTGGTCCGAGGTGTCGAGCCGCAGACCCCGCCGGAGAGTGTCGTAACGAAGCACGTGATCCAGCGACGCCACGCTCCAGTCGCCGTATCCCTTCTAGGCACGCGCCTTCTCACGCTCAGCGAGAACGTCCGGGCCGGGGCGCGAGGACGACGACGAAGCGAGGTCTGGTTCGGGGCGAGTTCGGGGGCCAGTTCGTGCCGGCCCGAGACGATCATCCGGCGAAAGAGTCCACCACGGACCGGCGCGGCCCGAGGAAGTCGCTCCGCGAACCCCGGCGCGACGGTCATCGATGGTCTGGCGGCTCAGCTGCGGGGCACGTGTGTTCGGCCGGCACCGGAGATCCGGTGCCGGCCTGGTGACGGTTCGATCGGTCGAGGTTCGACCGGTTCGCGGGGACGGTCAGTCGTCGCTGCCGCGACCCCGGTCGTCGTCGTGTTTGTCGTCGTCACGGTCGTCGCTGCCGTGGCCGCGATCGTCGTCACGGTCGTCGCTGCCGCTCTTGCTGCCGTGGGAACTGTCGTCGGTGCCGCTCTTGCTGCCGTGGGAACTGTCGTCGCTGCTGTGGGTGCTGTTGTCGTCGCCGCGGTCGTTGTCGGTTCGGTGGCGGGTCACCGCGCCGGTGGTGGCGTCGACGTCGATGTCGTGTTCGATGCCCTTGGTGATCACGTCGATGTCCCAGACCAGGCGGCCGTGTTCGTATTCGCGTTCGATCGACTCGATGCGGCCGCCGCCGGCTGCCCGGAGAGCGATCGTCTTCGCCTGACCAGCGGTGATCTTGATGGCGCCAGCCGAGCTGGGCGACGAACTGGGGGACGAACTCGGGGAAACGGTCGCCGAGTCGTCCGGGAAAGTGCTCGACGAGGAGTCCGGCGAAGGGCTGTTCGAGTCGTCCGGGGACGGGCTCGACGAGTCGTCGGAGGTGTCGTCGGACGCGCCTCGGGTGGACGAGTCGTCGATGGACGGGCTGGCGGTCGCGGTGGCGCGGGAGCGGGTGTCGTCGGAGTCGTCGGCGAGTGCCGTGCCGGCGAAACCGAGCACCGTGAGTGCGCCGACCGCCAGCATCACCGCTCCGGTAGTCCTGTTGACCTTCATGTCTGTCTCCCTGCGAAGCGTGTGGCTCGTTCTGACAGGAACCACTTTCGCGGGAAGATCACTATGGCCACGCTGTGCGAACGTTAAGGCCCGGATAAGGAGGGTCGATGCTGCGCTACCTGGTGTTGTCGCTGGTTCTGCTGCTCACCGCGTGTGCCCGGCCGCCGTTGGCCGACGAACCGGGGACGGGGCGCCGGTCCGCGCCGCCGGTTCCGGGGGTCTCGGCGTCGGTGACGGTCGTCCGGCCCGCGGTGCCGCGATGTGTGCAGGGCGCCCGGATCGCCCTTAGTGAGACCGAGGGCGCGATGGGGCTCCGAGCGACGGGGATCGAGCTGTACAACTGCGGGAAGAAGTCGTTCACCGTCGACGGTTATCCGGTTCTCGATGTGCTCGGTGAGGATCGGGCGGAGTTGGACGTACAAACGCTGCATGGTGTTGAAAAGGTTCACCAGGTCGAACAGTGGATCGTTTCGCCGAAGCGGATCACCGTGCGGCCGGGTGAGTCGGCGCGGGCGCTGCTGCTGTGGCGCAATCTGACCACCGACAAGGTGGAGACCGGCGCGTTCGTCAGCATAGCGGCGGCGGAAGGGCAGCCCCGGCACGTGCTGGCGGAGGTCGTCGACGTCGGCAGCACCGGCAAGGTCGCGGTGAGCCCGTGGGTCGCGGATGCGAAGTCAGCGGAGAAAACCGGACGAGGCTGAGGAGAACCCGGGCGGGACTGGGGATGAAGCCGGCCCGGGCGGGGGATGAAGCCGGACGGGACAAGCGGGACGAGGACAAGCGGGACGGGTCCGGCGGGCGGCCGGGCGGTGCGGCAGGACGCTCGGTGGCAGGATGGCCGGGTGAATTCTCGAGTCGAACCCTGGTCTCGTCCCGCGCACCGGCCCACCGGCCGAGAGGCGGCGGTCATGCTTGTCGTCTTCACCGGCGGGGAGGTGATGACCGGCCTCGACCTGGCGGGAGCGGTGCCCGCGACGGCTCCGGTGGACGCGCTCGACGTGCGGCTGCATCACTACGCGGACACGCCGGAGTGGATCGATGGGTGGCGGACCGGTCCGCTGCGTAACCTCGCCGAGCGGGAACTGCCCGATCCGGCGGCGCTGGACGCGGCGACCAGCTGTTACACGATCCAGTTGACGGTGACCGACCCGGACGACCTGACCCATCTGCAGCTGGCGTGGGCGGTCGCGGCCGAGGTGTGCCGGGCCGGGGCGGTCGCGGTGCTCGACGCGTACGCCCACGACTGGTACCCGGCGGCGGTGGTCGCCGGGCTGGACCCGCATCGGCCGTTCACGGTGATGCGGGAGATCAGTGTGGTCGCCGAGTCCGATGTGGTGCCGGGGTTCGGGCATCCGGTGCACACTCGGGGGATGGCCAAGTTCGGCCGGCCGGATCTGATCACCGGAATCGCCGGGGAGCAGATCGGCGAGGCGGCGACGATTCTGAACCAGCTGGCGGGTCTGCTCGCCGAAGGGCACGTCCTGACGCCGGGTCAGCAGATCCGGGTGGGTGAGTCGCGGACGCTGACGGTGGTCCCCTACGTACCGGACGACCGGATCCCCGACGTGGGCCTGATCGCCGACGGGCTGCTTCTCACCGAGGCCTGACCGGGCCGGCGAGGGGATGGGATGAATTCGGTTTCGGGGTGGCCCGGCGGTCCGGTATGAAAAACCGGTGAGCGAAGAGGAGCTTCCCGGCGGCAACACCGTCGGAGCGGTGCGGATCGACGGTGTCGTGCACAAGCGGGCATCGCCGTGGACCTCGACGGTGCACGCGTTGCTGCGGCATCTGGAGGACGCCGGGTTCGACGGTGCCCCGCGGGCTCTCGGGTTCGACGAGCAGGGCCGCGAGATGCTGACCTATCTGCCCGGCGAGGTCATCGGTGAGCGGGTTCCCTGGCCGGGGTGGGCGTTCGCGGATCAGACCCTGGTGCAGGTGGCACAGTGGCTGCGGCGTCTGCACGATCTGACGGCGGACTTCCGGCCGCCTCCGGACGAGACCTGGTTCGCCGGGGCGTCGATGGGGCCGGGGATGGTGATCGGTCATCAGGACGCCGCGCCGTACAACGCGGTGATGGACGGGGACCGGCTGGCCGGATTCTTCGACTGGGACACCGCGGGCCCGTCGACCAGGGAGTTCGATCTGGCCTTCGCGGCCCTGTCCTGGGTGCCGCTGTATGCCTCGGGCGCCGCCCGGCACCTGGGCTTCCCGGATTCCGCGGACCGTTCCCGGCGGCTGCATCTGTTCCTGGACTCCTACGGCTATCACGGCGACCGGTCCGCTTTCGGCGCCGTGGTGGTGCAGCGGGCCCGGAAGCAGGCCGCGGTGATCCGCCGGATGGCCGCGGCCGGTGCGCCCGCCGGGACGGCGCTACTGCCGGTGGCCGGGAACCTCGAACAGTCCGCCGATGAGACCGAGGCCCTGCCGGCCGATTTCTGGACCCCGGCGGCGGTACGAGGTGTCGTCCGGTTCTGGCATCCGGACGAAGGCTGGGGCGTGATCGACGCCGACGAGACTCCCGGTGGGTGCTGGGCGTTCTTCGGTGCCGCCGCGATGCCCGGTTACGTCAGTTTCGCGGCGGGGGACGTGGTCGCGCTCGAATGGGCGGCGCCCGGGCAGGACGGCTGGCCGTACCGGGCTGTCCGATTCTGGCCATACGGGGCCGAGCCGGTGGAACGCCGGTCCTTCCCTGGAGGCGCCGGCTATCACAGCACGCTGACCCTGACTTTCGACGGGCCAGACGAGACAAAAGAGGACTGAAAGTGATGAGCCGGTTCGAGCCGTACCGGGCGGGCGAGATGTTCCCACCGTCGCTCCTGGCACAGCCGGGCGTCGACGTCATGTCGACCTGGTGGGCCTCCCGCTGAAGACCGTTCGCGACCAGGCCCAGGACGCGGCTGAGGTCACTCCGCGGGGATCCAGGTTAAGCGGATGTCCGGGGACTTCTCCTCGTTGCGGGAACCGTCGGTGGTCTCGGCGACGGTGAAGCCGTGCCGGTGGTAGAAGCGCTGGGCACCGGTGTTGGCGACGAACGTCCACAGTTGGAGGCCGGCGGGGCGGCGGGATTTCGCCAGCTCGACGAGGCGTGAGCCCAGGCCCTGGCCGGTGGTGGCCGGATCGACGTAGAGCTGGTCGATCCAGGCGTCCTCCAGTACCAGCACCGCCAGCGGGCTGCCGTCGGTGTCCTCGGCGATCCAGACCTCGCGGGTGGGGATGACGACCGCGGCGACCCAGGCGCGCACGTCGGCGTCCGAGTGCACGGCCGGTGGGATCGTGCCGTCGGCGGCTGCCCGGGAACGGGACCGGATCAGCAGGTCCGCCACCGGAAGGGCGTCGTCGGGGCCGGCTCGGCGGATCGTGGCACTCATGCCGAAAATGATCGGTCAAGATGGAGGGCGAATGCAACGCGAAATGATCGCCGCGCCGGAGTCGGCGCACGACGAGACGAGCGCCAGGCCGGGCGAGACACGCAACCGGGTTTGGCGGGGAGCACCGCATTCGGCCCGGCGGTCGCGAGTCGGCCCGGAGTCACGCCTGGCTTGCGGGGTGGCCACGGGTGGCCGCGTCACTCGTACCAGGAATCCATCTTTGCAGTAACGTCGCAGCGAGTAGTCCCGCGCCGCCTACCGTGAGTGCCGCCGCGGTCAGCGAGAACACCGCCGTGACCGCGCCGATCAGGAGCGGGCCGCCGCCGACGCCGACGTCGGAGCACAGTCGCCAGGCGCCCAGGAATTCGGCGCGCCCAGCCGTGGGCGACGCGTCGGCACCGAGAGTCATCACCAGGCCGGCGCTCAGGCCGTTGCCGACGCCCATCAGCAGGGCGGCTGCGGTCAGGCCCACCGCTCCCCCGGCCAGCGGCAGCAGGAGATGGGCAAGACCGAGAAGGATCAGCGCTGGTACGGCTGCCGCACGCCGGCCGTAGACGTCCATCAACTTGCCGGCCGGGTAGAACAGCAGCATGTCGATGCCGCCGGAGAGGCCGTAGATCAGTCCGATCGTGGCCGGGTCCAGGCCCAGCGACGCACCCCACAGCGGGAGGATCGTCTGGCGGGAGGCCCGCAGCGCGCCGACCAGCAGCACCGCCACGCCCAGGGTGCGCAGGGTGCGCTGATGGGCGCGGATCACCGTCCACAGGCCGGGGCGTTCGGTGCCGGCCGGGATCGCCCGGTCGTGCGGCACCGACGGCAGCATGATCAGGATCAGGGTGGCCAGGCTGACTCCGGCGATCGCGACCAGGTAGGCGCCGTCGAGACCGGCCAGGTGCATCGCACCGGCGCCGAGGAACGGGCCGCTGAAGGTGCCGATCCGGCCGACGCCGCCGAGGGTGGACATGGCGCGGGCGCGGAGTTCGGGGCGGACCGCTTCGGTCATGTAGGCGAGGCGGGCCAGCATCCACGCCGCCCCGCACACCCCGAGGAGGGCGACGGCCACGCCGAGGAGCAGCACGTTCGGTGCCAGCATGCACGCAACCAGGGCGGGAACGGCCAGGGCGGAGGCCGCCATCATGGTGCGCCGTTCGCCGATCCGGGAGATCAGGACGCCTGCCGGGAGGGAGCCGCTGATCTGGCCGAGGCCCAGCATCCCCGCGACGACGGCGGCCGTCGCGGGGGAAGCGCCCAGGCTGGTGGCGGTGAGGACGATCACCGGGGCGACCGCGCCGAGACCGGTGGACCAGACCGCGGCCGGCAGATAGATGGTGGGGCCCAACTGGCGGAGGGTCTGGTCAGCGGTCGCGGTCACCCGTGAACGCTATCGGACACTCAGTCGAGCTGCCCGTCGTAGTCCGGCAGCTTGAACGTGCGCTCGGCGTGACCGCCGCCCAGGTCGGTGGCGCTGTTGCCGACGTTGGCGACGATCGTGTAGCCGCGGCTCTCGATGTCGGTGCGGGCCTTCGTCTTGAGGGTCTGGTTGTCGTCGAAGTTGAAAGTGGGCCGGGTGTAGAGGTCGGTCCACTGGTAGCCGACGACCCGCAGGTTGATCTCGGTGGCCGCTTCGATGATCTCCGGGCGGGCGGTCACGAAGAACACCGCGGCACCGTCGGCACGGGCCTGGCGGGCCAGGGCGAGAACTCCGGGGGTGGCGTCGTACGGCTTGTACCGGCTCTGCAGCGCGGTGTTGTCGATGTCGAGCACGATCGCGGCGCGGATCCCGCTCGCGGGCAGGCGGTCGTCGAGGTAATCGGCGGCCTGATCGGTGACTGCTGTCACGTCGGCGAGCCAGGTCGCACGGGACGGCAGGGCCGCGGCGCTGGCCGGGGTGGCGGTCACGACGGTGACGGCGGTAGCGGCGATGGTGGCCACCAGGAGTCTTCGCATGCGCCACATTATCGATGAAGATAGATGAACGGATACTGAAATCCGTTTTGTCGCGCTGCGAAGATGTCGTTCATGCAGAAGATACCGACGCTCTTCCAGCGCGACCCCGACGACCGCAAGCGGGTGCTGCCCGAAGCCAATCCGGTCTGCCAGTGGGTTCTCGACGGTGAGGGGGTAGCCACCCGCAAGTACGACGGCACCTGCGTGCTCCTCGACGACGACGGCGCGTGGTGGGCCCGGCGGGAGGTGCGTCCCGGCCGGACCAGGCCGCCCGGCTACCGGCCGGTGATGACCGACGACAACACCGGCAAAACGGTCGGCTGGGAACCGATCACCCAGTCGTCGTACGCCCGATACCACGCCGAGGCGATCGGCGGCCGGTTCCAGCCCGGCACCTACGAGCTGATCGGGGAGAAGATCAACGGCAATCCCGAGGGCGTACGGGGTCATCAGCTCGTCCGTCACGCCGACGCCGACCGTCTCGACGTCCCCCGCGATCTGGACGGACTCCGTACCTGGCTACTGGCCCACCCCCGTTTCGAAGGCATCGTCTGGCATCACGCCGACGGCCGCCGGGCCAAAATCAAGTACCGTGACTTCGCGTGACCCCTCAAACCTCCACCGCCGTGGGCCGTTACGGCACCCCCGGCCAGATCGCCGGCTCGGTCGTGGCACTCGCCGGCCTGCTCCTGCTCGCCGGCCTCACCGGTTTGTCGTCGGTCGGGTTCGCGCTGAGCAGCACCCTCTGCGCCTCCGAGGACACCGGTCTGATCTGCACCGGCACCGGCCAGGACCTGGCCCTCTGGATCCCCACCGGAGCCGCCATCCTGGCCGCGATCCTCGGCATGGCCGGCACCGTCCTGGGCCGCCCGTTCCGCGTCCCGCTGCTGGCCGCCGGCTACGCCGTCACCGTTGTCGGCTTCGTCACCGGCCTACTGATCGCCATGACCGGCCCAGCGTCCTGATGCCTGAAACCCTGATCAGGGTTGAGCGAGGACCTGTTCGCGGAGGATTTCGGCGTGGCCGCAGTGTTGGGCCATCTCGCGCAGGACGTGCAGGTAGACCCAGTGCAGCGGTAGCGGGCCGCGCCGGTTGCCGGTGATCACGTCGTCCAGGGCGATGCCGGCGGTGGCCGCTCGGGATGCCGCGCACGCGTCCAGGTAGGCGGTCCGGACACTGTCGACGGTGTCGTCGGCGGTCAGGTCGAACGACTCGTCGGGAGCCGCCGGGATGCCGATCTCGGACCGGGAGCGGCCGGTGATCGCCTCGTCGAACCACACCTTCTCCACGAAGGTGACGTGTTTGACCAGGCCGAGCAGGGTCGTCTTGGACGGGACGAGACGACGGCGGGCCTGCTCCTCGGTCAGCCCGTCCAGGCAGTCGCCGAGGGCGGCCCGGTGGTCGTCGAGGAACACCTCCCACTGCTCGCGCAGCGGCTTCCCGATCACGTCGTCGACACTCAAGGCCATGGGGTCACACACTACGCGGCGTGCGGGAGGATCACCGCATGGACGAGCTGGAACGCTTGACCGGCCGGTGGTGGGACTGGGAAGTGCGCCGGTGGGATGCCGCCGGGCTGCTCCTGATCGCCGACAACGACCTGACCTACCACCACGCCGTCGAGGTCACCTTCACCGATGTCGCCTGGGTCGCCTGCACCGATCTGTTTCACCATCCGGTCTTCCGCCCGCCGACCGCGGGCGAACGCGAGTTCGCCCGGGAGGTCGCCCCCGAGGACGAGTACACCCTGTTCACCTGGGACGCCGAGACGGCCACCGGGGCCGTACCGATGATGGTCGTCGCCCAGGGTGTCCAGGTCAGGGAAGATCTCTGACCCGGGGGCGGCGGATGGCCAGGTAGGAGAGCCAGCCCACGCCGATGATGAAGCCGAGGGTGATCAGGCGGTAGAGGACGACGGCGGCGATGGCCGGTTCGGTGGTCATGCCGCCGGCCAGCAGGCCCAGGATCAGGGCTCCGTCGACGATGCCGAGGCCGCCGGGGACGATGGTGATGGTTCCGGCAGCCATGCCGGCGCAGTAGGCCAGCAGCAGCTGGGCGGCGCTGATGGTGCCGCCGCCGATCGCCAGGCAGCACAGCCACAGGCAGGCCGCGTCAAGGAGCCAATTGAGCAGGGCGTACGCGGTGGCTGCGGCGCCGTGGCCGGGGGTCAGGCGGGCGGCCCGGCGGTTGCGCGTGGAGCCCGGCGGGAGGGCGAGAGTCGTCATGGCACACACCGAACCTTAGTAAACACCCGTTGACTTAAAAACCGTACCGGCGTACGGCACAACCGGTCAACAACTGTTTACGTCACAGGAACACGGCGGTTAAGGTGGCACAACAAAGCGGGAGGACGCCGGTGACCACTACCCAGACGCCGCGACGCCGGGATGCCGCGGCGACCCGGCAGCTCCTCCTGGACGCGGCGGTTCATCGATTCACCCACCACGGTTACGCGGCCACCACCGTGCGGCACATCGCCGACGACGCGGGCGTCAACGTGGCCCTGATCAGCCGATACTTCCGGTCCAAGGAAGGCCTGTTCGAAGCCTGCCTGACCTACAGTGTCGACGAGCTGAACCGGTCCACCGAGATCGATCCGCCGATCCGGACGGCCGAGGCGATCGCCCGGCAGGTCGTCGGCCCGTGCACCAGAGGAGTGCCGCACAATCTGGTGCTGCTGCTCCGCACGTCCGGTGACGAGGGCGCCGACCGGATCCGGCTCGATCTGCTGCGCTCCTACAGCCAGCGACTCGCCGCCGCGGCGGGGCACACCGGTGACGCCGGGCTGCTGCGGGCTCAGGTCATGATCGCGGCGGCCGCGGGGATCGCCCTGATGCGCGCCAAGACCGACATGGAGCCGCTGGCGTCGGCCGGCGAGGCGGACCTGCTGGTACCGCTGTGCGACATGATCGAGTCGCTGCTGTTCCCGTGACGGAGAACGTGATCGAGACCGCGACGGGAACCCGTGATGGAGACCGTGACGGAAAAGCAGTGCGCACCGCATTCGGCCCGGCGGTCGCGGGTCGGCCCGGTGTGCCACCCGCCTCGCGCGGTAGGCACGTGACTCTGCGCTGTCGTACCGGAATGGCATCCTGGGGGTGTGCGCTTGATCCTCAATGTTCTCTGGTTCATCTTCGGCAGCGGCTTCGTCCTGGCCATCGGCTACGGTTTCGCCGCCCTGATCTGTTTCCTGCTGGTCGTCACCATCCCGTTCGGGGTGGCGTCGGCGCGGCTGGCCCTCTACTCGTTGTGGCCGTTCGGCCGGACCGTGGTGCCCAAGCCGGGTGTCGGTCTCGGTTCGGGGGTGGCGAACATCCTGTGGGTGGTGCTGTTCGGCTGGTGGCTGGCGCTGACCCACATCGTCGCGGGTGTCGCCCAGTGCGTGACGATCATCGGCATCCCGTTCGGGATCGCGAACTTCAAGCTCGTCCCGGTGGCGTTCTGGCCGCTGGGCCGGGAGATCCAAGACCTGCCCTGACCAGCCCGGTGTCGTAAGCGACGATCGTCGCCTGCACCCGGTCGCGCGCCCCGATCTTGCCGAGCAGGGCGTTGACGTGAGCTTTCACCGTCCCGACGCCGATGCCCAGTGCCGTGCCGATCTCGGCGTTGGACAGGCCCTGGGCGATGGCGGTGAGCACATCCCGCTCACGCGGTGTGAGGGCGGCGAGGCGTGCGTCGTCAGTGAACGACGAGACGGTCCCGGTGGCGAAGGCGTCGATGAGCCGGCGGGTCACGGCCGGCCCGAGCATCGCCTCGCCGGCCGCGATGGTCCGGACCGCGGTCACCAGGTCCATCGGTGGCGCGTCCTTGAGCAGGAACCCGGAGGCCCCGGCCCGCAGCGCCTGGAAGACGTAGGCGTCCTGGTGGAACGTGGTGAGCACGAGCACCCGCGGCGGGTCGGGCATGGCGGTGAGCCGGGCGGTGGCGGTCAGCCCGTCGACGCCGGGCATCCGCACGTCCATCAGGATCACGTCGGGTTTCAGCTGTTCGGCGAGGGTGACGGCGGCCGCCCCGTCGCCGGCCTCGCCGACCACCTCGATACCGGGCTGCGAGCCGACGATGGCGGCCAGTCCGGCCCGCACCATCACCTGGTCGTCGACGACCATCACTCGGATGCTGATTTCGACACCTCCTTGTCCAGAAGTGATCGCATGGCGGTCAGGGCTTTGCGGGCCGCGGCGAGGACTCCGCTGATGTCGCCGCGTTCGGCCGCGCCGGGCACGTCGGCGGCGTGGTGCAGGACGGCTTCGTGGAGTCCGGCGGCGATCCGGTGGCGTTCGATCATCGCGTGCAGCGCGGCCTGTTCCAGGGCTGCCGCCACGCCGCCCTCCTCCTGCGCGTGCCGCCGGTCCCGGCGCCGACGGGCGGAGTGTCCCAGCGCCCAGCAGATCGCCGCCGGCACGCCCAGGACGATCGCCAGCACCGGTGTCAGCATCACGATCGTGCCGTGCAGCAGCAGCGGGCCGCCGTCGGCGACCTCGGGATCGGTCGCCACCCCGGCGGCGAGCAGCAGCGACATGCTCAGGCCCCACGGTATCCCCGCGGCCGGGATGGTCAGCCAGGTCAGCGTGGGACCGGCGCCCCGGGCGGCGACCGTGTAGACGGCCGCCACCTCGGCGGCGCACCCGAACACGAACACGTAGCCCAGCCCGGACGGCACCGCCCCGGCGAACACCAGCAGCGGGAAGAGCAGACCGGTCAGCACGGTCACCGCGAACACACCCCACGGCGACTGGCGGCGCAGCAGCAACGGCACGGCGTGCGCGACCTGGGCGATCACCACCGGCACGGTGATCGCGGCGGTCAGGCCCTCGCCGACGGCGAAGACGAGGCCGAGCAGTTGCACCAGGATGACGATCACGACCAGGAAGGCGTCCATCACCGCCGGACCCCGCAGCCATGGGTACGCGGAACGAACGGCCCCGCCGTCCCCGGCGAGTACAGCGCGCACCCGCCAGCCGCCACCGTCGCGGGGCCCGGCCTCGCAGGTCCCGCCGACCGATTCGGCTCGCTCCCGCATCCCGGTGATGCCACGCCCACCGCCGAGCCCGGCCGCTGTCGTGGGCACTCCCCCACCGTCGTCCTCGATCACCAGCACCCCACCGGACCAGCGGACCAGCACCTCGCCGCCGGGCGCGTACCGCAGCGTGTTGGTGAGGGCTTCCCGGGCGATGCCGTACACGACCGCGGTGACCTCCGGCGCCGGTTCGCCGTCCGGCAGGTCGACGGTGATCCGCTGCCCGAGGGCCCGGAACCCTTCCGCCAGGTCGGCGAGTTCCGGCTGGTCGGCGGGGGTGCTGGCGGCCGGCATGATGGCGACCAGACGGTGCAGGGCGTCCAGGGTCTCCCGGCCGGTCCGGGCGGCGAAGTCGAGTGCCTCGGACTTGAGGTCGGGCCGCTGCTCACCGAGCATCTCGGCGGCCGACGAGTTGACCACGATGGATGTCAGGTGGTGGGCGGTGACGTCGTGCAGTTCGCGGGCAAGGCGGCGGCGCTCGGAGTCGGCGGCGTCCCGTTCGGTACGCCGGGCGGCGACGAGCCGGCGGGCGGCGTCGGCGCGGGCGGTGTTCCATCGGCCCCGGCGGCGGCCGAGCGCGGTGACCGCCCCGTAGATCACGACCGTCAGCAGAATCGAGACCGGCAGTTCGGCGTCGATGCCGTCCTGGTAGCCGGTGAGGATCGACTGCCAGGCGACCGTCCCGGCCAGTGCCCACCCGGCGGTCCGGGCCGATGCGCGGACCGCGACGCTGAACAGAGCGATCAGGTCACCGGCCCCGATGATCAGCAGCGCGTCGTGGTCGACGATCCACTGCTGTGCGGCGGGCGCGGTCAGCATGCCGAGCACACCGCCGGTCACCACCACGGCGAGGGCCGGTGCCGGGCGCTCCCGGCGCCAGCCGAGACCGGCTCCGATGATCAGGGTGGCCACGACGACCCCGGTCCCGGCCAGGGCCGGAACCGGGTCGCCGCGGATCAGCAGCATCCCCGGCCAGTACAGGAGCTGGCCCGCGACGAGCAGCACGGGAAGCATCCATCTGGCCATGGGCCCAGACTCTATCTACACCGGGCCGGTGGGGAGTTCCCGGCGCAGGAGCTTGCCGGTGGCGTTGCGGGGCAGTTCGTCGACGAAGATCACATCGCGCGGGACCTTGTAGCGGGCCAGTCCGGCCCGGACGAACTCGCGGATCTCCTGCGGGTCGCGGGCCGAGTCCTCGGACGCGACGATGAAGGCGCGCAGCCGGGTGCCGAAGTCGGCGTCGTCGACCCCGATGACGGCGGCGTCCATCACGTCGGCGCGTTCGGCGAGCAGGTTCTCCACCTCTTGCGGGTAGACGTTCTCCCCACCTGAGATGATCATGTCGTCGTCGCGGCCGTCGATGTAGAGCAGCCCGTCGGCGTCGAAGTGGCCCTGGTCGCCGGTGGCCATGTGCCCGTCGATGACCTGTTTGTGCCGGCCGTCGGTGTAGCCCTCGAACGGGATGCCGGTCCGGACGAAGATCCGGCCCTTCTCCCCGACAGCCGTGATCTTGCGGTCCTCGGAGTCGTAGAGCGCGACGTGCACGGTGACCGGCGGCTTTCCTACCGTCCCGGGCGATTTACGGAGTTCAGCCGGTTTGGCGACGGACGCGACGGCCACCTCGGTCGAGCCGTACACGTTGTAGAGGACGTCTCCGAAGACGTCCTGGAAGCGGGTGCTCAGCTCGGGAGCGAGAGCCGACCCGGCCAGGAAGACCGTCTTCAGTGACGACGTGTCGTACTTCGCGATCACGTCCGGGCCGAGCGCGAGAATGCGGTTGAGCATCGTCGGGACGGCGACCAGCATGTGCGCGCGGTGCTCGGCGATCGCGGCGAGGATGTTTTCGGCACCGAACCGGCGCAGCAGCACCGCGTGGTTGGCCAGCGACAGCCCGACTGTCCAGGCACCGAAACCGGTGCTGTGGAACAGCGGCGAGGCGAAGACCGCGGTGCCCTGCCGGGGGAAGTCGATCCGGTCCGCGATCAGGGCACTGGCCAGCGGCGACACCTTGGTCCGGGGCGCGCCCTTGGGCAGTCCGGTGGTTCCGCTGGTGAGGATGATGAACCCGCCTGGCTTCTCCGGGACCGGCAGCGGCACCGTGATCGGCTCGGCGGCCGTCAACTCCTCGACCGTGAGCAGTCCGGCGGGCCGTTGGTAGTCGTCGTCCGCCCAGCTCAGGTAGCGCGGGATGTCGTCCGGGATCTCGGTCACCACGTCGGCGAACTCACTGTCGTACATCAGGAACCGGACGTTCTCCCGTTTGATCACCTCGGCGAGCTGTGACTTGGCCAGGCCGGTGTTGAGCATGGCCAGGCGCAACCCGGCGCGGGCGGTGCCGGTGATCGCGAGCGCGAGGCCGCGGTGGTCGCGGGCCAGCACCCCGATCACCGATTTCGGCGGCAGGTCCACTTTGCGCAGGGCGTGGGCCAAGGCGTTGGACCGCTCGAAGAACTGCCGGTACGTCCAGGTGCCACGCTCGTCGGTGAGGGCCGGCGCGTTCGGGTGTTCGGTGGCGGCCTTCTCGGTGAGGGCGGCCTGCGGGCCGAGCTTGGCGTTGTTGCCGGCCGCCTTGAGCAGGCGGTCCGGCCGCAGCAGGTTGACGATGCCGATCTGATGCATCCGCAGCACAGCGTGCAGATGTTCGAGGGTGCTCACTATCGGCCCTTCCATTGGGGGGTCCGGTGTTCGGCGAACGCGCGGATGCCCTCCTGGGCGTCCGCGGAGCCGATCACCCGGCCGGAGATGTCGGAGAGACGGTCGAAGGCCTCCGCGGCGCCCCAGTCGCGGTGTTCGTCGACGATGCGTTTCGAGAGCAGGACTGCGAGGGGCGCGTTCGCGGCGATGCCGGCGGCTAGTTCCAGCGCGGTGGCGAGGGCTTTGCCCGGCGACGTGACGCGGTTGATCAGGCCCAGTTCGTGCAGCCGGCGGGCCGGCATCGGCTCGCCGGTGAGGGCCATCTCCAGGGCGGTGCTGCGGGGCAGGCTCTGCGCGAGCCGGAGCACCCCGCCGGCCGCGGCGACGAGGCCGCGTCTCACCTCGGGGATGCCGAAGACGGCGTCCTCCGCGGCGACGATCAGATCGGCGGCGAGCGCGAGTTCGCACCCGCCGGCCAGGGCGGCGCCTTCGACGGCCGCGATCAGCGGCTTGGCCGGTGGCCGGGCGGTGATGCCGAGCAGGCCGCGGCCCTCGGTGACCGGGTATTCGCCACGGGCTGCGGCTTTCAGGTCCATCCCGGCGCTGAACACGGTGTCCGAGCCGGTCAGCACCGCGACCCGGGCCTGGTCGTCGGCTTCGAAGGCGTCGATCGCCTTCTCCAGGGCTCGGGCGGTGGTCAGGTCGATGGCGTTGCGGACCGCCGGGCGGTTCAGTGTGAGAACGGTGACCGGGCCGTGCCATGCGACGATCAGCGGCGGTTCGCCGGGCGGGGGAAGGTCGACGGGCGTGGTGCCGGTGACGGTGACGGTGGTGCCGGTGACGTCGAGCTGCCAGCCGATCGGGTCGGACTCCGCCAGCAGTTCCGACATCTCCGAGAATTCGGGGAGCTTCAGTACGACGCGGTCGCCGGCCGGGGTGAGTGCGGTGATGATCGCCGGGGCCGGGCCGCCGAACCGCTCGTACGGAACCGTGTACGCCTCCAGCACCGCGGGACCGGTGTAGGAGGCCAGTGACCGACGGGCGGGCGGCCTCGGCATCCGCGGGTCCGCGTCGATGTCTCGGAACTCGCGCACCGGTGGGCGGGCGGACAGAACCGTCGCGGCGTGCTTGGTCAGGTACCAGCCGAGGGCCGTGGCCAGCCCGAACGAGCCCGGATCGGCACGCAGCAACGGCACCAGGTTGGCGATCGCGTGACTGGAATAGTTGTTGCCCGGCCCACCGGCGAAGGTCAGTCCGCCTGTGACGGTGAGACGTTCCGGATCATCGAGGGGCAGATCGAGTTCCAGGGCCGCGATCTGTACGGCGGACGGAAAGCACGCGTACAGGTCGACGTGCCGGACCTCGTCGATCGTGACTCCGGCGTGCCCGAGAACCGCGTCGCCGACGGCCTTGATCGCGGGCGAGGACGCCAGGTCGGCACGCTCGGTGACGAACCATTCCTCGGTCGCGTGCGCCCCGGCATGCACGAACACCCAGCGGTCCTGGGTGATCCCGGCCTCGGTCGCCGCGGCGGCACTGCACACGATGATGCCGGTACCCTGATTGACCTGCAGGTTCGCGGTCAGCAGCTTCGGGTAGGGCGTGGAGATCATCCGGTTCGCGGCCGTCGGCGTGGCCAGCTGAGCCGACGTGTGCGCGGTGGGCTGCCAGGCGTGCGGGTTACGTTCGGCGATCGCCGAGAAGCCCGCCCACAGCTTCGTGATCCGGTCCAGGTGCTCGCGCGGGGCCTGGCCGAGACGGCCGCGGACGGCCGACTCGATCAGGGCGTAGAGGAAGATCGGCGCGACCAGCCCGGCGGCGGTCTCCGGGTCGTTGTTGGCTTGCGCGTTTTTGCCGATGGTACGAGTGGGCTCGGCCCCGTCGTCCTGCACCGGCCAGTCCAATGGCTGTTTCGCACGCTCGGCGGCAGCCGCTGTGGACGCCGCTTCGGCCCCGCCGACCAGGGCTATCCCGGCCCGGCCCGCGGCGATTTCGGCAGCCACGTCGTTGAGCAGCCGCAACGAGCCGTCGCCGCCGAAGATCGTGGTCTGCACGGTGCGGTCCGGGCGTGCACCGACCGCTTCGGCGATCAGTGCGGCCCCGTCCTGGTACTGCCACGAGACGCTGGCCACGTACCCGGCAAGGTCCGCTTTGGACAGCAGATCCGCCGACCCGGCGTCCTGTGCGGCCGACCGCAATGCCCGCACCGCGAGGGAGACCGGGTCGCCTCCGGCGGCTTCGGTGGAGTGCTCGGACACCTGCCCCACCCCGACGATCACCGGTGTCCAGGCGTCGACGTCCTCGCCGGTGCGCTCGATCCGGATCGGTCCCGGTTTGACACCCCAGCCCCTGCCCTCGCGGGCCCGGTCACGTGGTGACTCGGGGTCCGATTCGTGGTCGGCGGCGACCTGTCCGAGTTCGGTCAGGGATTTGCGCATCGCGTCGGCCAGGTTCCGGGCGACCATCGGGCCGAGTGGGCCGTCCGCGGAGCCGCCCTCGACTCCGCCGTCGAACCGCAGGATCGAGCCGTCACCGTTGGCCGGCGTCTTCTCCCCGGCCGGCGTCACGGACAGGTAGAAGCCGACGGTGATGCCCATCGGGGCGGTGCCCTCGAAGAAGACGGCCCGGCCCTCGACCACGCCGGTGACCGTCCAGCGGACCTCGCTCGGCACGCCCATCAGCCGGATCCGCTGACGGAACCGCACCCCCTCGGCGAACGTGGCGGGCGGCCCGTCGACCCAGCCGGCGTGCTGGAGCAGCCAGTCCGGCATCCGCGCGGGGTTCACCAGAACCGCGAAAACCCGATCGGCGGCGACCGGCACCGGTAGCGTCACCGCGGACGGATGAGCGAGACGGCGCGGCGGTTCGACGGCGGCCGGCGGCGCTTCCGGTTCCGGCCGACGACGGCTCAGGGCAGCGGTGGCGGCAGCGCGTGCCACGGCCACGGCGATGCGCAGCTTGCTGGGACGAGAACCGGGCATCGATGTTCCCCTAACAGTCTGCCCTGACGGTAAATGAGTGACCTGGGTCACGGCAAGAGCATGACGAACCTTGAGAAGCAGCGGTATGGACGCAACTAACCGTCAACTCGTACGGTAAAGCGGTGAAACGAACGCAGGCGCAGCGCAGCGAGACCACCCGGGCGAAGGTCCTGGAGGCGACATTGCAGTGCCTGGTCGAGCGCGGTTACGCGGAGACCACCACCGCCGAGGTCCTGGCCCGCGCCGACGTCCCCCGCGGCACCCTGCTGCACCACTTCCCCACCAAGGCCGACCTGCTCGTCGGCGCGGTGCAGTTCGTCGCCGAACGCCGCGTCGAGACACTGACCGCCGAACTCGCCGCGATCGACCCCGGCGCCGACCGTCTCGACGCGCTGATCGACATCATCTGGCGGCACTTCTCCGCACCGCTGTTCTGGGCCGCGCTGGAGCTGTGGAACGCCGCCCGCACCGACGCCGAAGTCCGCGCCGCACTGCTCCCGGTGGAGAAGGAGATCTTCACCGTGCTGCACGACCGGGCCCGCACCCTGCTCAGCGAGAGCGCGCCCGGCGATCCCCGAGTACCGACCGTGGTCGAGTTCAGCTACGAGGTCCTGACTGGACTCGCCATGACCGGCATAGTGAGCGGCGACCTGGGACATCGCGAACTGTTGCTGCGCCGCTGGAAACGAGCGGCCGCGATCCTCCTCGGCCACCGTGACCCGTCCACCCTCGTCGAACGTGCCCGCTCAAAGGAGAGTTGATGTACGCCACCCCGGAACGCCTCGCGCTCGCCGCCTCGATGAAACAGTTCGTCGCCCGGGAGATCCACCCGCACCTGGCCGATTGGGAACAGGCCGGCGAGATCCCCCGGGAGGTGCACACGCAGCTGGCGAAAGCGGGGCTGTACGGCATCGGGTTCGCCGAGGAGCACGGCGGCGACGGCGGGGACAGTGTGGACACGGTGGTGTCCACCGAGGCGTTCCTGGAGGCCGGCGGCTCGTCCGGGGCACACGCCTCGATCTTCACCCACGGCATCGCGCTGCCGCACATCGTCGCCTCCGGGGACGAGGGCCTGATCGAGCGGTTCGTCCGCCCCACCCTGTCCGGGGAGCTGATCGGCGCGCTCGGCATCACCGAACCGGACGCCGGATCCGACGTGGGATCGATCCGGACCACGGCGGTCCGGGACGGCAACTCGTACGTGGTGAACGGTTCGAAGATGTTCATCACCTCGGGGGTGCGGGCCGACTTCGTCACCACCGCGGTCCGCACCGGCGGTCCCGGGGCGTCCGGCATCAGCATGCTGGTGATCGAGCGGGGCACACCCGGTTTCACGGTGTCCCGCAAACTCGACAAGATGGGGTGGCTCTGCTCCGACACCGCCGAACTGTCCTTCGCCGACTGCCGCGTACCGGCCGCGAACCTGGTGGGCCCGGAGAACTTCGGATTCGCCCTGATCGGTCAGGCGTTCGTCGCCGAGCGGATCATCGCGGCCGTGCACGCCTACTCGACGGCCCAGCGCAGCCTGGACCTGACCCTGTCGTACGCCCGGACCCGGGAGACGTTCGGGCGGCCGCTGATCAGCCGTCAGGTGGTCCGGCACAAGCTGGTGCAGATGCGGCAGCGGATCGACGTGGCCCGGCAGTACACCCGCTGGGTCGCCGAGCGGCACGCCGCCGGGGACAGCATGATCGGCGAGGTCTGCCTGGCCAAGAACGCCGCCGTCGACGCCTGCAAGTACGTCGTCGACGAGGCCGTCCAGCTGCACGGCGGCATCGGTTACATGCGGGAGTCCGAGGTGGAACGCAACTACCGGGACACCCGGATCCTCGGCATCGGCGGCGGCGCCACCGAGATCATGACCGACCTGGCGGCCAAGATGTTCGGCTACCAGTGATCCAGTTCGAGGGCCGTGCCGGCATCCTCGACCTGTCGTGGGGCCATCCCCGTCCGGATCTGCTGCCGGTCCACGAGTGGGCGGCCGCGTCCGCCCACCTGGACTGGCGGGCCCTGACCTACGGGGCGGCGGCCGGGCCGGACTCGTTGCTGGAGTCGCTGGGCGATCCGGGCCGGACCTTCGTCACCGGCGGGGCCTCGCACGGCCTCGCCCTGGTGACGCAGCTCCTGACCAACCCGGGCGACGTGGTCCTGGCCGACGCTCCCACCTACCACCTGGCCTTTCCCATCCTGCGGGACCGAGGCGTGACCCTGCTCCAGGCACCGGCCGACACCGCTGCCGCCGTCATCCGGGACATCCGGGCGAGCGGGCGACGGGTGGCGCTGCTCTATCTGGTGCCCACCTTCGGCAATCCGACCGGGCGGAGCCTCCCCGAGGATCAGCGACGGGAGTTGATCGCGGTGGCCCGGCAGGAGGGGGTCACGATCGTCGAGGACGACACCTATCGGGAGCTGAACTACGACGGGCCGGCACCGGCGTCGTTGTGGGAGCTGGCCGGGGGTGCTCCCGTTGTCCGGTTGGGATCATTCGCCAAGACGGTGGCTCCGGGGCTGCGGCTCGGGTGGATCAACGCGGAACCGGAGATCATCGGGCGGCTGACCAGGCTCGGTTATGTGCACAGCGGCGGCGGGGTCAACCACACCACCGCCGTCACGATGGGCACGTTCCGGGCAGACGGTGGTTATCAGCGGCATGTCGCCAGGGTGCGCTCGGAATATCGAGCCCAGCGGGATGTCCTGGTCTCTGCCTTGCGCGCGGACTTCGCCACTGTCGAATCGCCGGCCGGTGGATGGTTCGTCTGGCTTCGCCTGCCGGACGGTGTCACCGCGGACGCGTTGCTGCCGCTCGCCGAAGAGCGGGGCGTCTCGTTCGTGCCGGGCACCCGGTTCTGGGCCGACGGACCCGGTGGCGCCGACCGGATCCGGCTCAGTTTCTCGCACCTGCCCGCCGACGATCTGCGCCGCGCCGCGGAACGCCTGGCGGCGGCGGTCCACCGGCGATGAGAGTCGATCAGGACGGGGCTGCCTGGATCAGGGCCTGGATGAGTTTGTCGATGGTGCCGGGGAAGGCCGAGTTGTACATCGACGGCAGGTGGTCGCGGACCAGGTGGACGTTGGGGTAGCCCTCGGCGGGCAGTGACGTGTAGACCCGCGACCACGCCGCCTGCTCGGCGTTCTCCTGGTCGGGGGTGAGTTCGGCGGCGTCGACAGCGGCGACGGCTAGGACCGTGTCGACGAAGTCGCGGTAGTGCCGGACCGCGTCGGCGGGGGCGAAACCGGCGCTGAGCATGATGCCGATGCCGGTGTCGACGACGCGCATCTCGTGCGGGCCGGCCGTGACGCGGATGGCGCGCAGGTGCGCGAGCCGGGGGTGCTGGCGCATCGAGCGGCGCAGCACGGCGGCCAGGTCGCGCAGCGAGTCGGACCAGTGGTCGCGGGGCACGAACTCGGCGAGGGCGTCGCCGATCAGCCGGTCGGCCAGGGCCAGCAGCAGCGCGTCCATGTCGCGGAAGTAGCGGTAGACCGCGGTGGGGTCGGCGCCGAGCTCGGCACCGAGGCGCCGGACGCTGAGTTTGTCGCCGCCGGGCGCGTCGATGAGACGCAGGGCTGTGTCGACGATCATGTCGGCGGTGAGCACGACACCGGCACGGGTCTTCCGCCGCCGGGCCCCCACGCTGGGCACACGTTCCACTCCAGGCACCCCCTCACCTTAGAGGCTTCTTATGTCAACGCATTGACATAAGGGTGCCGCGGAGGGTTTCATCGGTTCACGAGATCGCCACCGGCTCACCCCGGGCGGTCCCGTGAGAGTTGGAAGGAACTCACCATGGTGGCCACACCACCCGCTTACGATCTGGCCCTCCGCACCGACGAGAAGCGCATCCGCAAGGCCCTGGCCGACGCGGCCCGGACGCCGTTCTGGCTGGAAGATCCCGGTCGGCCCGCCCCGGAGCCCGCGCTCAACGGTTCGACCACGGCCGACCTTCTGGTGATCGGCGGGGGCTACTGCGGGCTGTGGACGGCGCTGATCGCCAAGGAGACCGACCCGGCGCGGGACGTCGTCCTCGTCGAGGGCAACGAGATCGCGTGGGCGGCGAGCGGGCGCAACGGCGGGTTCGTCGAGGCGAGCCTCACGCACGGCGCCGAGAACGGGCGCCGGCACTTCGCCGACGAGCTGCCGATGCTGGACGCCCTGGCCGCGGAGAACTTCGCCGGGTTCGAGGCGACCCTGATCCGGCACGGCATCGACGCCGAGTTCGTGAAGGACGGCGTGCTGGCGGTGGCCACCGAGCCGCACCAGGTCGGTGAGCTGCGCGCCGCCGACACCGCGTCGACGACGTTCTACGACCGGGAGCAGCTCGGTGACCTGGTGCGATCGCCGCTGTTCCGGGCCGGCCTGCTCCAGCGGGAGGGCGCGGCCCTGGTCAACCCGGCGAAACTGGCCTGGGGCCTGAAAGCGGCGTGCCTGCGGCTGGGTGTGCGGATCTTCGAGAACACCCCGGTCACCGACATCAAGGATCAGGGCCGGACGGTCCGGGCGTCGACCTGGGCCGGCGTCATCCAGGCCGGCAACGTGGCCTTGGCCACCAACGGGTTCCCGTCGCTGCTCAAACGCAACCGGCTGCTGACCGTGCCGGTCTACGACTACGTGCTGATGACCGAGCCGCTGACCGACGCGCAGATCGACGAGATCGGCTGGCGGAAGAACTTCGGCATCTCGGACTCGTCGCGACAGTTCCACTATTACCGGAAGACCTCCGACAACCGGATCCTGTGGGGCGGTTACGACGTGGTCTATCACAAGGGTGGTGGCATCCGGCCCGAGCACGATCAGAACCCGGAGACGTTCGCCCGGCTCGCCGACCACTTCATGCAGACGTTCCCGCAGCTCGGGGACGTGCGCTTCACCCACGCGTGGGGCGGCATGATCGACATGTGCACCCAGCTGGCCGCGTTCCAGGGCCGGGCGATGGGTGGCAAGGTGGCGTACAGCAGCGGCTTCACCGGTTTGGGGGTGGCCGCGACCCGCTATGGCGCGACCGTCATGCTCGATCTGCTCGACGGGAAGGACACCGTCCGGACCAGGATGCGGATGGCGAACCGAAAACCGCTGCCGGTGCCGCCGGAGCCGGTGCTCTACCCCGCCGTTCAGGTGATCCGGGGGGCCATCGCCCGGTCGGATCGCAACGGTGGCCGCGACGGGTTCATCCTGCGGGCGGCCAACGCTTTCGGTTTCTCGTTCGACTCCTGACCAGTGGCGGCCGGCCCCGCGGGGACCGGCCGTTCCGGGGATCAGACGCTCCGCGCGGGGATCAAGCCCGGAAGCCGGGCTCCACCTCGCGGACGCAGTGCTCCGCGTCCTGTTTCGACAGGCCACGCGACGTCAGCGCGGTCAGCACATCGCTGGGCCGGGCGCCGCCGTCGACGACCGAGATGCCGCCGGTCCCGCGAACCAGATGAAGCTTGTAACGAGCGCCGGTCCACTCCACGCGCACTGCGGTGACCGGCCCTTCTGAGGGATCTTCCATGCCGATGATCCTAGAGATCAGCCGGTCCGGGCTCCGCGAGGAGGGCGGTGAAGAGCCCGCGCAGGGTCCGTTCGAAGAGATCGGTGCGGGGCGCGCCCGGGTTCCCGAAGGCGGCGACCAGGTGTGGGTACGCCGTGACATCGAGCCCCGTGAAGATCGGCGGTGGCGCCGCCGTCCCGGTGCGGGCGAAGAGTGTCACCATACCGGTCATCAGCGCGAGCGTCTCGAACTTGGCGGCACTGTCGCAGCGCACCGGCGTCAGCACCCGCAGGCAGTGGTCGAACCAGGCCAGCCCTTCCGGCCCGAGAGCGCTCGGCCGGGACAGCACCTCCCGCAGCCACGGGTGCCGTCGATGCAGGTCGAGCTGCCGCCGGGCCAGGTCGAGCAGTGACTCGGTCCAGTCCGGGCCGGGCTCGGGGTAGGGCCGCAGCTCGCCGATCACCCGGTCGGTCATCAAATCGAGCAGGTCGTCGCGGGACGACAGGTGCCGGTAGAGCGTGCCCGCGCCGGTGCCGAGAGCCGCGGCGACGGCCCGCATCGAGACCGCGGCCAGCCCGTCCGCACCGGCGAGACCGATCGCGGCGCGCACGATCTCGTCCCGGCTGTGGGTGGGCTGCGGTCCGCGGCTGCCGCGCTCGGGGCGGCTCCAGATCGGGGATGCGTCGCTCACCTGCACTACTGTAAACTGCGAACAGCGTTCGCAGTTTCTTCGAGCAGTTCGAGGAGGCAACAGATGACCGACTTTCCGGTGCACACCAGCGGCAGCGGCCCGCCGATCGTGATCCTGCACGGCGGCGGTGTGACCATCAGCGTCTACCGGTGGATCGCGGCGGCGCTCGCCGACCGGTTCACCATCCACCTCTACAACCGCCGAGGCCGGGCCGACGCCCCACCCCGCACCGAGCCCTACGACATGCGGGAGGACATCGCCGACCTGGCGACCGTGCTCCGGCAGACCGGGGCGGTCAACGTGATCGGCCACAGCGGCGGCGGTTTCATCGCCCTGGAAGCGGCCCGGGAGCTGCCGATCGAGCGGCTCGCCCTCTACGACCCGGCGGTCCACGTGGACGGCCTCTTCCCCACCGGCTGGGTGGCCGGCGCGCGAGCCGCACTACGCGCCGGTGACACCGGCCGGGCCCTGGCCCTGACCAGCGCGGGCATCAACACGCACTCGCCGGCGTCCCGGCTGCCGCTGGCGGCGCAGACGGCGATCTGCCGGTTGTTCCTGCGCACCTCGATCGGGCGGATGATGGGTGAGCTGCTGCCGATGACGTTCGACGAGTCGGACTCGATCTTCGAGCACGGCGGGCCGACGTCGAAATGGTCCGGCGTCACCGCGAAAGTGCTGCTGGCCTGTGGTGCCGGTGGACCGGACTACTACCCGAAGATCAACGAGGCGCTGGCCGCGGTGATCCCGGACTCCCGGACCCTGCTGGTCCCGCGCAGTGCCCACGACGCGCTGAACCGCGCCCACCCGCGCATCGTCGAACCACTCACGGAGTTCTTCGCCGAACCGGCCTAGACCGGGCTCGCGGCGATCCAGTCGTCGCCGACGCAGCCCTCTTCGTACTCCCACCAGCCGTCCCGCGCGCCGGCCCGCAGCACCCGCTGCACCGAGACCAGGTCGGCGCCGGGCGGCACCTCGAGGGCGACCAGACCGAACTGCTGAACGCCCTCACCGGTCACCCCGAACGGCTGGAACGCGTCGAGCACCCGCTGCAGCGAACCGTGCAGCGGCCCGGTGCGGAACGAGACGACCCGGATCGTGCAGTTCCCCGACCATTTCACGTGCTCGGCGGCCCAGAGCAGACCGTCACCGTCGGGTTCGACCCGGATCAGGTCCCCATTGGCGACCCCGCGCACGAACCAGGGCACGTTGTCCAGCCGCACCACGTCACCGTCGACCGGTTCGGCCCAGACACTCTCCACCTCGACCGGTGGCCAGTCAGTGTCGTCCCGTGGAAGGTCGAAGTAGACCTTGACGCGATCACCCATGGTCTCCCCGCACGATGGTCAGGCCATGCCGACCTCGGCGGTTCCGGTGACGACCCGCACACGATAGCTCCAATGCCTCAGGGCCTGAACCATCTTCGCGGCCCCCACCGGATTGGCCGAGTGCACATTGACCACCCCTATGTCGTACGGGTGACCCGCGAACGCCGCCCGTTCCAGCACCTCCACCACCGGCCAGATGGTGTCCTCCCCGCCGAGGTCGTGATCGAGCCACAGCTCCTCGATCCGGCGGTCGCGGTGCCCGGTCAGCAGCACGATCCCGGCCGCGCTGGTCCGGGCCACCTCGGCGGTCCGGCCGTCGAGGAACGAGCGCAGGTCGTCGATCAGCACCGTCGTCATCGGAGCCACTGCTCCCGGGTGATCGCGTACTCCACCTCGCCGTGCTCCGAACCGGGGATCGGCGGCAGGTCCGGGTGGTAGGTGCGCACGTACCGCAGGCCCACCTTCTCCATCACGCCGCGCGAACCCACGTTGACGGCCATCGTCTCGGCGACCACCCGGCTCTGCCCGGCCGTCTCGAAGGCGTGCCGCAGCAGCTCACGAGACCCCTCGGTGGCGAAGCCCTGACGC
The DNA here is from genome assembly GCF_900104725.1 of Actinoplanes derwentensis. NCBI lineage: Bacteria > Bacillati > Actinomycetota > Actinomycetes > Micromonosporales > Micromonosporaceae > Actinoplanes > Actinoplanes derwentensis. Next base: position 5,142,483 of record NZ_LT629758.1, read on the forward strand.
CAGTGCCGGCGGGCCAGGCGGTAGCCGAGTTCGGCGGTCCCCGGCTCGGGTTTCGGCGGCAGCATCATCATCCCGATGAAGTCGTCGCCCGGGCCGAACGCCATCCAGTAGCCGAGCCCGTCCACCCGGCCGGCCAGCTCGATCCGTTTCGCGTGCCAGGCGGTCACCTCGTCGCGGGTCCGGGCCCGGCCGTCGAGGAACCGCAGCACCTCGGGGTCGGCGTCCAGCTCGACCTCCAGTTCCAGGTGCTCGTCGGCGAGCGGGACCAGCAGCATCCGCTCGGTGCGCAGGGTGGGTTGTGGCATCCGCCAACGATCACACAACGGTCCCGGGGACGCGACGGTAATTGTCGTACCCGAGGTCCATGCTGGATTCATGTTTCGACGGCTCACGGCCGTTCTGCTCGTGCTCGTCCTCGGCGGGTGCCACGGGCCGGAACCGGCTGATCTGCGAGGTGGCGGCCCACTGATCGAGCGGTGGCGCATCCCGGCGCCGGTCACCGACTGGGCGTTCGCCGATCCCGGCCGAGGGCTGATCGGGCGGGAGCAGCGCCTGGCCTCGGTGGCGACCGGTCCGGGGCGGCTGCGCTGGGTGCACGACCTGCCGAGCGGGTTCCGGGTCACCGCGTCGTCGGTCGCGGTCGCCGGGAGCGCGGTGCTGATCCGCGGGACGGGCCGGTTCCGGGTGCTCGACCTGGCCGAGGGCACGGTGCGGTGGGAGCGGGAGTTCCCCGGGCAGGCGGTCGCCGAGGAGGAGGGCGACGCGCTGCTCACCGCCGAGTGCGACAGGTCGGGCTGCGACCTGGCCGGGTGGGGCCTCGCCACCGGTGAGCGGCGGTGGGCCCGGCGGGTCGAGGAGCGGGTCGAGCTGGTGACCTCCGGCGTGCAGGTGTGTTACTGCGTGTTCCTGCTCGGCCGTCGCACGGTCGCCGCGATCGGCACCGAGGACGGCCGGCCGCTCTGGACGATGCGCAGACCGGCCGGGGTGACCCGGCTGATCACCGCCTTGGACAGGCAGATCCTCTGGACCCCGCCGGCCGCCCCGGGTTGTGTCGCCACGTTGCGCGGCGTCGACCGCGGCGTCGTCGTGTGGACTCGGGCGATCGCCACGTTCTGCGGCGTCCCGGTGCCGTCGATCGGCGATGATCCGGGCGGCAACCTGGAGATCCCGGTGCGCGGCGGGCTGGAGACGCTGTGGAGTCACGACGCCGGGGGCCGCACGGTGCCGCTCGACGTGGGCGAGCAGCTGATCGAGGACGGGACCGACCGGATCACCTGGACGCCGGGTGCCGGTTACCGGTCGATCGACAGCTCGGACCGCACACCCGCGACGGTGGCACCGCCGTCGGTCCGCCGCCCGTCGGCCGAGGCGACACCGACCGGCATGTGGCTGCTGGGCTCAGGTTCCGGCCTGGTCCTCTACGACCCGGTCCGCCGGGCCGTCCGCTGGAGCGGCCCGGCCCCGGCACTGGTCCCCGACCACGACCGTCTGGTCTACGTGGACGGTACCGACCTGGTCGGCATCGGCCCCCGAAGCTAATGCGGGAAACCCTTGGGGGCGCGGGGTGTCACCTCGTCGCGGAAGGCCTCGATCCGGGAGGCGACCTGGCGCATGCCGATGGTCTCCTCGATGCGGTCCAGGTAGAGCGAGCGGGCCGCGAGAGCCATCAGGTCGACGGTGAAGTAAACGGCCATCAGCGGGTTGACGAAGAGAGTGCTGTCGGCGGTGCGGCGGGTGAATCGTACGTCGCCGAAATCGCCCTGGGTCGCGGCAGCGATCTGCCCGTTGACGATGCTGGGCCGCTGCGGGGTCGCGGCCTGCGCGGCGGCGACCGCCGACCGGTACAGGACCGCCTCCCGGCTACGGCTCGGGATCGACAGCGCGCCCAGATAACCGCCGTCCCGGTCGAGGGCGGCCAGGTTCTCCAGCACCTGGGTGTGCACCACGCCGTGGTAAGAGTCGATACCGAACCCGAGGCAGGTCACCAGCCGCGTCGGCACGTCGATCCCGGACACCGCGGCCAGGCTGGTCATGTCCTCCACCGGGGTGCCCAGGCCGGTCTCGTCGCCGCGCATCAGGATGTCGGTGCCGCCGTCGACCAGCACGATCGCGTCGAGCCCGAGGTCCTCGGTCAGATGCCGGTAAGCGCCCCGCAACGGGCGCACCCCGGTCCGGGGAAAGGCGTGCACCAGGGACGGCAGCCCGTTCGCCGCGAGCCAGCGGGACAGGGTCCGTTCGGGGAAGTAGTGGTCGGGCCCGTCGGTGTCCGGCCGGACCGCGGCGATCCCGGGTGCCGCCCACGAGTCCAGGTCGATCAGTTCCAGTTCGGTGAACGCCAGGTTCGCCAGGTGGACGGTCACGCCACGATCCCAGAGGGCGATCGCCAGCGGCAGACCGGCGTAAACGTCGAAGCCGCCGCCCGCTCCGGCGATCAGCACATTGCGGGCGCCGTCCAGAGCGGCGAGAAGTGGCGGTTCCCCCAGCCGAAAGTCACTCACCGATCAAATGATCCACCATGGCTTCGACAGGATGCGGAAGGATGCCGGGTATGACGAGGAACCTGGAGTCGTCGGTCGTCGCGGATCAGCGGGCGGACGGGCGTCCCTCGGTGCGGGGCCTGCTGGTTCTGATCGTGGTGGGGTGGCTGCTCTTCAACGCCGGGACCACGATCGGGCGGTTCACCGGACCGGACTATTCCGAGACCACCGATCGAGGTGTCGGCACCGTCGAGAAGTGCGAACGGCGCGGGCCGATCACTCTCTTCGACGGTGTGGGCTACTTCGACGCCTGCTATCTGTGGGTGGAATGGGACCGGAACGCCTCGGAACGGATTCTCGTCGACGATCCCGGCTTCTTCCAGGGCGAGAAGCCGGGCGACACGGTCCGGATCGGGTACGGCGTGTCGCGTCCCGAGGTGTCGCACTGGTCGACGCTGGACCTGCTGATGTACTGCTTCTGCGGTATCGGTGCGCTCCTCGCCGGCCTCGGTCTGTTGCGCCTGGGCACCCGCCTCAAGCAGTCGCTTCTCGCATGAGTGCGGCCCGGCAGCTGGGCGGCTGCCGGGCGCGACACTGGCTCAGACGGTTTGTTCCTGACTGATCTCGCCGGCCCAGAGCGGGGCGTAAAGGGTCTCCGGCTCGACCAGGCCGGTCAGGGCGAGGGCCTGGCGGACGTGCCCCTGAGCGTTGGTGATCTCGTAGCCGTGGCCGGCTCGCAGGGCGCGGGCGTAACCGACCATCAGCAGGTCGATGCACTCGCTGCCGACGGATTCGGTCTGCTCCACGTCGACGATGACGCGGAGGCCCCGGCGGCCGGCGGCGAACGCGTCCCGCATGCCGGCGCGCAACACCTGGCTGGCGTCGCGGTCGAAAGCCCCGATCAGGTGCAGGTGGACGGTCGAGCCGGTTCGGTTGGTGGTTCGCTCGATCTCGTAACGCGGGTCTTTCATGCCTACCGATGTACCCGCTGTAGGTGTCCGCGCGCCAAATACGGGATGAAAGGGTGACGGAGCCAACAGTTTCAGGACGGTCCGTAGTCGCGTTCGACGGTCGCGACGCGCACTCGGTAGTCGCGATACCACACTTCGCGTCCGCGCTGCTGGGCGACGAGATGGGCGGCGACCTGTTTCCAGGCGCGGGCGGACTCCTGGTCGGCCCAGTAGGAGACGGTGACGCCTACGTCGTCGCGGGCCGCCTCGATGCCGAGGTATCCGGGCTGGTCACGGGCGAGTTCGTCCATCCGGGTGGCCATCGCCGCGTATCCCTGATCGCCGTCGGTGCGTACGGAGGTGAAGATGACCGCCACGTAGGGCGGCTCGGGCGTGTCAGCGATCAGGGACATGTGGTGATCTTCTCAAGGATTCTCAGAACGGGACGGCCACCAGCTCGCTGTAGAGCAGATCGATCTGGTGCGGTTCCAGGGTGTCGCTGCGGAACATCCGGCGACGGTCGCTGCGCACTCCGATCGCGCCGCGCGGCTGGAACCGGGCCACCCGCGGTTCGAGCAGGGTGACCGGGACGCCATGGCGCAGTAGCAGGTGCCGGGTGAACGGGCGGAACATCCGGCGGAACACCACCGGATCGCTGACGTGCACGAGCGAGGCAAAGAACGGCAGGCCACGGGGCCGGTCATGGCGGAAGACGGCCCAGCAGACGCCACCGGGGTCGGCGAGGGCGACGTGCCGGGCGGCCGGGGCGTCGCGATGGTCGCGGTACTGCTCCAGGACGTCACCGCTGAGAAGATCCTCGATGCGGCGGGGATCAGCGGTCACGATGCGGCCACGCCGGGGCAGAAAGGGCCACGGCTGATTGGGTACGGCTACCAGAGCACTGTCGAGGTGCCGGAATCCGAGCCGCTCGTTGATCGGGACGACGTTGCCACTCGGGGACAGGTCGGTGAAGTGATAACCCGGCTGTTTGATCAGCGCCCGGAGCAGTTTGACACCGAGCAGCCGGTATTCGGGCAGCACGCACCAGCCGGCGAGGTTGCAGAACCGCTGGCGTGCCCCGCCGACGGTCCGGTCGGCGTAGAAGGCCAGATAGACCCCGACGACGAGCCCGGCCGCCACCAGCATGTAGCCGTGGTTGGGGGCGGCCGACTTCCAGGTGGGGGTGATCGACCGGGACCACATCTCGACGCTGAGACGGGTGTTGAGCTGGGCGTGCAGGAAGTGCGCGACCCGGGACACGTCTGCGGACGTGATCGGCAGGACCTGGACGTTCATTCGTCAAGAATCTCCGCCGATCGACGTCCTCCACAGTTGCAGATGTCATGTCATAGATGAAACCGATTCACAGAGTGGCGGCCCAGGACAGCAGTTCGGTACGGGCCGCGGTGAGCGTGGCGGCCGGCACCGACGCCACATCGGACGCGTTGACCACCAGCGCCACGTGCACACTCCCCGCCGCCGAGCCGGCCGTGGCCAGCAGCAACCGCCGGGCCGTGGTGGCGCCCACCTCGGTACCGACGGCGATCACGCCGCTGGTACCGAGCCCGGAGCGGGTGCCGAGGTCGGACACGACAACCGTCCGGCCGGTGGGGAACGACGCGGGCAGATGCAGTTCGGTCGGCGCTCCGAGCGGGGCCGCGGGTTCACGCCAGACCAGTACCCCGTACTGCCGCCCGGAAGTGAGCCCACTGATCGCGGTGAGCCGGGCGGGAACCGTGAGCCACGCCTGTTGCCGCCCGGCCCCGGCGAAACCGTCCCGGGCCAGGTCCTCGTAACCGAACGCGACGGTCGTGCCGGCCACCGCGCTCGGGTAGAGCCGGTCGAGCACCCGCGGATCGAGCCGCAGCGCCCCGTTGGCGATGACCGAGTGGTTCTCGCCGTTCCAGGCGTCGCCGGTGGTCTGCACCTTGCTGGGGTTGCGGTTCATCAGCTCGTTGTGCTTCCCGCTGTAGACGTCCCACTGCCACTGGGTGGCCGACAGCGGTGCCCCGGCGGTCGCCGCGTTGTTCCAGAAGTTGGCGCCGGACAGCCGGGAGTCGAGCCCCTGATACATCGAGCGGATCATCCACGGGGTGCGGGACGAGTCGATCGAGTTGCCGAACTCGGAGACGAACGCGCTGGTGTTCAGCGAGGCGGCCCGGTCCCGGATGCGGTTCATGGCGGCGTTGTAGGTGCCGTCGCCGGCCGCGGTCGGGTCCACCGACAGCCGGGCGCCGTCGTAGTAGTGGCTGTTGAAGACGTACCGGGAGCCGAGCGCCGGGATCGTGCTGAAGCCACCGGCCTCACCGAACGTGGTGTTCCAGAAGACCAGCGGTTCGGCGTAGACCGGCCGGTCGGACCAGCCGGTGTCGTCCATCGCCGTGCGGAACCTCTGATAGAACGGCAGCAGATACTGGGCTTCCCAGGTGGTTCCGGCCGCGCCGTCGAGCCCGCCGTCGAACGGCTCGTTGAACGGGTCGATCCCGATCACCATCGGGTAGTCGACCCGCGAACGCAGGTGGGTGAGCATGGCGCGGGCCTGCGTCAGATAGGCGTCCTGCACGCCGTACTTGTTGCGCCAGAAGTCGTAGGCCGCCCCGCGTACCGCGTTGTTGGTCAGCATGTTCTGGCCCCACAGGATGCAGATGCCGCAGGACTCGGTCGGGTAGCCGCCGGCGTCGATCACCCATTTCGGGGCGCCGTCGCCGGTGTACCAGCTGCCCTGGTTGAACAGGTACGAGGAGTAGAGGTCCTGGTGGTAGTCGACGAGCACCCGGATGCCGCGGCTGGTGAACTCCCGGATCTGGGCGACCGCCCGGTCCAGGTAGGCGGTGTCGATCCGGTCCCGGGCCGGCTGGACGCCTTCCCAGCTGATCAGGTAGCGGATGGCGTTGGCGCCGGTGAGGTCACGCATCTGCGCCGCGGCGGTGGCCGCGTCGGCGGTGCTACGGAACGGCAGAAGTCCGTTCTCGTACAGTTTGGTGCTCCCGGAGACGTTGAAGCCACGAAGGACGATCTCCCGTCCCCGGGAGTCCGTGGGTGCCGCGACGGCGGGTTGCACCGGCACGACGATTCCCACCACGACCAGCAGAAGTGCTAGAAAGAGAGCCCGCATACATCGACGGTAGTCACTTGCTCACGATCGGCAAGCATTGCTCGTCAGTCGTTCTTCTGGTCATACAAGCAACCGGACTTTTTGCCCAGCTTCGCCAGGCCCACCAGGTCACCCGCGCCCCACACGGCCTTCTTCGACGTGATCGTGTGGTACATGATCTGGCCCTTGTCCTCCTGCTCCGGGTGCGCCAGACCGATCGCGTGACCGATCTCGTGCATCAGCACCGCGCCGGTCACCCCACCGTTCGCCGCCCCGAAACCACGCTTCATCTTGCCGACCGCCGGAGCGTTCAGCACGACCGCGCCCTGCACCATCCGCAGCGCGTCCGCACCGGTACCGGTGTACGCCGACTGCCACGACCCGCCACCCATGCCCAGCGCCCGCGCCCCCGACGGCAGCCACTTGCTGTGCTTACCGGGCGTGACCCAGGAGATCACCACTTCGGTGCCGGCCGGGTACGTGCCGTTGAACCCCTTCTCCGCCTGCGGAATGACACTCGTCGTGCCCGCGTACCGGAACGTCAGCCCGGTCGCCGCACTGATCCGGCTGAACGCGGTCTTCACCTCGGGCAACGAGTTCTTCGGAGCCCGGTCCAGATTCACCCGGTAGTCGATCGCGCCGCCGCACGGGTTCCAGCGGGCGACCGGCCCGGAACCGTCGGACTGGCTCATGAAGGCGTACGACTTGGCACTGCCGGCGGCGGCCATCGCCACTCCGGGCTGAGCAACCACCAGGGAAGAGATCGCGGCGAGCATGACGAGCACACGCTTCATGTAGGCGTCCGATCTGATCGAAGGAGAAGCCCATTTCAGATCGGTACGGGTGCATGTACGGATCACACTCGGGTGCGAACCGGTTTCTGTTCGTACAGACGCGCGTCAGCAGTCGCGTACAGGCTGTCGAAGTCATCGCCGTCCGCGCCCCGGACCGCCGCACCGATACTCACGCCGGTCCGCGTCTCCAGCACCTCCCTGATCCGCTCCGCCACCACGTCCGGATCCGTGCCGTCACCCGGAAGCACCACGAACTCGTCACCACCGAGACGACCCACCACGCCGTACGACCGCAGCACCGACGCCGTCCACTTCAGCAACTCGTCACCGGCGGCATGCCCGAGCCGGTCATTGAGCTGCTTGAACCCGTTCAGATCAAGGACCAGAAGAGCGGCCCCCTGGCCGGTACGGTCGAACCGCTCCGCGAAACCACGCCGATTCAGCACCTCGGTCAGCACGTCCACCCGCGACAACCGGGTCAGCATCCGGCGCTGGCGGGCCGCCGCCCGGCCCTGCATCGCACACGCCCACGCGACCGCCGCCGTACTCAGCGACTGGATCGCGACATACCAGCCACCGGCGTCCCCGACCCGCGTCCCGACCAGCACGTACAACGCCCCCGACACCAACGCCACCGGAACCGCCACCTTCGGGCGCATGCCCAGCGTCAGCAGCGGGATCGACAGCAGGATCCCCACCCCCAGCGGCTGATCCACCCCACCGTCCAAGGTGGCGACCGCCGCGCAACTCAGGAACGCACTCACCGAGAACACCAGCATCAACGGCCGGGCCGTCCGCGAACCACTGAGCCAGCCGGCCCCCAGCACCACTGCCAGACCGGTCAGGAACCCCCACACCGACAGCGCGATCACCCCGGCTCGATGCGGGTGATCGGCGGCCACCAGCACCGCGTAGACCAGCGCCACACAGGTCTGGGTCATCGACATCCAGCCCGGATCGGCGATCGCGTGCCGACGGCGCTCCCCCTTCTCGATGTCGCCGGCCACGATGTCCCGGCGGACACCGTCACGGGCGGCCGCCACCACCGCGGCGGTCGGGGTCCGCCGTACCCGCGAATTCTTGTCCTGATAGAGCCGCTCGTCGGCGATGCCCGTCAGAGTCGCCGGGTCGGTGCCGTCGTCCGGGAAAGTGGCCCGCCCCAGACTCGCCGGAGCACCACTGCTCAACCGCTCCCGCAGCCGTCGCACCGCCTCCTCGCCGTCGGTCCCGGTCACCAGCACCGCGAACTCGTCACCGCCCAGCCGGCCCGCCGCGTCACCCGGCCCCAGCCCGGCGCGCAGCTCCTGCCCCACCCAGGTCAGCAGATCGTCACCGGCCAGATGGCCGTACGTGTCGTTGACTTCCTTGAAGTGGTCCAGATCCAGCAGCACCAGCGTCACCGGGGCACTGCCCGCGTCCGCGATCGCGGTGGTCACCCACTCGTCGAACCCACGCCGGTTCAGGCAGCCGGTCAGCGGATCCGTCCGTGAACTGTCCGCCAGCCGCCGCCGTAACGACGCCAGCACACTCGAATGCCGCAGGCACAACACCGCGACACAACCGAACCCCAGCGCGTGCACCAGCGGATACCCCGCCGGGGCCGGATCACCCCAGACCCACACCAGCGCGTACGCCGCCAGCCCCAGCCCCGCCACCACCAGGAACGCCCGCGGCGGCACCACGATCGCCATCAGCACCACGGTCAACGGAATGAACGACCCCAGCGGCCCGCCCAGCCCCGTGTCGATCAGCCCCAGAGCCGCCGACCCGGCCACGTTGACCGCCGCCGCCGCCAGCTGGATCCAGATCCACCAGCGGGTCCGCGCCACCAGCCCCGCCACCGCCCACCCGAACACGGCGAACAAGATCAGAGCCGACGACACCATCAGGATGAAGACCTGGCACGGCGAACCCCAGGTGCCGATCGCGTACGCCGCCGACAACACCCCCGGAACCGCCCCGTACGCGGCCGAAGCCCGCAACGACTGCCGCCGGGACTGTGGGGATCCGCGTTCCACGAGACGCGCACCTCCCCGCACCAGTTGGACCCCGCCACCATCGGCGATCCCCCACCGCCCTTGAGCTTTTCATCCGTGCGCGCAGTGATTCACCTGTTCGAGATGGGGTCTTTCCACAGGTCGGCGCCGGTGAGCATGCCGACGAACGGCATGGTCTGCTCGCATCGAGGGCAGGCCGGGAACTCCGGGTCCTGAATCCAGTGTGGTGAACCGCCCAGCGTGGAACCGTCGGCCTCCCACGCGTTTCCGGCGAACGGGCTGGACCGCTCCGCGCCGATTCCCAGCGGCGGGCCGTCGGGCAGCGCGTCCACGTCCCACGCCTGGGGCACCGGCAGGTAGGAGGGCTTCTCGGTCTCCGGTGCGAACCGGCCGTCCTCGGTGAGGATCGTCCCGTAGCTGCCGCACAGGGTGCAGGTGGTGACCAGCAACCGGCCGGACTCGGCGCCGAAGAGGTCCGGCAGGATCGCCCGATCGACGTCGAGCAGCCGGGTCATCGCGAACCCGCAGAAGCCGCACTCCCCAAGCCGCCCACCGGAGATCGGCACCGGCTCACCGGTGGTCAGGGACAGCGCGACAGAGCTGGTCAACCGGCGGGCGGCACCGGCGGGCGACAGCTCCCAGCCACCGGAATGAGCGGCCCGGGTCAGCGGGACTCCGATCTCGGCGGCCCACGGCGGGGGTGGCACGGACCAGCGCCGGAGACATCTCCGGCCGGGTCAAGGAAGCCGGGAAGGGCCGAAGGCAGCGATGCCGGGATCAGGCGCCGGGGATGTCGAAGATCATGCAGCTGGACGTGGCGTGGGCGATCAGGCGGCCGGCGGCGTCGGTGATGCGAGACTCGGCCAGTGCGGTGCGGCGGCCCCGCTGCAGGACGGTGCCGGTGCAGGTCAGGCGGCCGGAGGCGATGGTGGCGGGGCGCAGGAACTTCACATTCAGGTCCATGCTCGTGTAGGCCACCCCGGCCGGCAGGGTGCTGTGCACCGAGCAGGCGGCGGCGGTGTCGAGCAGGGTGGAGAGGACGCCGCCGTGCACGGTGCCGAGCGGGTTGTAGTGGAATTCCTGCGGGTCGAGTTCGAGGGTGACGCTGCCCTCTTCGACGCGCATGCCGTGGCCGTCGATCAGCTGCATGATCGGTGGCGGCGGAAGCTCGCCGGACGCCATGGCGGTCAGGAGTTCCAGGCCGCTGCGCCGGCCCAGCAGGTGCGCGTGCTCGGCCGGGTCGGACCAGCCGAACGTACGGGTCCGGGTGGCGTCCTGGGTCTGCGTCATGGACGCAGGTTGGCAGAGGGTTGCTGCGTCTGTCAACGAGACTTAGCCTTCTTCACATGTCGAGCCCGTCCGCCCCACCCGCCGCCCTGAACTGGTCCGTCGACAACTGCACCATCGAGCGGGCGATGGGCGTCCTCGGCGAGAAATGGACCCTGGTGGTACTCCGGGAGGTGTTCGCCGGCATCCGCCGTTTCGACGACATGCGGGTCCGCACCGGCATCCCCCGGCAGGTCCTCGCCAACCGGCTGACCACCCTGGTCGGCAACGGGGTGCTGCGCCGCGATCCGTATCGGGAGCCCGGCGCCCGGCTCCGCCACGAGTACCGCCTCACCGCGAAGGGCTTCGACCTCTACCCGATCATGATCGCACTGTCCGAGTGGGGGGACAGATATCTGGCCGACCCCGAAGGACCACCTATCTCGTACGCCCACCGCGACTGTGGCGCCGAACTGCACCTGGACGTCACCTGCGCCGACGGCCACCAGGTCACCGAGAAGCGGGCGATCCAGCCCCGCCCCGGCCCGGGAGCGCACCCCCGGACCGAGACGAGTTCACCGTGACGAGCTGAGCGGCAGCGCCCGGACCAGCATCCGGTGCGACCGCCAGCCGGGGAACGGGATCAGATCCCCGGCGTGCTGGAACTTCATGCCCTGCAGAGCGCGCCACACCCGCGTGTTGGTCTCGGTGACCGCGAGTGCGGTGCGCTCCTCCGGCCGCTGACCGAGCAGCTCGGCGAAGAGCCGGATGCCGATGCGGTGCCGCTGCACGGTGGGGTCGACGAACGCCTCACAGATGGCGAACGTGCGCCCTTCCCACTCCTCGGCGAGGCTGGGATCGTGGACATCGGTCAGGTCCCGCCACCACAGGGTCTCCGGCGGGAGTGGACAGCCCATGACGGCGCCGACCAGCTGGCCGTCCACGTAGCCGAGTGCGCCCTGATATCCGGGCGCCTCGGCGGTCCAGCGCAGACGGTCCTCGACGGACGGATCACTGTGGTCGATCAGGTGCAGATCGGCGGCGTGGACCCGCCGGTACACCGCCGCCAGTTCATCGATGTCGGCCTTCTCGGTAAGGACGACGGAACTACTTGATTCCTCGCGTGCCCCCACGCCTGAACCTCCGTTAATTTCCAATAAGGCAAGCCTTACCTAAGCAGAGGTTCTTTCACATTGCCAACTCAGGTGGTCCGCTCCCGCAGCCAGCGCTCGTGCGCGGCGGACGCCCGCGCCCACAGGACCGCCCGCTCCGGCTCGTCGAAGGTCATCCCGAAGACGCCGTCCAGCGCCGCGAAATAGTCGGCGGCGGTCACCAGTTCGGTGAGCGCGGCAGCCGCACCGATCCGGCTCAGATTCCGGCCGCGCAGGATGTCGGCGCCGGTAGCGTCCCGCCGGGCAGCCATCGGAGTCCGGACGAAACCCGACGTCTCCGAGGTGGAGAGTTCCACATGCCGGACGGCAAAATCGGACATCATGGCTTTCTCGGTACGGAAATCCATGCCTCGGAAGCTCCCCGCCGGATCATGATCGAACCGCCACCCGCCCGGTTCCGCCTCCGACGGCCGCAACGTGTACCGGAACGGGCCCTGCTCGTAAACTCCGGCCACCAGCGGCAACGGCCCGTGCAGACCGTCACCCATACCCAGGTCGACCAGCCACTGTCCGTCCGGCGACTCGGCCGACGGCAGCCCCGACACGGTCAGCACCAGGTGGTTGCCGCTGGCCCCGGCCTCGGCGTCCTGCCCCTGCACCCCGCCGACGTGCCGGGTGACCGCATAACCCAGCGCCCGCAGCAGCACCGAGAAGGCACCGTTCAAGTGGTAGCAGTAGCCGCCCCGGCCGGCCACGATCCGTCGCGCCGACTCCAGCGGGCAGACCGTGGTGGGCCGGCCCAGGTGGATCTCCAGCACTTCATAGGGCACCCGCTCGGCGTGCGCGCGATGCAACGCCGACAGGGCCGCCACGCCGGGCTGGTGACCGGCTAGTTCGGGCAGGCCGAGCCGGGTCAGGTAGCCAGTCGGGTCGATGGTCTCGGGCATGCCCGACACGGTAGCCGCGGGGTACGACACCGCCCCGGTACAGAGCCGATCCGCCGCGGGCCGGGGTGCCGCTTAAACTCCGCGAGTGACGATCAGTGACACCACCCGGCGGCGGCCGGTCATCACCCTGCTGGTCGTCTGCCAGAGCAGTATCGGGCTGATCTTCGGTGGGATCGGGCTGTTCCTGCCGCTGATCCGCACCGATCTGGGGATCAGCTTCACCGAGGCGGGGACGCTCGCGGCGGTGAGCAATCTGACGTACGCGCTGATGCAGGTGCCGTCGGGTTACCTCGCCGACCGGTTTCCGCCGCGACGGCTGTTCCTGATCGGGATGCTCGGGCTGAACCTTCTGTCGGCGCTGTTCGCGGTGCTGGAGTCGTACCCGCTGCTGTTGATCGATCAGGCCTTGGCCGGGGTCTTCCGGGCGCTGGTCTTCATGCCCGGCCTGCTGCTGATGACCGAGTTGTTCCCGCCGGGGCGGCGAGCGTCCGCGATGGGTTTGTACGTGGTCGGCGGCTTCTCGTCGAACATCCTGCTCAGCGCGATCGGCCCGGCTCTGGTCGGACCGCTCGGGTGGCGGCTGCTGTTCGTGCTGTTCGCCGGGTTCGGCCTGCTCAGCGTGGCGCTCTACCGCTACCTCGCCGGGCCGTCCGGGAGACGGGAGCCGTCCGGTGCCCCGGTCCGCTTCGGTGAACTGCCGGGTCTGCTCCGGCAGCGGATCGTCCAGCTCACCGCGGTCATCCAGTTCACCCGGCTGTCGGTCGCGCAGGGCTTCACGTTCTGGTTGCCCTCCTATCTGGTCGTGGATCGCGGGCAGTCACTGGCCGCCGCGGGGCTGGTCGCGGCTCTGGCGTCGGCGATCAGCGCACCGGTCAACTACCTCGGCGGTTACCTGTCCGACCGGATCAACCGGCCACTGCTCGTCATCGGCGGTTCCCTCGTCGTCCTCACCGGCGGGCTGACGCTGCTCACGTACGTACCCGGCATGCTCGGTGTCCTCGGTGTGGTGGCACTGATCTCGGTGGCGATCCAGGTGTACTTCGGGCCGCTGTTCGCTCTGCCGTTGCAGGTTCTCGGCGATCGCAACGCCGGGCTGATCAGTGGAATCGGCAACTTCTGGGCCAATCTCGGCGGCTTCGCGTTCGTGTACGCGCTGGGCGCCGTCAAGGACACCACCGGCTCGTTCCGGGCCGGGTTCCTCAGCCTGGCGGTGCTCTGTGTGGTCGCGCTCATCGCCACGTGGGTGGCCCGGCCGTCACTCCGGCGAGCCGGGTAGGCACGGCGGCCGCGAGGGCGGCGTGCCCGGCCGGGTTCAGATTCAGGTGATCACCCACGTCGAAGGCGGGCCGCAGCCGCCACGGCGCGGACGGGTCGCGGACCGCCGCGTCGAAGTCGGCGTACGACTCGAACAGCCCGCCCCGGATCGCGCTGTTCACCGACTGGCGCGCGGTCTCCCGTACCCCAGCGGGATCGTCGTAGATGTTGCCGCCGAACGGCGTGAGCGTCGCACCGGACGTCCGCAGCCCGCACGCCTGCGCCCGCAGCGCGATCTGCCGGTAGGCGGCGATCAGGTCACCGGTCACCCGCCGCTGGGCCGCCTCCGACGCCGCCGTGGTGCCGAGGTCGTTGACCCCCTCGAAGACCAGCAGGTGGGCGGCACCTCCGAGGGCGAGCACGTCCCGGTCCAGGCGGGCCAGAGCGTTCGGGCCGAGACCATCCCGGAGTACGCGGTTACCGGCGGCCGCCTGATTCAGGATCGCCAGCCGCGGATCCCGCCACCGGTCCGCCAGCAGGTCGGGCCAGCGGTCGTTGCCGTTGGTCGTCGAACCGCGGCCGTCGGTCAGCGAGTCGCCGAGCACCACCAGGGCGGAGGCGCCGGTCGCGAGCACTTCGACGCCGCTGATCAGGTACCAGTGGTCGGCCGCCACCGCGCCCGGCAACTCCACCGCGGCGTGCTGATCACCGGTGGCCAGCCAGGACGTCGTCCGGGAACCGGGATGCGAGGTGATCGCCGGCTGTTCCGGGCCCGCGCGCAGATGCACCGTGATCGTCAGGTTCGACCGGGGTGACAGCGGCAGATCGACCGGATCGGAGACGGTTTGAGCGCCTGCCGGGACGATGACATCGCGCCGTCCGCTGAAGGTCAACGGCCGGCAGCTACCGGGCACGATCCCCGCCGCTCCGGCCCGGCCACCGGCCGGCAGGGCGACGGCGGCCACCGTGATCGGCAGGGCGCCGGTGCCGAACGCGTTCGAGAATCGGACCCGCACCCGGCGCCCGCCCAGCGACACCCGCACGGTCTGCCGCAGGGTGGTGTCCACCAGGGCGGTGAACGGTTCCGGCGGCAGGTTGTGGCGTTCGGTGAGCTGCGGAGCGGCGGTCCAGGTGTGGATCCAGCGGGGTCGTGGCGGCGGTCCGGAATCGATGAGCAGCAATGGGGAGGCGGCCCCCAGGAGGCTACGACGCCGCATGTCACGGAACGTATAGCCGCATATCGATCTAGTCAACATGCGTTTGGGAGCGCTCCAAGTTAAGCTTCGGAACGGAACACGATCGGAGGACGGCCCACCATGCTGATGGCCCTGCTACTCGACGCCGCCAACATCATCGGCGGGCTGCTGCTCGCCATCCCGATCCTCGGCCGCTTCCCAGCCGTCGCCCGCGTCACCGGGCACATCGCCCGCTGGCAGTGGCTGGTCGGCATCATCGCCCTGGTCGCCGGCGGCTATTACCTGATCGTCCACCTGATCTCCGGCCCGCGCCTGTTCCACTTCGAGGTGGTCGGCATAGCGGTCGGCGTGATCCTCGCCTGGGACCGACTGACCGGCAAGAAGCCCCTGGTCCCGGCACCCGCCACCAGCGCCGGCGGCAGCTCGTCACCGGGGATCGGCTGGCCCTCCGCCGGCGCCCCGCCGGAGCACAGCACCGCCACACCCCCGGCCACCGCGCCCGCCGACCTGTCCGGTCCGGCCCTGCTCATCGCGGTCTTCGGCATCATCGCGATCATCGTCGGACTCCAGGGCCTGTTCACCCCCAACTGATCAAGCCGTCCTTCGACGGTCACCGGGTCCAGCGGCGCCACTGGCTCAGGGTCGGAAGTAGGTCGCGCTCGCGGGCGTCGGCCATCAGGCGGATCCACATCGACTGGTAGCCGGTGTCGAAGACCGGCGCGGTCAGGCCCACCTCGAAGAGGGCCCGAGTCGCGGCGGTCGCCTGAACCGCCATGCTCATCTCCTGGGCACCGCGCTGCCGGCGCGGGTCGCCGGGGCCGTCGAACGGGAACGTCACGATCAGGGCCACCAGTTCGTAGTAGTCGCCGAACGCGAGCATCCCGGTAGCCGTCGCCAGATAGCGGACGTGGGTGGACTCCCCGGTGTCCGGGGGTTCCGCGCACAGCACGGCGACGGCCTGGCGGCGCATCCGCTCGGCGTGCCGCAGTTGAAGAGTGCGCAGGTCACGGCCGGTCGGGGTGGTGGCGAGACGGGTGGCGTCCGGGCGGTCGACGGCCCGCAACTGGAGCAGGTGGGGTTCGCTGAGGTCGTCGAGGAGCACGGCGGCGATGCGGGTGATCTCGGTGTCGGCGAGGGCGATGTCACCGGCGATGCGTGGCTCCCGGCCGGCGATGGTGGCACGAAGCTCGGCGACCGCTTCGGCCCGCCCGGCCGGCCCGATCGTGTCCACCAGTGACTGCAGGCTGCGAGTCGTCCAGAGCGCCATTTACAAACGGTACGTCCACATTCGAACACCCGCCACGCACACTGTTGACGGTTCGCAGCAGCGGGTAACTGTCCGGTTCTCGGCATTGACCCACCGATACTGCTCGATGAGGTGCATTCTGGATCACCATGGATGACGTACTCGTGGTGGGTGGCGGCATCGCCGGACTGGCGCTGGCCCGCGCGCTGCACCGCCTGGACGTGCCGGTGACCGTCGCCGAGCGCGGCACCGAGGACTCCGGCCTGGCGCTCAACCTGCCCGGCAACGCGATAGCCGCGTTCGCCGCCCTGGGCTTGGCCGAGGACCTGCAGAAGCTGGGCCGCCCCACCACCCGCCGGGAGTACCGGACCCGCCGCGACCGGCTGCTGTTCACCGTTGACGAGGACGCGTTCTGGGGCCCCGAGGCCCGCCCGAGGTGCGTCCGCCACGCCGAGCTGCTGACCCTGCTGGCCGAGGGCCTGGACGACCGGATCCGGTGCCCGCTGGAGGTGACCGAGGTCCACCCGTCCGGCCGGGTCACATTCCAGGACCAGACCCAGCGGCGGTACGGGTACATAGCCGGAGCCGACGGCATCCACTCACTGGTCCGGGCCACCGTGGACCCGACAGCGCCGCCTCCCGTCGTAGGCCCCGCCGGCTGGCGTTTCCTGGCCCCGAACCCGGGCATCGACTGCTGGACCCTGTGGTCCGGCCGGGACGCCGCGTTCCTGCTGACGCCAGTGGACGACTCAGAGGTCTACGGCTACGCCACGACCACCGCCCCGACCGGCTTGCACGAGACGTTCGCGAGATTCCCGGCCCCGGTGCGACAGACCCTGACCACCGTCACCGACCCGCTCCCGTCCCCGGTGCGACAGATCCGGACGACGACCTGGTCCACCGGCCGCTGCGCCCTGGTAGGCGACGCGGCCCACGCGACGGCCCCGTTCTGGGCACAGGGAGCAGCCTTGGCGGTGGAGGACGGCCTGGTCCTGGCCGACGTCCTGACGACGTCCCCGTGGGACGAGGCCGGAGCCGCGTACACGGCCCTACGCCAGGACCGCATAGCCCAGGTACGAACCGCCACCGCCCAGTTCACCCGAGTGGCAGCCCTACCCCCGTGGTTCCGAGACCTCTTACTGCCGACGCTGGGGCCCCGCACTTACCGTTCCACCTACGCCCGCCTCCGCCACCCGTTCCCCACCCCGTGAGGTTGTCCGCCGGCCCCGGAACAGCCCCCGCGGGTTCATCTCATGGGCTGTTCTCCGGCGGAGGCATCCGTCGTGAGGCCAACCGATGGCAGACACGAAACGGCGGCCCGCTGATTCAGCGGGCCGCCGTTTCGTAAAGCCTGGATCAGAGCGGGCGAATGTTCTCCGCCTGCGGGCCCTTCTGGCCCTGGGTGACGTCGAACTCCACCTTCTGGTTCTCGTCGAGGCTGCGGTAGCCGCTCGACGCGATCGCGGAGAAGTGGGCGAAGACGTCGGCGCTGCCGTCGTCGGGGGCGATGAAGCCGAAGCCCTTGTCAGCGTTGAACCACTTCACGGTACCTGTAGCCATGTTCTGCTCCTTCGCAGGCTGATGGAGGCCGCACTGTGCGGACCCACACGCCGCTGCGTTGATCACCCGCGTCGGAACCGACACCAAAAAACGAAAAGCGCCTGGATCGGGGCAACAGATAACCCGAACAGGCGCCGAAAACGTCTACGGAAATCAAAACTGCAACGAGAAGAACGTACCACATCATCGCCTCGATGCCGGCGACCAGAGGGCAGATTAGGTACTCGGCGGCTGACCGGCTACGGTTGGCGTACCGACGCGGGGTGGAGCAGCTCGGTAGCTCGCTGGGCTCATAACCCAGAGGTCGCAGGTTCAAATCCTGTCCCCGCTACTAGCAAGTAGTGCCGGTCAGAACGCGGTTCGTCTTCATGGCGGACCGCGTTTTCTATCTCTGTTCGGGCATAGTCCGGGCACTCTCGAACGCCTCCACCACCTCCTGCGATCTCGCGGCCGGATCGACGTCGAGCACGATCCGGCGCGACCAGTCGAGCGCGGCCTCGTGCCTGACCTTCACCGGCGGCACGATGGCCCGCACCGACGAGATCAGCGGCGGAACCCCGGTTAGGACGAACACTGTCGCCTGCGCCGGCTGCCAGCCGAAGCTCGCGGCCAACGACTTCCCAAGCCGGCCCAGACGGTCCAGCCCGCCGTTGGCTGAGCTCACTGATTCCGGCACGGAGATCGACCAGTACGACGTCAGCACCGACCCGGGTCGCCAGTTTGGACAGGGCCGTGCCGAGAACGTAGGGATCCCGATCGGAGGTGAGGAGGTCGACCGGCTCGATGCGGGGTGGCGTCAGAAGGCCTTGGCGACGGCGCGCGGGCATGATGAGGATCCGGTCCAGCTCTTGATTCGCGAGGAACTTGGCGCCGAGGTCGATCGCCTCGTTGTACTCGTCATCGACGCTTCCATGCACCAATGCCAGGAAGTCTTCATAGGCGAAGTCCATGCGCATGCCCTGCGCGCGTCCACCATCCAGGTGATGCCGGGTGCCTCCAGATCGCCGTCCACGAGCAGAACCCGGCGTCCGCTCTCGCTGAGCCTTCGAGCCACGGCCACACAGTGCAGGGTCCGCCCGACTCCGCCTTTGAACGAATGGAAGACGCAGATGTCCAGGCCCTCGGGGAGACTCTCGGTGGGAGCGGGCAGTGCGCGTCCGATGTCAGCCGTGACTAGTCGATCCCTCCAGCGAGGTGTTCGTACCTCACGCGGTTGCTCACTGGTGGGCTCGATCGTCACGGTGAGAACGCGTTCTCTGTCGGACCGATCGAGCACGAGGGCTTCGAGGGACTGGTCGGCAGTCAGAGGACCGAACGCCTGCCGAAGCCAGGCCCATACCGCGGCATCTTCCGTGCCGGGCAGAACGAGGATGCGTACCGAGTCCCAGTAGGCACTGACCTCCGTCAGCCACGACGGCCATACCTTCATCCCTGCCAGCGTGGCGAAATGCTGCTCCACGTCGAGCCATGTGAAGAGATGGTCGGGTGCGGGGGCAGCGTCACGACAGTCCCGTCGGAGGTCATCGTCCAAGTTCCTTCCGGCACCATTCGATCAACGAGTCCAACCCTGCCACGAATGCCTTCTCCGTTGTAGGAGAAAGGCGGGCACCATATCGCCAGGCCTCGTGGACCTGGCTCGGCGCGAGCCGTTGAAATGCCGAGTCCCTCGTCTCGCACGGACTGATGCCTCGTGTCTCGGCTGGCGAGAGCCGCAACTCCAGCGCGAGCGCACGAAGATCATGGCTCCGCAGACGGTCGGGCAACTGGGCAGTCGAACGAGCACTCATACGGGTGAGGATCGCGGCTTTGAGACCGCACTCGACCGCATAGAACCGAAGCAGGTAGAAGCCAGCGTTATCGCCATGTCGGCCGGACTGGCAGAGCAGGTGAAAACTTCCCCGAAACGCCGACGTCGACTGACACCGTGGGATTCTACCGTAGCCCACAGTGATCAGTTCACAGTGGATTACGGCTGTACCCCGCTCAGGGCAGCGAGCCCGAATGTGCTGGATCCGGTAACGGCCCTGGCTGGCGATGTCGACGGCGCGGTTCAGGGCCTCGGCGAAACGGTCGTCGATCGCCACGGATTCGTCGTCGCCGACCCGGCCGACAGTGCCCTCGGTGCGGAGGCTTTCCGGCAGATGCTCCGAGCCAGGGTGCTGGGGTTGATCGACGTGGGACGAAGACACTGTGGAGGCGGTGGTGGCAGACAAGTTCTTGACGCGGGGGCTGTGAGCGCTAACACTCTGGCAACACCCCCGTTACGCGCCACCGGTCGGGGACGGTGTGCGCGGTCGTCCTCGGCTGGGAGAACCATGCAGATGAGCAGGCGTCTCGGGCGCCGCAGAACCTTAGTGTTGACACCCCTCACCGCGCTGGCCATGTTGGCCGGCACCTTGACCGCACCCCTGACCGCGGCCGCCGCCGATGACGGGCTGGTCCTCTGGTACAAACTGGACGAGTCGTCCGGGGCCGTGGCCAAGGACTCGTCCGGCAACGGGCGGGACGGCACCGTCGCCGGCACCCCCACCTGGGCAGGTGGGCTGGGGCTGAACGGCACCGACACCTACGTGAAAGCGCCGGATGACCTGCTGAAATCGCTTGACGCGATAAGCGTGAGTTTCGACGTCAACATCGACGCTTCGCAGGCCACGCCGTACTTCCTCTACGGCTTCGGCAACACCGACACGGCTACCGGATACGGCAACGGCTACCTGTTCGCGACCGGCAACGGCTTCCGGAACGCGATCTCGACGGGCAACTGGTCGGGTGAGCAGAACACCCGCCCAGCGGACGGCCACAACCTGGCCCGCGGCACGTGGAAGACGGTCACCTACACGCAGTCCGGCACCACCGGCACGCTCTACGAGGACGGCGTCGCGGTGGCCACCAACACCGCGATCAGTGTCCTGCCGAGCGCGATCGGCAGCGGTTCGACGACCGCGAACTACTTCGGCAAGTCGAACTACACCGGTGACCGGCTGTTGAAGGGCCGGCTGCGGGACGTCCGCGTCTACGACCGGGCGCTGTCCGGCGGTGAGGTCGAACAGCTGGCCGCGAACACGAACGAAGCGGCCGTCGAAGCCGACGTGGCGGCACTCGACCTGGGCGACGTCAGTGCGCTCACCGCTGATCTGAAACTGCCGGCTGCCGGGACGTACGGCTCGAGTGTCACCTGGCGCAGCAGCGACGGTGACGTGATCAGCGACGCCGGGAAGGTCTTCCGGCCGGCGGCGGGCGAGCCGGACGCGCACGCCACGCTGACCGCGACGCTGGCCCGCGGCGGCCGAACCGGCACCAAGACCTTCGAGGTGACGGTCAAGGCGGCCTTCGACGACGCGGCCAATGCGGAGGCCGCGGTCAAGGCGTTGACGATCAACAACCTTGCGGACGTACGCGGAAACCTGGCCCTGCCGCAAGCGGCGACGTGGGTTTCGAGTGAGCCGTCGACGATCAGCAACACCGGTGAGGTGCACCGCCCGGCCCACGGCGAGGAGGCGAGAACGGTCACGCTGACGGCCACGGTCACCTACGGCACGGCCAGCGCGAGCCGTGACTTCACCGCCGTCGTCCCGCCGCTGCCGAAGCAGGAGCCGTATCAGGGCTACCTGTTCAGCTACTTCACCGGCGAGGGTTACGCGAACGGTGAGCAGGTCTACAACGCGCTCAGCAACGGCAACGACCCGCTGAGCTGGCGCGAGATCAACAACGGCAACCCGGTGCTGACGTCGACGAAGGGCACCGAGGGTCTGCGGGATCCGTTCATCATCCGGTCGCCGGAGGGCGACAAGTTCTACCAGATCGCCACCGACCTGAAGATCTACGGCAACGGGGACTGGGACGCGTCACAGCGCTCCGGCAGCAAGTCGATCATGGTGTGGGAGTCCACCGACCTGGTCAACTGGACCGATCAGCGCCTGGTCAAGGTCTCCCCGGACACGGCCGGCAACACCTGGGCGCCGGAGGCGTTCTACGACAAGAACATCGGCGCGTACGTGGTCTTCTGGGCGTCGAAGCTCTACGCCGCGTCGGATCCGAACCACACCGGCAGTTCCTACAACCGGATGATGTACGCCACCACCCGCGACTTCCGGACCTTCAGTGAGCCGAAGGTGTGGAAGGACCCCGGCTACTCGGTGATCGACTCCACGATCGTCGAGCACGACGGGGTCTACCACCGGATCACCAAGGACGAGCGGAACAACTCGTCGGACTCGCCGTGCAGCAAGTTCCTGATCCAGGAGAAGGCCACCGACCTGCTCGACCTGAACTGGAGCCTGGAAGCCGAGTGCATCGGCTCGGGTGCTCTCGCTCGTGGTGAGGGTCCGCTGGTCTTCAAGTCGAACACCCAGGACAAGTGGTACCTGTTCATCGACGAGTACGGCGGCCGGGGCTACGTCCCGTTCTCGACGACCGACCTGGACTCGGGTGTCTGGACTCCGGAGCCCACCTACAGCCTGCCGTCGCGTCCGCGGCACGGCACGGTGCTGCCGGTGACGGCCGCCGAGTACCAGCGGATCTCCGCGAAGTACGAGGAGCCGCCCACTCCGGCGCAGGGCCTGCGGCTGCGGTACCAGTTCGACGAGACCAGCGGCACGGTCGTCCGGGACACCTCCGGCAACGACTTCAACGGCACCTACGTGAACACGCCCGCGTGGGGCACCGGGGTCCAGGACGGCTCGTTCAAGATGTCCGGTGGGAACTACGCGACCATCCCGAACGGGGTGCTCAAAGGCGCGAACGCGGTGACGGTCTCGGTGTGGGCCAAGTGGACCGCGTCCACCACGGTCAACCAGTGGATCTACAGTCTCGGGCCGGACAGCAACAAGTACCTGTTCACCGGGCCGCGCAACGGCAGCAACGTGCTGTTCTCGGCGATCACCGCCGGGTCGTGGCAGGCCGAGTCGAAGCTGTCGCACAGCGCCGCCCTGCCGGGTGGGAGCTGGCAGCACATCGCGGTCACCGTGGACGGGGCGAACGCGGCGATGTACCTGAACGGGACGAAGATCGCGAGCGCGGCGGGGGTGACGGTCAAGCCCTCCGATCTGTATGACGCATCGAAGTCCTACAGCGGTTACATCGGTCGCAGCCTTTATGCGGCGGATCCGTACTACGCCGGTGAGGTCGACGACTTCCGGATCTACGACACGGCTCTGCCCGCCACCGAGATTCTGGAGCTTGCCGGGCGTACGACATCAATCGGTGGGGTTGCTCTCGAGGCTCTCAAGGCGGAAGCGATCATCGACGACACCGCGGGCACGGTGAAACTGCCGGTCCAGCCCGGAAGCGATGTCACGAAGCTGGCGCCGGAGTTCACCCTGGCCAAGGGCTCGGCGATCAACCCGGCCTCCGGAACCGTGCGGGACTTCAGCAAGCCGGTGACGTACGAGGTCACCGGCACCGACGGCGCGAAACGGACCTGGACCGTCAGCGCCCTGGTGATGAAGAGCCCGATCCTTCCCGGACTCAACGCGGACCCGAACATCTCGGTCTTCGGGGACACGTTCTGGATCCACGCCACCACCGACGGGTTCGACGGCTGGTCCGGTACGCAATTCCACGCCTGGTCGTCGAAAGATCTCGTCAACTGGACCGACCACGGAGTGATCCTGGACCTCGGGCCGGACGTGACGTGGGCCGACAACAGCGCGTGGGCGCCGACGATCGCCGCCAAGAACGGCAAGTACTACTTCTACTTCTCGGGTGGCCTGGCCAGTGGGAACACCGGCAAGCACCTCGGTGTGGCGGTGGCCGACTCCCCCGCCGGGCCGTTCACCGACCTGGGCCGCCCACTGGTCCCGGCCGGCACCTACAGCGGGCAGATGATCGACCCGGCGGTGTTCACCGACGACGACGGGAAGTCCTACCTGTACTGGGGTAACGGCAACTCGTACCAGGTCCCGCTGAACGACGACATGATCAGTTTCGACCCGGCGCTGGTGAAGACGTACAAGCCCACGAACTACAACGAGGGCAGCTTCGTCATCAAGCGGAACGGCGTCTACTACTTCATGTGGTCGGAGAACGACACCCGCAGTGCCGACTATCGGGTGGCGTACGCGACCGGCACGTCCCCGCTCGGGCCGTGGAGCGACCGGGTCGGCGTCATCCTGCAGAAGGACGCGTCGCTGGGCATCCTCGGCACCGGTCACCACTCGGTGGTCCAGGTCCCGGGCACTTCCTCCAGCAGCCAGGACTGGTACATCGCCTACCACCGGTTCGCGATTCCCGGCGGCGACGGCACGCACCGGGAGACCACGATCGACCGCCTGGAGTTCGCCGCCGACGGCTCGATCAAGCCGGTCGTGCCGACCCTGGAGAGCATCGACCCGGTGACGATCGTGTCAGCGGGACCGGACGCCGGCGGCACTGAGGGCAGTTCCATCGCCCTGAACGGAACCGTCTCCAACACCGCCAACCGGGCCACCTGGACGGTCAGTGGGGCCGGCTGCGTGATCACCGATCCGCACGCCGCGAAGACCACGCTGACCTGCGCCGACAATGGGACCTACACGGTCACGCTGACGGCCGGGCGCAGCACGGACTCGGCGACGATCACGGTCGTCAACGCGGCGCCGGCGGTCACCGTGCCGGGCGGCGGGCACCCCGCCCCGAACGCACCGGTCGCGATCAAGACCGAGATCGTGCACCGGCTTCCGGTACGCGACGCCGGCCGCGACGTGCTCACCTGCACGGCCACCTGGGGCGACGGCGGCACCTCGAACGGGACGGTCACCGCCGGGGTGTGCACGGTCAAGCACAAGTACACGGCTCCGGGACTCTACCGGCCGTCGGTGACCGTGCGTGACGACGACGGCGCCTCGGCGCGCGGTGTGCTGCCGTTCGTGGCGGTCTACCAGCCGAAGGCCCGGTACCTGGCGGGCAGCGGCTGGACCGGGAAGACGGACTTCGCGTTCGTGGCCAAGGCCGGGATCAAGACGCCCGGAAAGGTGTGGATCCGGCTGCCGGACGGCCGGGTGTTCGACTCCACCGGCATCACGTCGGCGCTGCTGATCGGACCGGTGGCGACTGCCGTCGGGCCCGGCACGATCGACGGCACCGCTGGCTACCGGTTCCAGGTCAGTGTGCTGAAGCAGGGCGTGCTGATCAAGGTGTGGCACGCGAAGAGCGGCAAGCTCGTGCACCAGGTCCGGGCGAAACGCCTGGACGGCGGCGGCGTCGTCGCCTGATTCCAGTGGATGTCAACGGGGGGCGACCCTCGTTGACATCCACTTCGCTAAATGTTTACGTAAACATCCGTCCTCAGATGCAAGGGACTTCGATGAAGTTACGAGCTCTGCTCGCGACGGCGGCCCTCGCCGTCACGGGTCTCGCGGCCCCCACGGCAGCCACCGCCGCGGCCGCGACCACCACGATCACCATCGACCCGACGTACCGCGGGCCGGAGTGGGAGGGCTGGGGCACCAGCCTCGCCTGGCTCTCGCACGCCACCGGCGGCTACCCCGACGAGATCCGTAACCGGCTCGCCGACCTGCTCTTCAGCGACGACGGGCTGAACCTCAACATCGCCCGCTACAACATCGGCGGCGGCAACGCCCCGACCGTGCGCTCCTACCTGCGGCCCGGCGGCGACGTCCCCGGCTGGTGGCAGGCGCCCGCGGACTACACGCCGGCCGACAAGGACTGGTGGGACCCGGAGAACCCGGCGCACTGGAACTGGGACGCCGACGCGAACCAGCGCTGGTGGGTGGACCGGATCAAGAGCGACGTGGACCACTGGGAGACGTTCAGTAACTCGCCGCCCTGGTTCCAGACCGTCAGCGGCTACGTGAGCGGCGGTTTCGACCCGACCACCGAGCAGATCCGGCCGGAGACCCTCGACGACTTCGCGACCTATCTGGTGCGGGTGACCGAGTACCTGGAGCAGCAGCACGGCATCACGGTAGACACCATCGAACCCCTCAACGAACCCAACACCAACTACTGGCGTACGACGCTCGGGGCCGACGGGCAGCCCACCGGTGGCCGGCAGGAGGGCGCCCACGCCGGGCCCGCACTGCAGGCCGCGGTGATCGAGGCACTGACCGAGGTCGCGCCGGACCGGGCCATCGCGGCGCCCGACGAGACCAACCCGGGAACGCTCGTCACCAACTGGTACGGCTACACCCAGGCCGCCCGGGACGCGGTCGACCGGATCAACGTGCACACGTACGGCACCGGGCGGCGCACCAGCGTGCGCGACATCGCCAAGGCCGAGCAGAAGCCGCTGTGGATGAGCGAGATCGAGGGCAGCTGGGGCAAGGACTTCACCAGCATGGACTCGGGCCTCGGGATGGCCCAGCGGATCATCGACGACCTGCGGGAACTGGAGCCGTCGGCGTGGGTGCTGTGGCAGCCGGTCGAGGACGCCAAGAACATGATCGCCGAGGGCAACCTGCAGTGGGGGTCGATTCACGTCCCCTTCGACTGCGTCAAGACGGACACGCTGCAGACATGTCCGGTCCAGACCAACACCAAGTACGACACGATCCGGAACTTCACCCACTACGTTCGCCCCGGCGATCACCTGGTGAAAGTCGACGGGACCCGGAGCATCGCGGCGGTCTCCGCCACCGGCGCTACCGTCGTGCACACCAACCCGGCGACCACCGACGAGAGCGTAACGCTCGACCTGTCGCGATTTGATGCGACGAGAACCGCGTCGGTGACTCCGGTGATCACCAGTGCTGACGGAAAACTGGTCCCCGGTACTCCGGTGCGGCTGAGGGGCAAGAAGGCCACGCTGACCGTTCCCGGACAGTCGGTGACCACCTTCCTGGTCAGCGGCGTGACCGACCCCGGCGCCACCCACCTGGCCGCCGACCACACCTACCGCCTCGAAGGCGTGGCCAGCGGGCGCTCGCTGACCCCGGCCGGCACCGGCGTGGCGATCCGCACCAACAGCACCACCGCCGCCGACCAGTTGTGGACCGTGCAGCCGGCCGGCTCCGACCGGTACCAGGTGATCAACGCGGCGAGCGGGCAGCGGCTCGCGGTCCGCGACGGGGAGGCCGTCACGGAGACGGCCGGTGCCGTCGACGACGGGGCCCGGTGGGTCTTCTCGACCACCGGCGACGGCACGTACACACTGGTCAACCTCGGGGGCCGGCGGCTGCTGGACGTCAACGGGGAAGCCACCGCGGACGGCTCGCCGGTCGGCACCTATCTGCCCACCTCGGCCGCGAACCAGCGATGGACGCTCAAGGACGAGACGGTGGGGCGTACCGAAACCGCTCTCGCCCACACCGAACCCGGCCTGGCACCCGCGCTCCCGGCGACCGTGACCACTGTTCTGCCCAGCGGCGAACGCCGCGCCCTGCCGGTCACCTGGACCCGGCCGGCTGCGTCGAAGTGGCGCAAGCCGGGCACCGTGCTGGTGCGCGGTACCGCGACCGGGGTGCTGGGACAGGCCGTCCCGGCCACCGCGAAGGTGACCGTCGACGTCTTCACCACGACCGTCCCCGGCCGGGCCAAGACCTGGCCCGGCGGGCAGCCGGAACTCCCCGCCACGGTGACCGCTCTCGGACGCCACGGCGGTGAGGCCACCGTGCCGGTCGTCTGGCAGCGCACCGAATATCCGGCGCTGGGCGTGGTCCCGGTGTCCGGAACCGCCACCGTGGTTCCCGGTCGGACCCTCCCGGCTACCGCGCGCGTTCAGGTCACCGAGCCGTCCGAAGGCCTCGCCGACGGGGTCGCGGTGACCGCGTCGTTCACCGAGGGCGGCTACTCGACGGCCGGTCTCACCAACGGCAACCTCACCGACAAGGCCTGGTCGAACTGGAAGGGATCCGGTCGCAACCCGGCCGAGACGCTCACCGCGACCCTGCCCGAGGGGTCGTCGGCCGGGCGGGCGGTGCTGCACTTCTACCGGGACAACGCGTCCGGGGGTGGCATCGCCACGACCGTGCAGGCCGGGGTGCCGTCCGCCGCCGGGTGCGAGCTGACCGGGTCGCCGATCACGGTCACCTCGACCGTCGTCGACATCTCCCTGGCCGCGCCGGCCGGAACGTTCTGTCTGCGGCTCACGCCGACGCCGGACGGGTACCTGACCGTGTCCGAGCTTCAGGTCTACGCCCAGGCGCCCGGGGTCGGCACCGACGCCACCGCCGCGGCGATCCTGGTCGACGGCAAGCCGATCCGGGGCTTCGACCCGGCGGTCCACACCTACCGGGTGCGGCACAGCGGGCGGGCGGTGGTCACGGCGACCGCGACCGACCCGTACGCCTCAGTCGGTGTGGTCGTGCGGAAGACCAGCCGTGTCGTGACCGTGACCAGTGAGGACGGCGCCAGCCGGACGGCTTACCGGATCAACCTGGCCTGATCGGATCAGCCCGTTCTGCCTCCGGCTCAGCTCACGCAGAGGCAGAACGGGTGTCCGGCCGGGTCGAGGAAGACCCGGAACGTGGTGCCGGGCTGATGCCGGTGTTTGACCGCACCCAGCGCCAGCACCGCCGTCTCCGCCACGTCGAGATCGTCGACCATCACGTCCAGGTGCATCTGCTGGGGCTTGCCCTGGCCCGGCCAGTCCGGCGCCTGGAAGTCCTCGACCTGCTGGAACGACACGCACTGACCGAAGTCGGCGCGGATGTCGGCCCAGTCCTCGGAGATCTCGATCTTCCAGTCGAGCATCTCGCCGTAGAACCGGGCGAGCGCCGCCGGGTCCGGGCAGTCGAGCACGATGGTGGGGTAGCGAGCGATAGCCATGCCGCCGATGCTAAGCCTCGGTGCGGACTTCTGGCTTCCGGTCGCGGATCGCCAGCCAGCCGGCCAGGCCCATCGGCAGGATCATCCAGAACGACACCAGCCGGTAGAGCAGGACCACGGCCGCCGCGGTGACCTCGGGCATCCCGGCCGCGATCAGCCCGGCCAGCATGCTCGCCTCGATCAGGCCGACCCCGCCGGGGGTCAGCGGCACCTGCCGGACCACCTGCACGGCCAGATAGATCAGCGCCAGCTCCCACCACCCCAGCGTCACCTGGCAGGCCGCGGCCGCCGCGACCAGGCAGAACATGTCGAGCGCCCAGTTGACCACCGCCGCACCGAGCCCGCCGGTCCAGACCTGGCGTGGCACCTTCGCCAGCAGACCACGACCCCAGAACAACAGCGGCAGTACGGCGGCCGCGCCCAGGATCGCCCACGGCACCGCCGCCGGGGTGGAGACGAGCCATCCGGCCAGGTAGAGCAGGGCCAGCGCGACCATCGACAGCAGCCCCGAGACGGCGGTGACGGTGACCGCGACCGAGGTGGCCGCGCCGTACCGACGGTAGATCCGGAACGCGAACGCCGCCGACACCGCCGACCCGGCCGGCAGGGTCATGCTCATCGCCGATCGGCCCAGGGTC
Source organism: Actinoplanes derwentensis (assembly GCF_900104725.1). Lineage (NCBI taxonomy): Bacteria > Bacillati > Actinomycetota > Actinomycetes > Micromonosporales > Micromonosporaceae > Actinoplanes > Actinoplanes derwentensis. Next base: position 5,171,718 of record NZ_LT629758.1, read on the forward strand.
ATCGCGATCACCCGCCCGGCCGGCACCCGCACCCCGAACCCGGCGAGCAGCCGTCGCTGCTGGTCGGCGAAGGCGAGCTGGGAGCCCAGGGCCGCGACCACGGCGGCCGCCGCCCACCAGCCGTCCACCGCCCCGAGCACGGCCAGGGTCTCTCCCGGGTCCGGCAGCCGTCCGCGCAGGGCGATCACCGCTCCGAGGCCGGCCAGCACGAGCAGCAAGCCCGCTCGTACCGGGCGCCGACCGCTCTTCTCCGCGGTTGTCGTCGTCACGGGATACAGCCTCGTCATCGGGCGCCGGGAAGTCGTCGTCCCAGCGCGGTCACCTGACGTACTGCAATCGCGGTAGATTTTCCGGACTTAAAGGGATCGATGAATGGGCAGGTCAACTAACTGATGGCGGACTATCACCCACCCCTCTAGCCATCGACACGTGCCTTTACTAGCGTGTGCCCGGAGTTCCGAAATGGACAGGGGGATTTCGTAGATGAGTCACGACGACGCCACGCCCACCCGGCGGCGATCGCTACGGGCGGTCGGCGCGGCCGTTCTGATCACCGCGCTGACCGTCGCTCCGGCGTCCGCGGCTTCGGCAGGCGGTCACGGGCACGGCGGCAAGGGCGACCCATGCGCGAAGCAGGCCAACGACACGTACGCTGAAGTGCTGAAATGTGTGACGCTCGACGGCGTGCTGGACCATTTGAAAGCATTCCAGCGGATCGCCGACCGCAGCACCGACCCGAACTACCCGGGCACCCGGGCGGCGGGCACGAAGGGCTACGCGGACAGCGTCAAGTACGTGTCCGGGCTGCTCCGCAAGGCGGGCTACAAGGTCACGCTGGACCCGTTCGAGTTCCAGTTCAACTTCCCGGTGCTGCTGCAGCAGTTGACGCCGGTGAGCGCGTCGTACGGGTCGGGTTCCTTCACCAACGCCCCGTCCGGTGACGTCACCGGCCCGGTCATCCCGGTCGACGTCAACCTGACCGGCGACCGTGCCACCACCAGCGGCTGCTCGGCGGACGACTTCACCACCCTGGACTTCAGCGGCCCGAACGACATCGCCCTGATCCAGCGCGGTGGCACCACACCGGACGGCGCGGCCTGCTCCTTCGTGGTCAAGGCGCAGAACGCGCAGGCGGCCGGTGCCGAAGCCGTGATCATCTTCAACCAGGGCAACAACCCGACCCGGGAGACCCTGATCGTCGGCACCCTCGGTGACGACCCCGGCGTCACCATCCCGGTCGTCGGCGCCAGCTTCGCCGACGGCGCCGCCCTCGCCGCGGCCGGCTCGACCGCGCACGTGCGGGTACTGCCGCCGGAGACCCGGACCGACGTCAACGTGATCGCCGACCTGCCCGGCAGGAACAAGAACAACGTGGTGTTCGCCGGTTCGCACCTGGACAGCGTCACCGAGGGCCCCGGCATCAACGACAACGGTTCCGGTTCGGCGGCGATCCTGGAGACCGCGCTGACGCTGGCCAAGAGCAAGCCGCAGAACTCGCTGCGGTTCGCCTGGTGGGGCGCCGAGGAGGAGGGCCTGCTCGGCTCCGCGGCGTACGTCGCCGAGCTGTCCCAGGCGGAGAAGGACAAGATCGCGCTGTACCTGAACTACGACATGGTCGGCTCGCCGAACTACATCTTCCAGGTGTACGACGCGGACGAGTCGTCGTTCCCGGCCCCGGTCGTGGTGCCGCCCGGTTCGACGGCGATCGAGGAACTGTTCGAGTCGTACTACACCTGGAAGAAGCTGCCGTACGACGACGCCGAGTTCTCCGGCCGCTCCGACTACCAGGCGTTCATCGAGGCGGGCATCCCGTCCGGTGGCCTCTTCACCGGCGCCGAGGTCGTCAAGACCGAGGAGCAGGCGGCCATCTGGGGTGGTACGGCCGGCGCGTCGTTCGACCCGAACTACCACCAGCCCGGCGACACCATCGACAACCTGGACCTGACGGCGCTGGAGATCAACAGTGACCTGATCGCGTTCGCCCAGCTCACCTTCGCCTTCTCGACCGAGCCGGTGAACGGTGTTCGCGGTAAGCCGGTACCCGGCAAGCCGGTGCGACTGCCGGCCCCGGCCGGTCCGCAGGGCACCTTCGTGACCGATGGCGGGCACGCCCCGCACGATCACCAGCCTTCCGCATAGTTCACGAAGAGCCCGCCCGGTCGTCGACCGGGCGGGCTCTTCGTTTCCGATCAGATCTCGCGGCCACCCGGCTCGGGTGCCGCGGTCAGGTCCATCAGCTGCTGGGTGACGTGGTTCGTCAGCGCTTCCTGGTAACTGGTCGCCAGCTGACCGAGCCGCTCGATCTCGTCGAGGGCCGCGGAACGCTTCTCCACCAGGCTGTCCATCGCCTCGGTGTGGTTGCGCCGGGCGTCGGCCTCGATGGTCGCGGCCTTGATCGCCGCCTCACTGGTGAGCTGGTCGGCCTTGTCGCGGGCACCCGTGATCAGCGTCTCGGACTCGCGCTGCGCGTCGCGCATGTGCTCGTCGGCGGTCCGCTGGGCCATCATCAGCACCCGGGAGTTGCGGTCGTCGTCGCCGCCGGAGAGCGCCGGGAGCGCACCGGACGGAGCCTGTGTGCGGGCGCGCTGGAGTTGCTCCTGGACGCTGCGGGCGTTCTGCTCGGCCCGGGCGCGGGCCTCCTGCAGACGCTCCAGCTGAGCGGCCAGGTCGGCGAACTCGTTGTTCAGAACCATGGTCGCCGCCGGGTTGCCGCCGCCACCGCCACCACCGCGCTGGAGGTTGTCCTTCAGCGCGCCGTTCTCCTCCAGAAGGCGGGTGAGTTCGGATTCCACCTCGTCCAGAAAGGCGTCGACCTCCTCCTCGTCGTATCCACGCTTCCCGATCGGCGGCTTCTTGAACGCCACGTTGTGAATGTCAGCTGGAGTGAGCGGCATCGTGCTCCTCGGTTCCCTTGGTTGAGCCGTGCGGCGAAGGATCCTACGCAGCGACCCAGTGCCCCTGCCGTGGGCGTGATCTCCCGGGCCTCCTACCCGTGAGAATCTCCGCGAGACTACCGGGGCCCGGATGAACACGCACGTTTCCGGCGCCCGCATCACACCTATCCGCGGGATCTTCCGTTCGCTCCACAGCCGGGTGTGGAGGCGGGTAAATTCTGGTCCCGGGCCGGTCGTGCCGGAGCGGCCCGGGACTTTGCGTCAGTGCTCTGCGTCAGTGCCAGAACACGGCGACCGCGGCGTTCACCACGGTCAGCGTCACGATGCCGATGAAGTGGCCCTTGTTGACCTCCTCGCGCTTACGCGGGATGAAGACCATGATGAAGATCAGGACGGCGAAGAGCGCCTTCACGCCGAGCTTGATCGGGTCGGGCTCGTGGTCGCCGCCGCCGCGCAGCGGGGCCGACAGCGCGATGCCGGAGACGAGCTGGATGATCGATCCCCAGAGGACCGGTGGGGTGATCCGGATCTTGCCGGACACGAGCGTGCTGACGGCGCCGCCGAGCAGAAGGGCGAAACCGACCAGGTGAATGAGGAGAAGAATCAGCCGCAGTGCTTCCACGTGCGCAAAGCTTGCCAGGCGATCACCTGCGGACAACCTCGGGGGTACGGCGCACGAACAGCGGTTCGGCCAGGAACAGAGCCAGCGCGGCCAGCGTGAGCAGCCCACCGGCCAGAGCCGTGGCCCGCGCGCCCGGACCGTCGAGCACCGCCGCACCGATCAGCGAACCGGCCGCGATGCCGACGTTGAACGCCACCGAGTTGACGGCCGACGCCATGTCGGTGCTACCCGGCGCGACTTCCAGAACCCGGTTCTGCAGCGCCGGGGTGAGCGCGCCGATACCGAACCCGGTGACCGCCATCAGCACCGCGGTGAACGGCCGGGATTCGGCCACCACCCAGAGTGCGATCAGGGCGGCCGCGAGCACCGCCGTCGAACCGGTCACCGAACCGCGCTGCCACCGGTCACTGGCCCAGCCCCCGGCGGCGATCCCGGCGAAGTCGGCGACACCCCGCGCCAGCAGCAGCGGGGCGAGGGCGGCGGCCGCGAACCCGGTCACCCCGGTCAGGAACACCTCGGTGTAGGTGAACGACGCGTACAACCCCGCCACCGACAGGGTGGTCACGGCGACCAGAACCGCGAACCGCCGCCGGTCAGGACGGGTGCCGGTGGCCGCGTGACCGGCCCTGATCTCGACGGTCGGCATGCTCACGGCCAGGGCGGCGAACGCGGCGAGCGCCAGCACCGTCAGCGCCAGGAAAGCGGCCCGCCAGCCGTACAGCTGACCGATCCAGGTACCGGCCGGCACACCCAGCATCGGCCCGAGCGAGGCCCCCGCGAACACCACGGCGTTGACCCGCCCCCGGACCGCCACGTCGAACATGGCCGTCACCACCGGCGCGACAACGGCCCAGAAGATCGCCTGGGAGAGCGAGCCCAGCAGCCGGGCGCCGAGCAGAACGGCGTAGGACCCGGCGACGGCGGACACCAGGTTCGCCAGCACCAGCACGGCCAGCAGCCCGACCATCAACCGCCGACGAGACACATTCCGGGCGGCGTACGTCAACGGAATGGTCACCACGGCAACCGTCACGGCGTACCCGGTGATCAGCAGCCCGACCGCCGCCGGCGTGACACCCAGATCCCCCGAGACGAGCGTCAGAATCCCGATCGGCATCGTCTCGGTGGCCACGTAACAGAAGGCCGCCCCCGCAAGCGCCAGCAACGGCAGCAACCGATCCCGCATCGACCCACCATATCGAAGCTTCTCGAAGCAGCGAACCGACGCTCACGCCGATCAAGGCCAACACTTTCGAGGCATCGTCAAGGCTCCTCAGGGCCGCTATTAGTTAGTATGGCCGCATGAGTGCTGAGACCTTCGGTAGGTATCTACCCCCCGTCATCACGCTCGATGATCTTGCGGCCATGAACGCCGCCGACCCGAACGGGCATCGGTACGAATTGAGCCCCGAGGGAGCCCTGTCGGTAATGCCGCCGGCCGATTCAGAACACGCCGCGATCGCCGGCCGCATCTTCGCCTGGCTCGTACTGGCCGGATGGCCCGGCGAACAACTTCTCCAGGCGGTCGGCATCAAGCTTCCCGGGCCGGCTGGAGACGGCGGCGGCCGAATTCCCGATCTGACGATCTGGTCGGCACCGCAACCTCGAGTCGTGTGGTTACCGACGACCGACCTGGTGCTGGCCGTCGAAATCGTCTCTCCCGGTTCAGCATCTATGGATCGCACCACCAAGGTGCAGGAGTACGCCGCGGCCGGAATCCCTCGCTATTGGCTGGTCGAGCGAGACACCGCTCAGACGGTCACCCTTTACTCGCTGGAGGAAGACGGCACCTACGACGTGACGACGAAGATGCCTCTCGCCTGGCTTCTTCAGACCCAGCCGGCCGATCACGGGCTCAAGGCCTGAACCGGGGTCAGGACTCCGGGGCGTCGTAGCGGGCTCGGATGAAGCGGCCCAGGCGGCTCGCGAAGTCGGCGAGGGTGGCGGCGGCCGGGTGGCGGGAGTCCCAGACGGCCCGGAGCCGGATCGAGAGACGGCGGTCGCCGAGGTTCACGGCCAGGGGGATCAGGTCGAAGCGGGGGTCGTCGGAGGCGATCGCGATGCCCCGGCCAGCGGCGGCCAGGGCTTGGGCCACCGTGCCGTTGGCGGCTTCGATCGGTGACCGGTACGGCTTGTCGGTGACGGCCGCGTCCAGCGCCTGCCGGGCGGTGAACGCCGGCGGCAGCAGGATCAACGGCTCGTCCAGCAGGTCGTGCAGGGTGACACCGCCCGCCGACGCCCACGGGTGGCCGCCCGGCACGTAGGCCCAGACCGGCAGCACCGCCAGCGGGATCTCGTGGAACGGGGTCGACGCCGGGACGGTTCCGATCACCAGATCGGCGCCGCGCAGCAGCGTCTCCCCCGGTGACGAGCCGTCCACCTCGATCACGTCGGTGGTCGGGTCGTCCGGAGCCAGGGTGGCGATGAACGGTGCGACGACGTCGGTCAGTGTCACGGCGGGCGCCCCGATGGTCAGCCGTTCCAACCGGCCCTGTGCGTGAAACGACGCCGCGATCTTGAGCGCGTCAGCCCGTTGCAGCAGGTCGCGGGCTTGCGGCAGGAGTGAGCGCCCGGTGGCCGACAGTTCGAGACGGCCGCCGACACGGTCGAACAGCCGCACCCCGAGGTCCTTGTCGAGCTGCTTGAGTTGCCGGGACAGTCCGGGCTGGGTGAGGTGCAGGCGCGCGGCCGCCCCACTGGCGGTCCCCGCTTCCGCAGTTGCTACGAAATAGCGGACATGTCGTAGCTCCATCATGCCTCCTCGGCATAGCCTAGCTGCCGATCTGGTAATAGACGGGCATGGCCGACCGACCGGAGACTGGACCACGTGAGCATTGAGCAGCAGCGCCGGCTGGTGACCGAACTTCCCGGCCCTCGATCCCAGGAACTGATGGCCCGCAAAGTGTCAGCGGTGGCCAGTGGTGTCGGCACCACGATGCCGGTCTTCGTGGCGGCGGCCGACGGTGGCATCGTCGTCGACGTCGACGGCAACCAGCTGATCGACCTGGGTTCCGGCATCGCCGTGACCACGGTCGGCGCGGCCAACCCGCGCGTGGTGGCGGCGGTGACCGAGCAGGTGGCGGCGTTCACGCACACCTGTTTCATGGTGACGCCGTACGACGGTTACGTGGCGGTCGCCGAGGCCCTGAACCGGCTCACCCCGGGTGACCACGACAAGCGGACGGCCCTGTTCAACTCGGGCGCCGAAGCCGTCGAGAACGCTGTCAAGATCGCTCGGGCGTACACGAAGAAGGACGCGGTCGTGGTGTTCGACCACGCTTACCACGGCCGGACCAATCTGACCCTGGCGATGACGGCGAAGAACAAGCCGTACAAGCACACGTTCGGCCCGTTCGCCCCCGAGGTGTACCGGGTCAGCGGCTCCTACCCGTACCGCGACGGGGTGTTGGACGGCCGCAAGGCCGCCGCCCGCGCGCTCGACCAGATCGAGAAGCAGATCGGCGCGGACAACCTCGCCGCCCTGGTCATCGAGCCGGTGCAGGGTGAGGGCGGGTTCATCGAACCGGCCCCGGGGTTCCTGCCGGCGCTGGCCGACTGGTGCCGGGCGAACGACGTGGTGTTCGTGGCCGACGAGGTGCAGACCGGTTTCGCGCGCACCGGCGACATGTTCGCCTCCGAGCGTGAGGGTGTCGTCCCGGATCTGATCGTGACCGCCAAGGGCATCGCCGGCGGGCTGCCGCTGTCCGCGGTGACCGGCCGCGCCGAGATCATGTCGGCGCCGCACGAGGGTGGCCTGGGCGGCACCTACGGAGGCAACCCGATCGCCTGCGCCGCCGCGCTCGCGGCCATCGCGGCCATCGAAGAGGACGGGCTGGTCGAGCGGGCCCGCGAGATCGAGACCCTGGTCAAGGGACGCTTTGACAAGATCAAGGACGACCGGATCGGCGACGTACGGGGCCGCGGAGCCATGCTCGCCGTCGAACTGGTCCAGTCCGGCGGCGACGTACCGGACCCCCAGCTGGCGAAGGACGTCGCCAAGGCCGCACACGCACGGGGTGTGATCGTGCTGACCTGCGGTACCTATGGCAACGTGCTGCGTTTCCTGCCGCCGCTGACGATCAGCGACGCCCTGCTCGACGACGCTTTCGACGTGATCGCTACCGCTCTGGAGGAAGCCCGATGACGATTCCGGTGATCGATCCGGCCACTCTCGAAACCATCGACTCGGTGAAGGACAACGACATCCCGGACGCGTTGAAGGCCGTCGACGCGGCTGCCGAGGCGTTCAAGTCCTGGAAGAAGACCCCGCCCCGGCGGCGTTCGGAGATCCTGCACCGGGCGTACGAACTGATGATCCGCGACCGTGACGAACTCGCGAAGACGATCACCCGGGAGAACGGCAAGTCGCTGTCCGACGCGACCGGCGAGATCACGTACGCCGCCGAGTTCTTCCGCTGGTTCGCCGAAGAGGCGGTGCGGCCCGGCGGGGACTTCGGCGAGTCCCCGGCCGGTGGCACCCGGACCCTCGTCACGCACCGGCCGGTCGGGGTGGCCGCCCTGGTCACGCCCTGGAACTTCCCGGCCGCCATGATCACCCGCAAGATCGGCCCGGCACTGGCCGCCGGTTGCACCGCGGTGGTCAAACCGGCCGCCGAGACCCCGCTGACCGCCCTCGCGATCGCCCGCCTGCTCACCGAGGCCGGGCTGCCGGACGGCGTGATCACCGTGGTCACCACCTCCGACTCGGCCGGTGTCGTCGGGGCCTGGCTGGACGACGAGCGGGTCCGCAAGATCTCCTTCACCGGCAGCACGCAGGTCGGCCGGGTACTCCTGCGGCACGCCGCGGACCGGGTGGTGAACTCGTCGATGGAACTCGGTGGCAACGCGCCGTTCGTCGTCGCCGACGACGCGGACCTGGACGCGGCAGTGGCCGGGGCGATGATCGCCAAGTTCCGCAACGGCGGGCAGGCGTGCACCGCGGCGAACCGGTTCTACGTGCACACGGCGGTGCGGGACGAATTCGTGGCGCGGTTCGGCGCCGCGGTGGAGAAACTGACCGTCGGCCCCGCGGCCGACGGGGCCGCGATCGGGCCGCTGATCAGCGAGACCGCCCTGCACCGGGTGACGAAGTCGGTGGACGAGGCGGTCGCCGCCGGTGCCCGGATCAGCCACCGGACCACGACTCCGGACGCGCCGGGCTGGTTCTACCCGCCGACCGTACTGGTGGACGTACCCGCCGACGCGCCGATCCTGCAGGAGGAGATCTTCGGCCCGGTCGCGGCGATCACCACCTGGTCCACCGACGAGGAGTTGCTGGATCTGGTGAACGACAGCGAGTACGGCCTGGCGGCCTACGTCTACTCCGGTGACCTGCTGCGTGCGCTCCGGCTAGGCGAGGCGATCGACGCCGGCATGGTCGGCGTCAACCGGGGTCTCGTCTCCGACCCGTCGGCCCCGTTCGGCGGCGTCAAGCAGAGTGGCCTGGGCCGGGAGGGCGCCCGCGAGGGCCTGCGCGAGTTCCAGGAGACCCAGTACCTGAGCGTCGACTGGCCCGCCTGACATCGATCCACGTACCCCGCTGGTGGTGAAGTGACGTAGACCGCCATCCCAACAATCCGACCGACCGATCGGATAGATTCGGGGGCAATCACCAGCGGGGAGAACGACATGACACGCTACGTCGCGATCGGCGACAGTTTCACCGAGGGCCTCGGCGACACCCAGCCCGACGGCACCGAGCGCGGCTGGGCCGACCTGGTCGCCTCCGGCCTCGCCGCCTCCCTCGCCGAGAAGGGCGAGACGGTGGAATATGCGAACCTCGCCATCCGTGGCCGCCTCCTCGCACCGATCGTGCACGATCAGCTGGAAGCAGCCCTGGCACTCGACCCGAAACCGACGATGATCTCCTTCAACGGCGGCGGCAACGACATGCTGCGCCGCGGAGTCACCATCGCCCACCTGGTCGAACTGACCGAGCACGCGCTGCAGCGCGCCACCGGGACCGGCGTGCACATGGTCGTCCTGAGCGGCGCCGACCCGGCCGACCACATCCCGTTCGGCAGCACGTTCCGCCGCCGCGGCGAGGAGCTGACCGCCGCCGTCGCCGCAATCCTGCCCCGCTACGACAACGTGACGTTCGTCGACTGCTTCCGCGACCGCGAACTGCGCCGCGGCGACTACTGGTCCGCCGACCGCCTGCACCTGAACACCAACGGCCACCGCCGGGTCGCCAGCCTGGTCCTGGCCGGCCTGGGCCACGCCACAGCCGCCCACATCCTGGACCCGTCCACCCCCACGAGCTCCGGCGGCCTGCTGGCCGAGGCCCGCTACTACGGCCAGCACGTCCTCCCGTGGATCAACCGCCGTCTCCGGGGCCGCTCCTCAGGCGACAACCGAGACCCCAAATACGCAACCTGGACCCCGATCACCACCTGACCCGCGCGTCCCGGCCCGGCAGACTTCAAGACCCTTTTCTGGTACGCCTGCCCAAAGTCCCGCCCTGACCCCGCGAGCCAGGCGACCGGCACGGCCGCCCCGCGCCCGCCGGGCCGGTCGCCTGGCTCGCGTTTCGCCACGGCCGGGGTGCTGCGGTTGGGGAGTGTGGAATTCGTACCAGAGACCGGTTTTGATCTTCGAGAACCGGGACCGGGAGGACGGCCGCCCCCACCGCATGGGTGCGGGCGGCCGGGAAGTCAGGACTGGGGTAGGACTCGGGCGATCTTGATGGTGCTGGTGGTGCCGCCGGTGGCGGGGTAGGCGGCGCTGCCGTCGGTGTAGGGCTTGAACGCCTGGTAGTCGTGGTCCTTGGCGGACAGCGTCAGGCGGGCGCCGACGGTCTTGCCGGTGGACGCGTCGTAGACCTGGGCGGCCATCGACGCGCCGGACTGCCAGGACAGCAGCATCCGGTTGGTGCCGTAGGCGACCAGGTGCGGATGCTTCGACGCGATGCCGGTCTTGATCGACGTGGTGGACTTGCCGGTGGTGAACTTCTCCAGGCGGATCGTGCCGCCCTGGCTCCACGCGGTCCAGTAACCCTTGGTCTTGGCCAGTACCAGGTCGCCGCCGAAGAGGGTGCCGTCGCAGGTTCCGGCGGCTACCGTGCGGTACGGGTTGGGCTGAGCGATCCGGCAGCCGTTGTCGGTGGCGCAGACGGTCACGAAACGTTTGGTCCGCGGGTCCCAGACGATCCGGGACGTCCACGCGTGACTGCAGCCGACTTCGGCGGCGTCCTTGTGACCGGCGACCAGGTTGCCGCTCTTGTTGACGACCTGGATGCGGTCGCCCTGGTGGATGTCGACGCAGCTGCCGTTCTTCACGGTGATGGCGACGCCGAAGTAGGCGGCCCAGTCGGAGCCGTTGGTGGCCAGCCGGCCGTGGTGCTGGTACCACCAGACGAAGCGGGCGCCGTCGGAGTAGCCGGTGCGGCTGGCGGTCAGGTTGGTGACCTGGCGCTGCCACACCTGCTGGCCGTTGTTGTCGAACCGGACCATGTGCATGGTGTTGCAGGGGCTGGACTCACCGCCGCAGAGCGGGCCGCTGCCGCAGGTGCCCTTGCGGGTGAGCAGGATGACGCCGCCGGTCGCGTCGGCCTGCACGTCCTGCAGGTCGATGCCGACGAAACTGGTGGGCTTGCCGACCAGTTTGTCGTCACAACCCAGTTTGCCGAGGTAGACCTTGCCGTCGGTGCCGAGCCAGGCCAGCCACGAGGTGCCGTCGGGGCGGGCGGCCAGAGACATCGGCAGTTTCTCGGTGTCGCCCTCGCCGCCGTAACCGGTGACCTTGGACGGCAGACTGACCGTGGTGACCTTGGCGACCGGCTTGGCGGCGACCTTGCGGGCGCATCCACCGGCGGTCGCTGCGGTCTTGGCCCCGGCAGCGGCCGACGCCGAGACCGGAGCCGAAGCGGCGGGCCCCGGAGCCGAGACCGAGGGGTTCGCCCCGGCCGCTCCCACCGCGCCCGGGGCACCGGACGCGGCGACGCCGGGTGGCAGCGAGCCTTCGGCCGCGACCTGTTCGCCAGGGGCCGGAGCAGCGACTTCCGACGACGCCGGTGAGCACGCTCCCATGACAAAAGCGGCAAGTGCGGCAATGGATGCCGCAAGCAGGGTTCTCCGGGCTCGCATGTCCTTTTCCTCAATTGTTTTAAGTTTTACTTAGGGGCGTCTTAATCGGCGCGTCATGATCCGCGCATCGACAGACCTTACCGGTCGCCGGCCGCTCATCAAACTGCCACCCACTCGTCGCCCGGCATCAGTTTCCCCCTTCACCACCAGCACGGAATCATCCTCGCCAATAGACTTCTCGGAGGAACGATGGTCCGGCCGCGCATTTCCGTAGTCATTCCGGCATACAACGAAGAATCAATGATCGGCCCGTGCCTGGAGGCCGTTCTGACGCAGTCCCGGGCCGCTGACGAGGTCATCGTCGTCGACAACAATTCGACCGACCGGACCGCGGAGATCCTGCATGAATTCCGCGGGCGGGTGATCGTGCTCCACGAGCCGCTTCAGGGAGTGCAGCACGCCCGCAATCGGGGTCTCGACTCGGCGACCGGTGAGGTGATCGTGCGGATCGACGCGGACACCCGGCTGCCGTTCGGCTACCTGGCCGAGGTGGAGGCCACCTTCGGTGATCCGCTGGTGGACGCGGCGACCGGGCCGGTCAACTATTACGACGTGACGATGCCGCGGGTGGCAGCTCGGGGTGACGCACTGGTCCGCGGCATCTGGACGGTGCCGAACGGCCGTCTGGACTGGGTCTTCGGCGCGAACATGGCGATCCGGCGGCCGATCTGGCAGGCGGTGTCGGCGCAGCTCTGCGACGGCGAGCAGGTTCACGAGGACCTGGATCTCGGCATGCATCTGCGGGCCGGTGGTTACACGGTGCGTTATGAGCGGCGGCTGCTGGCCGGCACGTCGTCACGCCGGGTCAAGGGTGATTTCGCCGGGTTCCGGCACTACCTGCTGATGACTGAGCGGGGGTACGCGCAGCACGTCGGCCGGCTGCGGCGGGGTTCGTACGCCCGGGCCTGGATGACCGCCCGGTTCCTGCTGGTGATGTATCCGATGATGCGCTGGCTGCACACCAGTCACCACCGGCGGCACGGACTACCGGCGGTGACGGCCCGCAAGAACCCGATGTCGAGCGTCTAGGCCGGCTTGATCCTCGGGGCGGGCAGGGCGGTCTGGGCGTGCAGCGCGGCGAGGGCCTGCCGGGCGTCGACGGCACCGTCGGCGGTGAGGCGGTAGAAGCGGCGTGCCGGGCGGCCCTGGGCGGCTGGGTCGATCTCCTCCCAGCGGGCCTCGACCCAGCCGGCGCCCTGGAGGCGGTGCAGGATCGGGTAGAGGCTGCCGCTGGCGAGGCCGGTGGACTGCATGAGTTCGAGACCGTAGCGGTCCGCTCCGGGGTCGGCGAGGAGCGCGGCGAGTACCCGCGCGGTCGGTACCGTGATCCGCATTCGACCACTCTATCGGAACTCTACATAGGGTCAAGCGGTACCTCGCCCTGAACCGAGGACGACCCCGCTCACGTAACCAAGTCCGCCGGTATCCCCACCCCCGGCCGCCGGCGCACAAAGGAGTGCATCGTGAGCTCTGACCAGCACATCTCCGTCTTCGACCTGTTCTCGATCGGCATCGGCCCGTCCAGCTCGCACACCGTCGGGCCGATGCGCGCGGCCCGGATGTTCGCCGTCCGGGCCGCCCACCTCCCCCGTCTGGCCCACGTCCGTGCCGAGATGTTCGGCTCGCTGGGCGCTACCGGTCACGGGCACGGGACACCGAAAGCAGTGGTCCTCGGCCTGGAGGGGGACGCCCCGGAGACCGTGGACGTGCTCGGCGCCGACGCGCGGGCCGCCCGGATCCGGGCCGACGGCCGGCTGCGGCTGATGCGCGACCGGGAGGTCACCGTCGAGGTGGTGCTGCACCGCCGCAGGTCGCTGCCGGGGCATCCCAACGGGATGCGGTTCACCGCGCTCGGCGCCGACGGCACCGAGTTGCTGCGGAAGACCTGCTTCTCGGTCGGCGGCGGGTTCGTGACGGGAGACGCTGATTCCGCGGCGGTACGTGTGGAGCACCAGCCTGTCCCCTACCTCTTCCCCACGGCTGCCGCCCTGCTCGACACCACTGCCGCCACCGGGCTGTCGATCTCGCGGCTGATGCTGGCGAACGAGGGGGCCCGGCGTACCGAGTCGGAGATCAGATCCGGTCTGCTGGACATCTGGCAGGTGATGAACGACTGCATCGACGCCGGGCTGGACGCGGAGGGCGTACTCCCCGGGGGTTTGAAGGTTCGTCGCCGGGCTGCCACGACCGCCCGGCAACTGCGGGTGGCCGGTGATCGTGCCGAACTGGCGATGGAGTGGCTGACCGTCTACGCGATGGCGGTGAACGAGGAGAACGCGGCCGGCGGCCGGGTGGTGACCGCCCCCACCAACGGTGCGGCCGGCATCATCCCGGCGGTGCTGCGCTACTACCTGGACTTCGTGCCGGGCGCGGACAAGGAGGGGGTGGTCCGCTATCTGCTGACGGCGGGGGCGATCGGGCTGCTGTTCAAGCGCAACGCCAGCATCTCCGGCGCCGAGGTGGGCTGTCAGGGTGAGGTGGGTTCGGCGTGCGCGATGGCGGCGGCGGGGCTGGCCGAGGTGCTGGGCGGCACGCCGGAGCAGGTGGAGAACGCGGCCGAGATCGGCATGGAGCACAACCTGGGCCTGACCTGCGATCCGGTCGGTGGCCTGGTGCAGATCCCATGCATCGAGCGCAACGGGATGGCCGCGGTGAAGGCGGTCACCGCGGCCCGGATGGCGTTGCGTGGCGACGGCCGGCATCACGTCTCCCTCGACAAGGTCATCAAGACCATGAAGGAGACCGGTGCCGACATGAAGGACAAATACAAGGAGACGTCCCGGGGCGGCCTGGCCGTCAATGTGATCGAGTGCTGACGATTCCTTGACAAGGAAGTTACGGGCATCAACACTTCGAAACATTCCCCCGTAGCGTTAGCGCTAACATCTTCGGAGATCTGATGCCCCGCGTCCTCACCCGCATCAGCACCATCCTGGCCACCCTCGTCCTCGTCCTCACCGGCCTGGCCGCCCCCGCCAGCGCCCTCGACCCGTTCACCGGCTACCTGATGGCCCACTTCATCGGGGAGTCCACCCGCGGCGAACAGATCTACCTCGCCCACAGCAAGGACGGCCTGAACTGGACCGACCTCAACGGTGGCGGCCCCGCGCTGCTGTCCACCGTCGGCACCAAGGGCGTCCGCGACCCCGCGATCGTCCGATCCCCCAACGGCGACAAGTACTGGATCATCGCCACCGATCTGCGGATCGCCAGCGGCACCTCATGGGGCGACGCCTCCACCAAGGGCAGCACCAACCTGGTCGTCTGGGAGTCCACCGACCTGGTCAACTGGTCGGTACCCCGGCTGATCAACGTGGCCGGTGGCATCTCCGGTGCCGGTGACGCGTGGGCGCCGGAGGCGATCTACAACCCGGCGACCGGCGACTACGTCATCTACTGGGCCACCAATTCACTGCTCAACGGCGTCACCAAACACCGCATCTGGTACGTCCGGACCAGTGACTTCCGCACCGTGACCGCCCCGCAGCTCTACATCGACCGCGGCACCGGGCAGGGCATCATCGACACCCAGATCGTCGAGGTGGCGAACAGTCTCGGCGGCTACCGCTACTACCGGGCGTCGGCCGACGGGCAGATCACCATCGAAGGCTCGAACACGATCCTCGGCACCTGGACGAAGATCGGCGACCTGCAGCACCTCGGCATCTCCAACGGCGCCACCGGCGGCAACGTCGTCGAGGGCCCGATGTGGGCGCAGACCAACGGCCAGAACGAATGGAATTTGTGGGTGGATCAGTACGCGACCGGCCGGGGTTACATGCCGGTCCGCTCGACGAACCTGGGTACCGCCACGAACTTCACCACCCGCACCGGTTACAGCCTGGGCACCACCACCAAACGGCACGGGTCGATCCTCAACCTGACCGCCGCCGAGGAGACCCGGGTGCTGGCCAAGTGGGGCCCGTCGGCGGTGCTGCGGCGGATCCAGTCGTACAACAACCAGACCCGGTACGTGCGGCACTCCAACTTCGACGTGCGGATCGACGCGAGTGTGAGCCCGGTCCAGGACTCCCAGTTCCGGGTCGTGCCGGGCCTGGCCAACAGTTCCGGTTACGTCTCGTTCGAGTCGGTCAACTATCCGGGTTACTACCTGCGGCACTACGCGTACGACGGAGTGCTCGCCGCCAACGACGGCACTGCCGCGTTCGCCGCGGACGCCACGTTCAAGCAGGTGGCCGGATTGGCCGACAGTTCCTGGTCGTCGTTCCAGTCGTACAACTACCCGGCCCGCTATCTGCGGCACTACAACTACCTGCTGCGAATCGACCCGATCAGCACCACCACCGAGAAGGCGGACGCCACCTTCCGCGTCGGCTCGTAGGTCCTTTACAGAGAAGGGGCCGCCACGGCGGCCCCTTCTCTTGTTGCTAGTACCTTGCGGCGCAAGGTACCTTGTCTGGGTGAGTGATGAGGCGGCACTGACCACGGCCCTGCGCCGGGGCACCATCGAGTACTGCGTGCTCGCGCTTCTCGACAAGCGCGAGCTCTACGGCGTCGAGTTGGTTCAGCAGCTGAGCCGCGGGCTCGGCATGACCACCAGTGAGGGGACGATGTATCCGCTGCTCTCCCGGCTGCGGCGCAACGGCCGGATCGCCACCACGTGGCGCGAGGCACCGGCCGGGCCACCACGGCGCTACTACACCCTGACTCCGGACGGCGAGGCGGCCCTCACCCACTTCCGCACCGAGTGGGTCGTCTTTCGCAGCGGCGTCGACCGCATCCTGGGAATGGAGAAATGATGATGACCGAGACCGATCACCTGGTCGCCGTGTATCTGGCGCGGGTGGACCAGGCCGCGATCCGGCTGCCGGCCGGGCGGCGCGAGGAGTTGGTCAACGATCTGCGCGAGCACATCGAGATCGCGCGGGCCGAGGCGGAGGGTGAGGAGACCGAGGCCTCGATCCGGACCATCCTGGAACGACTCGGCGATCCGGAGAGCATCGTCGCGGCCGCCGACACCCAGACCGATCTTCCCCGGGTGACGCCCGCGTTCGCTCCGCAGTCTGCTTTCGCACCGCCCGCCAGGACCAGCCGGAAACCCTTCTGGGTGACAGCCAGCGTGCTGGCCGTCACCGGCGTGGTATTTGTTTTCTGCCTGCTCGCGTTAGCGCTCGCCCGCGTCGACGGCTCCAGCGAACCCGCGCCGGCGCGCCCCGCGGAACCGGCCGTGACCACCGGAACAGTGCCGGATCCGACGTTGCCCACGGCGAATCCGAGCCGGGTTCCCTGACCTCTGATCCACTCAAGATGATCGACCCTGATGATCGATTCACGGGGTCCCGTCCGGGTTACTACGGATATGCGTGGCCGGTGTTGGTTGGCAGGATTGGGGCCATTCTCATCTAGGGGAGGCCACCATGAGGTTCGCCCGTCCTGCCGCCGCCGCCGCGCTCGCCGCAGTGATGCTGCTCGCGGCGTGCGGCTCGGAGTCCGAACCGGACGCCGCACCGGCACCGGACAACACGCACACCACACACAGCGGGTCAGCCCCGCCGCCCACGGCGTTACGCGACGGGGAACGGTTCGTCGACGTCGGGTTGAAGACGGCGTACACCCCGAAGGCCCCGAACGGTGGCACCGACGAGTACCGCTGTTTCCTCGTGGACCCGAAACTGACCGAACAGGCCTTCCTCACCGGCAGTAGCTTCCAGCCGCAGAACGCGGCGCTCGTGCACCACGCCATCTTCTACCGGCTGGACCCGACCCAGTCCAAAGAGGCCGAGAAAGTGGACGCCCAGTCCGACGGCGAGGGCTGGACCTGCTTCGGGGACAGCGGGGTGCAGGGCCAGACCGCGTGGGTGGCGCACTGGGCGCCCGGGGCCGGTGAGACCCTGATGCCGGCCGGGTTCGGGTTCGCCATGCCGCCCGGCGCCAAACTGGTCATGCAGGTGCACTACAACCTGCTCGGCAACGGTGACGGCGCGGTCGGCTCCGACCAGTCCGGTATGCAGATGCGGCTGTCGAAGTCCACTCTGAAGCCCCTGGAGACCGGGCTGGTGATGGCCCCGATCGAGCTGCCCTGTGAGCCGGGTGGCAGCGGGCCGCTCTGTGACCGGACGGCCGCGGTCGCCGACGTGAAGAAGCGGTTCGGCGATCCGTCCGCCGAGCAGGTGTCCCAGCTCAACGCCTGGTGCAACAACGGCGGTACCCCGAAACCGGGCAACACCCAGAGCTGTGACCAGCCGATCGACCAGGGCGGCACGGTCTACATGGCCGCCGGGCACATGCACCTGCTGGGCAAGGCGATCAAGGTCGAGCTGAACCCGGACACCCCGAAGGCGCAGACGCTGCTCGATGTACCGCAGTTCAATTTCGACGAGCAGGCGCTGACCCCTCTGGCAAAGCCGATCAAAGTCGCCAAGGGCGACAACGTACGGGTGACGTGCACGCACGACGCGACCCTGCGCAAGCAGTTGCCGCAGCTCAAGCAGTTGCCGTCCCGGTACGTCGTGTGGGGCGAGGGCACCAGCGACGAGATGTGTCTCGGAATCCTGGTCGTGGCACCGGACTGAGTGGGTAAGGAGACGTGCATGACCGAGTACGGCATTCACGCCTCCCATGAGCAGATCTCCCCCGGCGCGCTTCTGGACGCGGTGATCGCGGCCGAGCGCGCCGGGTTCGACGCCGCGATGTGCTCCGACCACTTCTCGCCGTGGAGCACCCGCCAGGGCCAGTCCGGTTTCGCCTGGTCCTGGCTGGGTGCCGCGCTCCAGGCGACGAACCTGTCGTTCGGGGTGGTGAACGCGCCCGGCCAGCGGTACCACCCGGCGATCATCGCCCAGGCGATCGGCACTCTGGGCAGCATGTACCCGGGCCGCTTCTGGGCCGCGCTCGGCTCCGGCGAGTTCAGCAACGAGCACATCACCGGTGGTAAGTGGCCGCGCAAACAGGTTCGCGACGCCCGGCTGATCGAGTCGGTCGGGGTGATCCGGGACCTGCTCGACGGCCAGGAGGTCTCCCGCGACGGCCTGGTCACCGTCGACCGAGCCCGGATCTGGACCCGCCCGGCGGTCACTCCCCCGCTGATCGGTGCCGCGGTGAGCGTGAAGACCGCCCGCGCCTGCGCCGAATGGGCCGACGGTCTGGTCACGGTGAACGCCCCGGAGGAGCATCTGCGCGAGATGATCGCCGCTTACCGGGACGCCGGCGGCCGTGGCCCGATCAGCCTCCAGGTACACCTGAGCTGGGCGCCCACCCATCACGAGGCCGAGTCGATCGCGCACGACCAGTGGCGCAGCAACATCTTCGTCCCGCCGGTCTGCTGGGACCTGGCCACCGCCGAGGAGTTCGA
This sequence comes from Actinoplanes derwentensis, assembly GCF_900104725.1. Classification (NCBI taxonomy): domain Bacteria; kingdom Bacillati; phylum Actinomycetota; class Actinomycetes; order Micromonosporales; family Micromonosporaceae; genus Actinoplanes; species Actinoplanes derwentensis. The sequence goes on from NZ_LT629758.1 coordinate 5,190,630, forward strand.
CGTCGTCTCCGAGAACGTGACAGTCGACCAGGTGGCGAAGGTCGTGAACATCTCCGCCGACCTGGAGCAGCACGTCGAGTGGCTCAAGGGTTACGCGGCGCTCGGCTTCGAACGGATCTATCTGCACCACGTGGGTCAGGACCTGCTGCCGTTCATCGAGGCGTTCGCCGGCAAGGTGCTTCCCGAACTGCGGTGACCGGCGGGGTGACCGCGCGGGCGTCGGCATGCCCCGGCGGCCGCGTCTGCGGCCGGGAGGGCACGCCGGCGTCGCGGGGACGGGGCGGGACTTCAGACGTCCGTACCGAGAAGGGGTAGCAGTTGATCTCCCTGTCTTTTGATCTCCGGTAGGTAAGGGGCGTCGGAGAGGACGAAGTGGGAGATGCCGAGGGCCTGGTATCGGCGCAGCGAGAGGGCCACTTCGGCAGCTGTGCCGAACAGCCACGTGGTGGCCGCGCCGCCGCCGAACCTGCTGGGCGTGGTGTGGAGGTTGTCGTCGAGGACCTCGCCGCGGGCCGCGAGGTCGAAGAGGCGCTGCTGGCCGACGGCGGTGGTGCGGATGTCGCGGTTCGGGGCGATCGCTCCGGCGGCCGTCTGCTGGACCTTGGCTTCGGCTTCGGGTGTCTCCGGTCGCCGCGGACGGCCGGGCGGACCGCGACGGTCGAGTCGGTGACCTGGAAGTGGTCGCCGTGGAAGGTGACGTTCTGCTCGGTCCACAGTCTGCGGGTGAGCTGGAGGAATTCGCGGGTGCGGGCGTAGCGCTGGGCCTGGTCGCCTTCGGAGTCGCCGTAAGTGGCGATTCTGTCCTGGCCGGAGACCACCACAACATCCAGGCGCTGAGCTTCCCGGCCCTGACCGACGACGAACTGGCGATCATCGACGGGATCCGGTGATGTCCTTCGCCGGCGCCATCCGCAACCATCCCGAGGAGGTCGCCGCCGAGCTGGGGCTGCCCTCCCGCTGATAACCCTCATGATCCGGCCACCGGCGACGATGCACATCGTGTGGACCTGCCGACGATTTCCCGGACCGGCCGGGACCTGTGCCGACCGGTCACTGTCGGCTATGCCGTCCTGGCGACCGTCTTCGCCGTCGGCTACGTAGTCGGGAACGCGGCGGTCCGCAACGGCCTGATGCTGCTCTCCGGACTCCTCGCCGCGATCGCCATCGCCGCCGGCCTGCGCCGCCATCGGGTCGCCGACCAGCGCCCGTGGCTCCTGGTGGTCATCGCGCTGCTGCTGTTGAGCGTGAACAACACCGCCTGGCTGATCGCGGCGCTCGTCCCCGGCGAGGGTCCGCCGCCGGACGCCCTGGTCGTCGGGCCGCAACTCGGCGGCTACGTCTTCCTGCTGGCCGCGAGCCTGATGGTGGTGTTCCGGCACGCGCCCCGCGACACCAGCGGGACGATCGACGCCGCGGTGTGGGGTATCGCCCTGGCCTCGCCGGTATGGGAGTTCGTGTTCCGCCCGCGCCTGTTGCACCTCGGGATGAGCGGTTCCGGACAGTTCCTGGTACTCACCCAGCTCCTGGTGCTGCTCGGCATCTGCGGCTCGCTGCTACGGGTGTCCCGCAACAGCCCGGCGAAAGCCTGCCTGCGGTTCCTCTTCCTCGCCCTGGGGTTCACCATCCTCGGGATCTCCCTGGTCAACATGGGCGACCCCACCGAGAAGTCGCAGCTCCCGGCACTGTTCTTCGCCGTCGGCTATCTGTCTCTCGGCGCGGCCGGGCTGCACCCCAGCGTCAAACAGCTCAGCGAACCGGCCGCCCGGCTCGCCCAGTCCACCCCGAAGCTGCAGCTCGGCCGGCTCGGTGCCGCCCTGATCCTGACCCCGCTCTGCGGCGGGCTCGCGCAACTGCTCGGCCAGCCCGCTGACGGCCCGCTGCTCACCGTCGCGCCGCTGCTCAGCATCCCGCTGGTGCTGATCCGGATCTCGAAACTCAAACAGGCCCTGGTGCATCAGGCCACCCATGACGAGCTGACCGGTCTGGTCAACCGGCGGCATCTGTTCACCGTGATGCGGACGGCGATCACCGCGCACACTGCCGGGGCGCCCGGGGATCTGGCGCTCATCTACTGCGACCTGAACGGCTTCAAGCCGGTCAACGACGAGCACGGGCATGAGGCGGGCGACGCGATCCTGCGGCTTACGGCGATCCGGCTCGCCGAGGCGGTCCGGCCCGGTGACGTGGTGGCCCGCATCGGCGGTGACGAGTTCCTGATCTTCTGCACGGCTGCCGACCCGGCCACGGTCCGGGCCATCGCCGACCGGGTCGCCGACGGCATCGCCGAACCGGTCCCCTGGTCGGGCCGCACGCTGCGGGTGACCGCGGCCGTCGGCACGGTCCTCTGGACCGAACGCCGCATCGTCCTGCCCGACGACCTGATCGCGGCCGCGGACGCCCGGATGTACGAACAGAAGCGAGCCCGCGCCGCCTGACCCTGACGATCCTGCCGTCTCAGACGATCGTCTCAGTCGAAGACCCGCAGGTGGCGGGTGCGGGCGGCGGACAGGTGGGCGAGCATCGCGGCCTCGGCGCCGGCCGGGTCGCCGCTGCCGACGGCGGCCGCCACCCGGTCGTGTTCGCCGAGGGTGCTGTGGGTCTCGGTGTAGGGGAAGTACAGCCGGTGGATGTGCAGGTGCGCGTGGAGCCGGGTGATGGCGTCCCGCAGCAGCGGATTGGCCGCGCCGGCCGCGACCAGGTCGTGGAAGCGGGCGTCCCGGGCGGTGAACAGCGCGTGCTCCTGACCGGCCTGCGGGGCCGGGAACGGGAGCGCGGCCTCGGTGGTGACGGCGGCACGCTGCTCGGCGGTGGCGTGTTCGGCGGCCCAGCGGGCGGCCGGGCCCTCCAGGACCATCCGCATGTCGAACATCTGGTTGAACTCGTCGCGGGTGAGCAGCGGGCTGACCGTGTAACCGGCGAGCGGGCGTTTGCGGACCAGCCCTTCGGATTCGAGCCGGGCCAGCGCCTCCCGGACCGGGGTGGGCGACACCTGCAGCTCACGGGCGAGCGCGTCGATGTTGAGCCGGTCCTCGGGGGCGAGCCGGTGGTCCATGATGAGCGACTTCAGCGACTCGTGGACGTCGTCGCTGAGGACTGAGCGGCGGATCATTATTTCTTCCTTGCCGGGTTGACTACCGCATCGAGAACCACTAAACAGTTTCGTAGATCCTATAGGATCTACGAAAGGACCCGGTTTCATGGATCCGTTCACCAGGGTGCCGCTGGGCGGCACCGATGTCACCGTGACACGTCTCGGCATGGGCCTGGCGCCGATCGGTGGACTCTATGCGGCGGTCGGCGACCGTACCGCGGCGGCTGCCGTCGACGAGGCGTGGGATCTCGGGGTGCGGTTCTTCGACACCGCGCCGCTGTACGGCGCCGGACTGTCGGAGAGGCGCGCCGGGGCGGCTCTGAAGGATCGCGACACCTTCACGCTCGCCACCAAGGTCGGCCGCCTCATCAAGACCGATTCATCCGATGACTCCGACATGTGGGCCGAGGGCGGTGGCGCCACCTGGGACTTCTCCGCCGCCGGCGTCCGAGCCTCCCACCAGGAGAGCCTGACCCGGCTCAGCCTGGACAAAGTGGACGTCCTGCACCTCCATGATCCGGACGATCACTTCGAACAGGCTCTCGCCGAGGCACTTCCCACGCTGGTGGAGTTGAAGAACGAAGGCGCGATCGGCGCGATCTCGGCGGGCATGAACCAGTCGGAGATGCTCACCGACTTCGCCCGCACCGGGCAGTTCGACTGCTTCCTGCTGGCCGGCCGTTACTCGCTGCTCGACCAATCCGGACTCGGCACCATCCTGCCCGAGTGCCACAACCGCGGCATCTCGGTCATCGTCGGCGGGGTCTACAACTCCGGGATCCTGGCCGCCCCGGTCCCCGGCGCCACCTACGACTACCGGCCCGCCGCCCCGCAGGTCCTGGCCCGCGCCCAGGCGATGGAACGTGTCTGCGCCCGCTACGACGTGCCGCTGCGCGCGGCCGCCCTGCAGTTCCCGCTGGGCCATCCGGCGGTCGCGTCGGTGCTGGTCGGCATGCGCTCGCCGGAGGAGGCGGCGGACGCGGCAGCGATGGCCCGGGTGAAGATCCCCGGCGCGCTCTGGCGGGACCTGGCCGGCGCTTGGCTGCTCGACCCCGAGGTCCCGGTCCCGTGATGACCGACGGGGTCGGTCCCGTGATGATCGACGCGCACCAGCACTTCTGGACCGCTGACTATCCGTGGCTGCCGGCCGAACTGCGCCGCGACTTCACCCCGGCCGATCTGCGCCCGCATCTGACCGCGGCCGGTGTCACCCGGACCGTGCTGGTCGAGGCCGGTCTCTGCACCGAAGCCGAGACCGTCCGGTTCCTGGCGCTGGCGGCGGCGACACCGGAGATCGCCGCGGTGGTCGGCTGGGCCTCGCTGACCGATCCGGATCTCGCCGCCACGGTGGCGGCTCATCGCCGCCGGACCGGCGGCCCGCTGCTGGCCGGGATCCGCGACCAGGTCCAGGCCGGTCCCGACGACCTGTTGGATCAGGCGGCGGTACGCGTGGGCCTGGCCACCGTGGCCGATGCCGGACTGGTCAACGAGCTGGTGGTACGCGGCTCCCAGCTCCCGTCGGTGGCCCGGGCCGCGGCCGCGCTGCCGGAGGCGGTGTTCGTGCTGGACCACCTGGGCAAGCCACCGATCGCCACCGGCGAGCTGAAGCGCTGGCGGGATCGGATCACCGAGGTGGCCGCCCAGCCGAACGTGACAGCGAAACTCTCCGGCCTGGTCACCGAGGCGGGGCCGGGGTGGACGGCGGAGGAGCTGCGGCCGTTTGTGGAGACCGCGCTGGAGTTGTTCGGCCCGGACCGCCTGATGTTCGGCTCGGACTGGCCGGTGTGCCTGCTGACCGCCACGTACGAGCAGGTGGTGGCGGTGCCGACAGCCCTGCTGGGTGGCCGGCCGGATGGGATCTTCGGGCGCAACGCCGCCCGTGTCTACCGATTGGAGCTGTAGTTGAGATATCTACGAGTGGGCCCGGCCGGCGCGGAACGGCCGGTTCTCTACTCCGGGGGCTCGCTCTACGACCTGTCCCCGGTGACCGCCGACATCGACGCGGCGTTCCTGGCCGGGGGCGGTTTCCAGGGCGATCCGGCCGATCTGCCGCCGGCCGACGTGGACGGTGGCCGGGTCGGCCCGCCGATCGCCCGGCCGGGAGTGATCCTGTGCGTGGGGCAGAACTACGCGGCGCACGCGGCCGAGTCCGGCGCCCAGCCGCCGGCCGAGCCGATCGTCTTCTACAAGGCCCCGAACACGGTGGTCGGGCCGGAGGACGACATCCGGTTGCCGCGCGGTTCCGAGCGCACCGACTGGGAGGTGGAGCTGGGTGTGGTGATCGGCCGTACCGCCCGCTACCTGTCCTCCCCCGAGGAGGCGCTGGCCTGCGTCGCCGGGTACGTGGTGGTCGACGACGTGTCGGAGCGGGAGTTCCAGCTCGACCGGTCGGGTGGGCAGTGGTCGAAGGGCAAGTCGTGCGAGACGTTCAATCCGCTCGGGCCGTGGCTGGTCACGCCGGACGAGGTGAGCTTCCCGCTGCGGCTGCGGTCCTGGGTGAACGGTGAACCGCGGCAAGACTCCAGCACCGCCGACATGATCTTCGACGTGGGGTTCCTGATCTGGCACCTCTCCCAGTTCACCGTGCTGGAACCGGGCGACCTGATCAACACCGGGACGCCGCAGGGGGTGGCGTTGTCCGGCCGCTTCCCCTACCTGCAGCCGGGTGACGTGGTGGAGACCGAGATCGAAGGGCTGGGGCGGCAGCGCAGCGGGGTGGTGAAACAATGAAGGTCGCCTCGGTCACCAGCCACGACATCCGGTTCCCGACGTCGCTGTCGCTCGACGGGTCGGACGCGATGAATCCCGACCCGGACTACTCGGCGGCCTACGTCATATTGAAAGCGGACAACGGGGCGGAAGGGCACGGGTTCACCTTCACCATCGGGCGCGGCAACGAGGTGTGCCGGGCAGCCTTGGACGCCCTGGCCCCGCTGATCATCGGCGCGGATTTATCCGACTTGGGGGATTTTTCGCGACGCCTCACCCATGACTCGCAGATCCGCTGGCTGGGTCCGGAGAAGGGCGTCATGCACCTGGCGGCGGCAGCCGTCATCAACGCCGCCTGGGATCTGGTCGCCTCTCGCGCGCAGAAGCCGCTCTGGCAACTCCTGTCCGAAATATCGCCGGACGAGCTGGTCAACCTGGTCGACTTCCGGTACCTGACCGACGCGATCACCCCGGCCGCCGCACGAGACCTGCTCGCCGATGCGGTTCCGGGCCGAGCGGACCGCGCCGCGCATATCCAGAAAATCGGATACCCCGCGTACACCACGTCAGCGGGATGGCTCGGTTACCCCGACGAGAAGATCGACAGACTGGCGCGGGAGGCCGTCGCGGACGGCTTCCGGCAGATCAAACTCAAGGTCGGTGCGGACCAGGCCGATGACGTACGCCGATTCGCTCTCGCCCGTGCCGCAGTCGGCCCGGACATCCGCATCGCGGTCGACGCCAACCAGCGCTGGGGCGTGTCCGAGGCGCTGGACTGGATGACCGCGCTCGCCCCGTACGACCCCTGGTGGATCGAGGAACCGACCAGCCCCGACGACATCCTGGGTCATGCCGCGATCCGTCAAGGGCTGTCGAAGGCGGCTCCCGGTGGTGGGCCGATCCGGGTGGCGACCGGCGAGCACGTGCAGAACCGGATCGTCTTCAAGCAGCTGCTGCAGGCCGAGGCGATCGACTTCGTGCAATTGGACGCCTGCCGGGTCGCCGGGGTCAACGAGAACATCGCGATCCTGCTGCTGGCCGCGGTCTTCGGCAAGCCGGTCTGTCCGCACGCCGGTGGTGTCGGCCTGTGCGAGGCGGTGCAGCATCTGTCGTTCTTCGACTACGTGGCGGTCTCCGGGAGTCTCGACGACCGGGTCATCGAGTACGTGGATCACCTGCACGAGCACTTCGCCGACCCGGTCGTGATCGAACGGGGCTCCTACCGGGCTCCGTCGGCGCCCGGCTTCTCGACCCGGATGCGGCAGGAGTCGCTGGTCCGGTACGCGTACCCGGAGGGTGAGGCATGGAGCTGAACGGTTTCGTCGCGGCGATCACCGGCGGGGGCTCGGGCATCGGGGCGGCAACCGCACGGCGGCTGTCCCTGGCCGGGGCCAAGGTCGGAATCCTCGACCTGAATCCCGGAGCCGGGCACTTCATCAAGTGTGACGTGTCGGACGGCGCGTCACTGGACGCGGCGATGTCCGAGTTGGCCGACACGTACGGCGGCATCGATCTTTTGATCAACAGCGCCGGGATCAGCTCGGTCGGCACGGTCGAGGAGAACGACGACGCCGAGTGGGCGCGGGTCCTCGACGTGAACGTGACCGGAATCGCCCGTGCCTCCCGAGCCGCGCTCCCCTACCTGCGGCGCAGCCGGAACCCGGTGATCGTGAACCTGTCGTCGATCGCGGCCAGCGCCGGGCTGCTGAAACGGGCGCTCTACTCGGCGTCCAAGGGTGCGGTGCACGCGCTCACCCTGTCGATGGCCGCCGACCTGGTCGGTGAGGGGATCCGGGTGTGCTGTGTGGCCCCGGGCACCGTGGACACTCCGTGGGTGGGGCGGCTGCTGGCCCGTACCGAGGATCCGGCGGGTGAGAAGGCGCGGCTCGCCGCGCGACAACCCACCGGGCGTCTGGTCAGCGCGGATGAGGTGGCCGCGGCCATTCAATATCTGGTCAGCCCGGCCTCGGGCGCCACCACCGGAATGAGCCTGGCAGTCGACGGCGGCATGTCCGGGCTTCGGTTACCCCGCTGAGGCCCCCGTTGGCCTGATCAGCCCGCCAGCTGATCAGGCCCCGGCAGATCCCAGCCCCCCGGTGGAACCCACGGGTCGAAGGTAGTGCCCGGCCCGTCACGGGGTCGTCAACCCGACGTTGGACTCACGAGTAAACCCCTGTGGTAGCCGGCCTCACCTGCACGACGGACGATCTTCGGGCGGGTGACGGGTTAAGGTGCGTCGATGCAGGCCATGCCGGGCCGCGCCCTGCTCACCCACCCGATGCTCGCCGACGGCGCGCTGGCCGTAGCCATGACCGTGACCAGTCTGCTGCTCGGTCTGGAGACCCCGGTCGCCCAGTGGAAGCCGTTCGACGCGTGGGCGGTCCTGCTGATCGTCGCGGTCACGTTCCCGCTGGCTCTGCGGCGGCTGGCGCCCGGTGCGGTGATGCTGTGGGGGCACACGGTCTGGTTCGTGTACGTGAGCCTCGACTATTGGCCGCTCGTCCTCGCGTACCCCATGCTTGTCGTCTTCTACACCGTGGCCGCCGTCGGTGCACGGTGGACCGCGCCGACCGGGGTGGCGCTCGGCGCCCTCATCTGGATCTACGGCGGCTGGGTCACGCCCGGTTCGTCGATGGCCAGCGTGATCGGGCAGGGCATCGCGATTCCGCTGGTGGTGTGGTGGATCGGGCACGGCGCCCGGCAGTTGGAGGTCACCAACCGGCGGCTCGCCGACGCCACCGAGGAGTTGCGGCAGGGGCAGACCGACCTGGCCCGGCGGGTGCTGGTCGACGAGCGGGTCCGGATCGCGCGCGAACTGCACGACGTGGTCGCCCATCACATGTCGGTGATCTCGGTGCAGGCCGGATTGGCCCGGTACGTGCTGCGTTCCGACCCGGACACGGCGCACGGAGCCCTCGACGCGGTGCTGACCACCAGCACCGAGGCGCTCGACGAACTGCGGCGGATGCTCGGGCTGCTGCGACTCGGGCGGGAAGCCGACGAGGCCGACGCCCGGCAGCCACTGCCCGGCCTGGAAGGGCTGCCGGACCTGGCCACCCGGGTCTCCGGGGCCGGGCTGCCGGTGGTGCTCACCGTCTCGGGGACCGCCCGGCCGCTGCCGCAGGGCATCGCGCTGACCGCGTACCGGATCGTCCAGGAGTCGCTGACCAACGCCCTCAAACACGCTGGTCCGGCCACCGCGACGGTGCTCGTCCGGTTCGAGGCGGAGGCGCTGACCATCACGGTGACCGACGACGGGCCCGGGCAGCCGTCGTCGTCCGGGAGCGGGCACGGGCTGGTCGGGCTGCGGGAACGCGCCGCTCTCTACAGTGGCAGCCTGGACGCGGGTCCACAGGGGACACACGGCTTCCGGGTGTCGGCTAGGCTTCCGTACCCTCAGCCTTGAAGGAGGGTCCAGCTTGACCAGTGTTCTCGTCGTCGACGACCAGGACCTGATCCGGGCCGGTCTGGTCGCCCTCCTGCACGCCGCGCCCGGCCTCGAGGTCGCCGGGGAGGCACCCGACGGTCTCACCGCCGTCGCCCTCGCCGCCCGGCTGCGGCCCGACGTGGTGCTGATGGACATCCGGATGCCCGGCCTGGACGGTGTCGCCGCCACCGAGCGGATCCTCGCCGGTGCGGCCGGTGGCACCCGCATCCTGGTGCTCACCACGTTCGACCTGGACGAGTACGTCTACGCGGCCCTGCGCAACGGGGCCAGCGGCTTCCTGTTGAAGGACATCAGCCCGGAACGGCTGATCCAGGCCATCCACACCACCGCCGCCGGCGACATGATCTTCGCGCCGAGTGTGACCCGGCGGCTGATCGAGGCGTACACCCGCACCGGCACCCAGTCCGGCCAGCCCTCCGTGCTGACCGTGCTGACCAGCCGCGAGCTGGAGGTGCTGCGTCTGGTCGCCACCGGCCGGACCAACGCCGACATCGCCGCCGACCTGACCCTCGGTGAGGCCACCGTGAAGACCCACCTGAACCGGGTGATGACCAAACTGGGGTTGTCCAGCCGCGCCCAGGCGGTGGTGACCGCCTACGAGTCCGGGCTGGTGGTGCCGGGGGCGGGCTGACCCACCCCCGGCACCGCTTGCTACTCCCGGATCGCCTCCACCCGGACCACCGCGCCGGGCGGGGCCGGCGGCACCAGGTTGCCGTCGATCCGCTCGCCGTCGACCAGCAGATACGTCACCCGGGCACCGGTGCCCCGGACAGTGATCTCGTAGGTGGCGCCGCGGAACCCGCGGGTCGCCTCGAACCCGGGCCAGCCGGACGGCAGCACCGGATCGATCCGCAGACCCGCGAAGTCCGGGCGGATACCGAGGATCCACTGGGTGATCGCCACGAAGTTCCAGGCGGCGGTGCCGGTCAGCCACGAGTTCTTGGCCTCGCCGTGAGTCGGTGCGTCCCGCCCGGCGATCATCTGGGCGTAGACGTACGGCTCGGTCCGGTGTGTCTCGCTGATCTCCTCGCGCGCCGACGGGTTGATCCGGCGGTAGTAGTCGTAGGCCCGATCGCCGTTGCCCACCATCGTCTCGGCGATCATGATCCACGGGTTGGTGTGGCAGAAGATGCCGGCGTTCTCCTTGTAACCCGGCGGGTACGAGGAGATCTCCCCCAACTCGATCCGGTAACTCGAATACGCCGGCTGCTGCAGCACGATGCCGTGCGGAGTGGCCAGCCGCTCGGCCACACTGTCCAGCGCCTTCACCGCCAGCCCGTCGTCCAGGCCCACCCCGCCGAGCACACAGATGCCCTGCGGTTCGATGAAGATCTGCCCCTCGTCGTTCTCGCCGGAGCCGATCACGGTGCCGTGGAAGTCGTACGCCCGGCGGAACCAGGCCCCGTCCCAGCCGTGTTCGGTGATCGTGCCGGCCATCTTCTCGGCCGCCGCCCGGTAGACGACCTCCTCGCCGTCCTGCCCGCGCAGCCCCGCGATCACCGCCAGTTCCTTGGCCGCGAGCACGAACAGTCCGGCGATGAACACCGACTCGGCGACCCCGCCTGATGCGTTCTCGGTCGTCTGGAACGGCTCCCCCGGAGTGTCGGAGAAACAGTTCAGGTTCAGGCAGTCGTTCCAGTCGGCGCGGCCGATCAGCGGCAGCCCGTGCGGGCCCAGCCGGTCCAGGGTGTACCGCAGCGACCGCTGCAGGTGCTCGTAGAGCGGCGCCTCACTGCCCTCGACGTTGTCGAACGGCACCGGCTCGTCCAGGAAGGTGTGGTCCCCGGTCTCCCGCAGATAGGCGGCCACCCCCAGGATCAGCCACAACGGGTCGTCGTTGAAACCGTCACCGATGTCGTTGTTGCCACGTTTCGTCAACGGCTGGTACTGGTGGTAGGCGCCACCGTCCGCCTTCTGGGTGGCCGCGATGTCCAGGATCCGTTCCCGGGCCCGTTCCGGGATCATGTGCACGAACCCGAGCAGGTCCTGGTTGGAGTCGCGGAACCCCATGCCCCGGCCGATCCCGGACTCGTAGAACGAGGTGGACCGGCTCAGGTTGAAGGTGACCAGACACTGGTAGGCGTTCCAGACGTTGACCATCCGGTTCGTGTCGCCGTCCGGGGTCTGCACGGTCAGGGAGCCGAGCAGCTGATCCCAGTAGGCGCGCAGGTCGTCGAACCCCCGTTGCACCTGCGCACTGTCCAGCCAGCGGTCGATGACCGGCCGTACCCGCGTCTTGTTGATGGTCTGGGAGCCCGGCGGGTCGAACTTGTCGTCCTTCGGGTTCTCCGCGTAGCCCAGCACGAAGACGACCTCGCGGGTCTCCCCCGGTTCCAGGTGCACCCGGACGTGGTGGCTGCCGATCGGTTGCCAGCCGTGCGCGATCTCGTTCTTCGCGGTGCCGTTCTCCACGACGAGCGGGCGGTCCCAGCCCCGGTAGGGGCCGAGGAAGGTCTCCCGCTGCGTGTCGAAGCCCTGAAGGTCGTCTTTCGCGGACGTGCCGAAATACGCGAAGTGGTCGCGGCGCTCGCGGTACTCGGTCTTGTGGTAGATCACGCCATCGACGACTTCGACCTGGCCGGTGTTGAAGTTGCGTTGATAGTTGGTGGCGTCATCCTGTGCGTCCCAGAGACAGAATTCGACCGACGAAAAGAGCGAAAGTTCCGCTTTTTTCGTACGATTATTGGTCACGCGCACGCGCCAGACCTCGAGGGTCTCGTTCAGTGGTGCGAAGTAGAGGGTCTCCGCCCGGATCCCGCCCCGCGAGGACGCGATCTTCGTGTAGGAGAGCCCGTGCCGGCACTCGTAGTCGTCGAGTTCCCGCTCCGGAGTCGGCTGCCAGGACGGTGACCAGTAGTCGCCGGTCTCGTCGTCCCGCACGTACACATAACGGCCGCCCAGATCGAGCGGCGCGTTGTTGTAGCGGTAGCGGGTCAGCCGCCGCAGCCGGGCGTCACGGTAGAACGAGTAGCCACCGCCCGTGTTGGACACGATCCCGAAGTAGGCATCGGTGCCGAGGTAGTTGATCCACGGCAGAGGCGTATCCGGCCGATCGATGACGTACTCACGCTGCTCATCGTCGAATTGCCCGTAGCGCAACAGGTCCTCCCGCGTCGCAGTCGTTCCCGCCCGGCCCAACGCCGTCGGCCTGGAAGCGCCTTGGGAGCGCTCCCATAATGTTCATTTTACCGCCCGGACACCCCGTTGGGACCAGACCGAAAAGCCCCTTGAAGTTCCACACCACTTCGCCCGGCGATCTCACACACTGTGCGACTCGATCCGATCCGGCAATGCTCCCCTTGCTGCACAAGCTGACCACCCGCCTGGCCACCACGTACGGCACGGTCGTGGTGGAAGACCTCAACGTCACCGGCATGCTGGCAAACCGCAGGCTCGCCCGGCACATCGCCGACGCCGGGTTCGCGGATATCCGCCGTCAGCTCGCTAACGGATCTGGGTGAGTACCAGGACGCCGACGACGGTGGCCGTGGCGAGCAACAGTGAGACCATCAGCGCGTACGTGGCGCGGGGCAGGCGGGCCATGGCGAGCTGGTCACTGACGTAAGGGATGACCGACGAGCAGATGCCCACGCCGACCGCGGCGGCCAGCGCGACCGGGTCGGTGAAAGCCGGTGCCGCCGGCCCGATGCCGATCGGCAGGGCGATGACGGCGGCGATCAGCATCGACAGGGCGAGACCGTCGATGCCGCCGACCTGGCGGCTGCGCGCGACGCGGTGCCCGAGCACGATGTAGAGGGCGAACAGCACGGCGTTGGCGACGGCGAAGACGATGCCGAGTGGTTCGGCGACCAGCCGTACGTCGGTCAGCAGGTACACCCCGCCGACCGCGGCGATCAGTGCGGCGATGTTGCGCCGGGTCCGAGCGGCGAACGCGGCCAGCACGATGACCGGCAGGAACTCGATCGCGGCGACGGTGCCCAGTGGAAGACGGTCGATGGCCAGGTAGACCCGCGGGCTACCTCGGCCGAGCTGGCGCGCCGGGTGAGCATGTCCGCGCCCGCCGTGCGGGAACGGCTGGCCCGCCTCGAACAAGCAGGTGTCATTCGCGGATATCGTCTCGACATCGACCCCGCCGCCATCGGCCTGCCCGTCGCCGCGTGGGTGCGGATCCGGCCCGGTCCGGGCCAGCTACCCGAGATCGCCGAACTCGCCGGCCGAACCCCGCAGGTCAGTGAATGTCACCGCATCTCCGGCGAGGACTGTTTCCTGCTCAAGGTCCACGTGGCCGCCATCGAGGACCTCGCAGCGGTCTTCGACCAGTTCCTGCTCCACGGCCAGACCCACAGCTCCTTCGTCGTGGCCACGCCGGTACCACCCCGTGCCCCCCAGGGCCACCCGCCAGTAGCCCTGGAGACGGTGTCACGGGGTCCAGGGGTTGGTGATCGCCCAAGTGCTGTCGGCGGCGAACAGGGCGGAGCCGTCGCTGGTGGCGAGACGGATGCGGCCGGCGGCGTGCCGTAGGTACTGGCCGGGGTAGTCGACCGACTCGAACGATTGTCATCCTCTCCGTCCTAAGGGACGGAGATTCCCTCCACGCTGCGTGTGGAACACGCGGCGTCCGGGTGGGTTACCGCTTCACTGCGCGCTGCTGGGACGAGTCCTGGTCTTACGTGCGCTCCACGGTCGTTGAAGTCCGCCTGCCCGGCGGCCTTGATGTTGATCGCCGCGTTGACGTCCCGGTCGTGGTGACTGCCGCACGGGCAGTCCCACTCCCGAACGTCGAGCGGCATCTTGTCGTTGATGCGCCCGCAGTCGGAACACATCCGGGTGGACGGGAAGAACCGGTCCACCCGGGCGAAGACGCGCCCGTATCGAGCGGCCTTGTACTCCAGCATGGCCGTGAAACCCGCCCAGCCCGCGTCGTGCACGGATTTGGCGAGCCGGGTCCGGGCGAGACCGGCGACGCACAGGTCCTCGACGTACACCGCTTGGTTGTCGCGGATGATCGCCGTGGACAGTTTGTGCTGCCAGTCCCGCCGGGTATCGGCCACCCGGGCGTGCGCCCTGGCGACCTTGACGACGGCCTTCTTACGGCGGTTGCTGCTCTTGGTCTTGCGCGCGAGGGCCTGCTGTAGCCGTTTGAGTTTGCGCGCCGCGCGGTGCAGGAACTTCGGCGCGGTCACCTTCGTGCCGTCGGACATGACCGCGAAGTGGGTCAGGCCGAGGTCGATGCCGATCTCGGCGTCGACCGGCGGCAGCGTCTCGTCCTGGCCGATGGTCACGACGAACGAAGCGAAGTACCGGCCAGCCGCGTCCTTGACCACGGTGACCGAGATGGGCTCCGACGGCATGTCGCGCGACCAACGGACCGGCACGTCGCCGATCTTCGGTAGCCGCAGGCAGCCGCTGTCGAGGACCTTGAACCGGGCGTTCTTGGTGAACCGGATGGCCTGCCGGTTGTCCTTGCGCGAGCAGAACCGGGGCGCCGCGATCTTACGGCCCTGGCGTTTGCCGGTCAGGGAGTTGAAGAAGTTGCGGTACGCGGTGTTCAGGTCCGCGAGGGCCTGCTGCAACACCACCGCCGACACTTCGGAAAGCCAGGCCCGGTCGTCGGTGGCCTTGGCCCGGGTGATGACCAGCTTCGACAGGTCGCCGTCGGAGACGTATTTCTCGCCCGCATCGTGGGCCTGGCGGCGCAGCCGCAGTCCGTCGTTGAAAACCACCCGGGCACACCCGAACGCCTGCGCCAGCGCGGCACGCTGAGCGGGATCCGGGGTGATCCGGAAGTTGTACCGGAGCTGCAGAATCCACAATGTACCGTAATCGCGCATGGTCAAAATTCCAGGCATCCGCACTGACAGACACCACGACGCGCGGCCCGAGACCGAGTCTCGGGCCGCGCGAAAGACAACGGATCAGGCTGGCGGAGCACCCGACGGCGGAGTACCACCGGGACCGCCACCGGCCGGAGCACCGCTCGGCGGGGTGCCACCGCCACCGGGGCCACCTTCGCCCGGGGCGCCCGACGGAGGAGCACCGCCGCCACCGGCCGGAGCCGCACCCGCGGTCGGAGTCGTGCTGGTGTCCACCGGCGCCGTCAGCGCCACCGCGTATCCGCCGGCCACGTCACCGGTCACTGTCGCCAACTGCTTGGCACCCGCGTCGTCGCCGAAGACGTTGTCGGACTCCAGCGTCAACTGCGCCAGGTTGGTGACCGAGGACTCGTACCCGGCCTCCTTGTAGACCGTGTCGCAGTACTCCTTGGGGATCGCCACCTGGGAGGTCGCGATCGCCTTGGTGCTGTCGGTGATGCTGGCCTCGTCGGGGTACACCTCGAAGTGGATGTGCGGCCACCGCCCGGTGTAGCAGGCCGGGAAGATGCTGGTGAACTTCACCTTGCCGTCGCTGTCGGCGATCTGCACGCCGCGCAGGTAGTTCTCCTCGGTGACGCCCTCGGAGTACATCGAGTAGAGACCGGCCCGGTCACAGTGCCAGACGTAGACCGCCACTCCGGCGAAGGCGCCGCCGCCGTTCGCCAGGTCGGTGATGGTCAGTTCCAGGGTCATCGGCACACCCTCGGCGGTGCCGGACGCGTCGCCGAAGCTGGTGCGGATGTCGCTGCGCACGATGCCGCTCTGTTCGAGCACGTCCGGGCCGTTGGAGCCGTCACCCGGGTAGGGGCCGGCCGTCTCGTCCGGGATCTCCGTGGACGACGTGGTCCCGGACGAGGCGGTGGCGGTCGTCGTGGAACCGGACGACTCCGTGCTGCACGCCGCCAGCCCGAGGGTGACCGCGCCGATGCCGAAGGCCCGCAGTATCTGCCGCCGGCCCATCAAGGTGCCCAGATCGAATCCCAGCCCCTGGTCGAAGACCTCTTCGTCGGGGTGGGGCAGTGGGCGCCCCTGATAGGTCGGATTCTGCTTGGGACTCACAATTCCTCCGATTTGCCGCTCGGTGGGTGTTACCCGAACAGATAACCAGCGGAAGCTATGGGCCTCCTGTGACGGACTGTCAATGCGGCATGAATCAATACGTGGCGGAGTAGCTGTTGGTGACGAAATCCTTGCCGCCACTCGACGAGGTGATCTCGTACCCGAACTGGATCTGGCTCAGGGTCACGTCGCCGTACCAGCCCCGATTCTTGATCCACTGGAGGACCGCACGGATGTCGACGGTTCCGGCGTTGGTGTTGCTCGTGCGGACGAACGAGAAGACCGCGTTGGAGCCGTTGGATCCGCTGTAGACGGCCCAGGTGTGGCCACCGACGGTGACGTTGGTCTGGAACGTGCCGAGCGGACCGACAGCGCCGTACTTGTTCATCCAGAGCATGATCTCGTACGTGTGACCGTCGGCCCAGATGTCGTACGCGGTGGTGAACGCGACCCCGCTGGCGGGCACGGTCACGTTGAAGCTGCTGGTGGTGGTGCCGAGCGAGGCGACCTTCTTGTTCACGGTGACGCTGGCGTTGGGGTAGGACTTCACGCCGCCGGTGTTGGGATGGTTTGCCCAGACACCCCAGTTGCTCGTCGAGTTGACCCAGAGCGTCTGCGGGCCGGCGCCGCTGCCCCAGATGTTGTTGTAGAGGGTGTAGTTGCCGCTGGTCCAGGTGCCCCACTGGTCGCTGGTCGACCAGACAGCGGCACTCACGGGCGACGGCCCGGCCAGGAGCAGGGCGGACGCCAGGAACACGGACAGAGCGAGACGGATCTTGCGCACGGGGACTCTCCTTGGGGGAGGAGGGATCTTTATCGAAGCGCTTCGATGAATGAGCCTAGGCGATGAGGTAACAGCGGCGCAACACGTCCGATCCACGCTGTCCACATAGGATCACCGAGGGTGATTCTGCGATAAGGTGATCGCCTCACGTCAATGGAAGGAGAACCCGTGGTGGAGGAGACGGTTCCGGCCGGGCTGGACACCACGACGGCCCATCCCGCCCGGCGCTACAACTACTGGCTCGGCGGCAAGGACCATTTCCCCGCCGACCGCGCCTCCGGCGACATGATCGAGAGTGTGCACCCGACGGTCCGGCTGTCCGCCCTGGAGAACCGGGGGTTCCTGCAGCGTGCGGTGCGGTTCCTGGCCGAGGAGGCACGGATCGGCCAGTTCCTGGACATCGGCACCGGCCTGCCCACCGCCGACAACACCCACGAGGTCGCGCAGCGCCGGATGCCCCACGCCCGGGTGGTCTATGTCGACAACGATCCGATGGTCGGCGTGCACGCCCGCGCCCTGCTCAGCAGCACTCCCGAGGGCCGCACGCGGTATATCGAGGAGGATCTGCGCAACCCCGCCGCGATCCTGGCCGACCCGCAGCTCAAGGAGATCCTGGACCTGGAGCAACCGGTCGCGCTGATCCTGATCGCGGTGCTGCACTTCATCAAGGACACCACCGAGGCCCGTGACGTGGTCCGGGAGCTACTCGCGGCCCTGCCCTCCGGCAGCTATCTGGCCGCCTCGAACTTCACCCTCGACTTCACCCCGCCGGAGAAGGCCGCCGTCGCCCGCGACATGATCGCCAAGGGCCGCTCCGACGCGCACCCGCGCACCCGCGCCGAGTTCGCCGGGTTCTTCACCGGCCTCGGCCTGATCGGCCCCGGCGTCGTCCCGGTCTCCGAGTGGCTGCCCGAGGTCCCCGCCCACCAGCGGCCATCCCCGGCCGAGATCGGCATCTACGGAGCAGTCGGCCGAAAACCTTAGATCAACCTCCGATCGGAGTACGCCTGCCGGACGATCCCGCGGGCTGCGCTGGGGATCATGACCTCGTCCCTGACGACCACGATCACGATGATCAGTTCGCGGTTGTCCACGGCCGGGCCCGGTTTACGGCCGGGCACCTTCATGCCGGCGTCCTTGCCGGTAGCAACGGCGGGCACGTGGTTCGCGGCCCGGATGAACCGGGTGTCCAGAACAACCGCAAACTCATGAACCGCTCAGTGCGGTTTGGCGGGTGTGTGGTGTTCGGTGAGGGTGTTGAGGGTGTTGAGGGTGTCGGTGAGTTCGTTGGTAGTCCGATCGAGGAGTGCGGCGAGTCGGGCGTGATGGCGTCTGGGACCGTTGATGTCACCGGTGCGGGCGAGGTCTTCGATGACGGCGCAGGTTTCGGCGATGGCGTGGGCGCCGAGGTTCGTGGCGGAGCTCTTGAGAGCGTGGGCGTGGTAGGCGACGGCGGGCGGGTCGTTGTCGGTGAGGGCTACGCCGATAGCGGTGATCATGGCTGGCGCTCTGGTGATGAAGCTTCCGATGATCTTTTGGATGAACGCGATGTCGGTGGGGGTGTGGTCACCGATCAGTTCTTCGAGGCGTTCGGCCATGAGGGTGTCGTGGCGGCTGGTCGTTTGCTGGGGAGTGGGGTGCGTGACGGGGGCGGTGGCTGTCCAACGGGTGAGGGTGGCGTCGAGGTCGTGGGCGCGGATGGGTTTGGGCAGGTAGTCGTCCATGCCGGCGGTGAGGCATCGGTCGCGTTCGTCTTTGAAGGCGTTGGCGGTCAGGGCGATGATCGGGATGCGGGCGACTTTAGGGCTTTCGCGAATCTTTCTGGCGGCGGTGTACCCGTCCATGTTCGGCATCTGGCAGTCCATGAGGATGGCCTGGTAGGTGCTCTTGGCGGCCAGTTCGAGTGCTTCGAGGCCGTCGTTGGCGATGTCGATGGTGTAACCGAGTTTGGTGAGGATGCCGGTGGCGACCATCTGGTTGGTCTCGTTGTCCTCGACGAGCAGCAGATGTCCGCGGGTCACGGCGGGCTCGGTGTCGGGTGCGGGTCGGATGGCGGTGGTGAGAGCGTCGTAGAGGTCGGAGCGGGAGACGGGTTTGGTCAGGTGGGCGCCGATACCGGCTCGGCGGGCTTCGAAGCTGTTGATCGCTTCGCCGGAGGTCATCAGGATGATGGGCACGGTGGGGATGGCCGGGTTCGCGGTGATGCCGGTGGCCAGTTGCAGGCCGCTCATGCCAGGTATGTGCATGTCGACGATGGCGATGTCGTAGTGGCGCTCGTGGGCTACCGAACGGAGCAGGAGTTGCTCGGCCTGGTCGGCGCTGTCGGCGATGTCGGCGCGCATGCCCCAGCTGCGGACCTGGTCGGCGAGGGTGAGCTGGTTGGTGGCGTTGTCGTCGACGATGAGAACCCGCAGTCGGCTGGGGTCGGCGGCCTCGGTGATGTCGGCGCTGTTCACGGCGGGCAGGGGCAGGGTGACGGTGAAGGTGGTGCCGGCGTTCTCGGCGCTGGTGACGGTGATGTCGCCGCCCATGGCTTCGGCGAGTTGGCGGCTGATGGCCAGGCCGAGGCCGGTGCCGCCGTAGGTGCGGGTGGTCGACGCATCGGCCTGAGTGAACGGCTGGAACATTCGGGTCACGGCTGCCGGATTCATGCCGATGCCGGTGTCGGCGACCTCAACGCGCACGGCTGCCTTGGTGCCGAGGTCGTGGGGGTAGGCGCGGATGGTGACGGTACCTTCGTGGGTGAATTTGACTGCATTGCCGATGAGGTTGAGCAGGATCTGCCGGACCCTGCCAGGGTCGCCGCGGACCACTGCGGGCAGTTCGGGGTGCAGATCGGTGACCAGGGTGAGACCGCGTGTCTTCGCGGACTGTCCGGTGAGGATTGCCACGTCGGCGATGACGGCGGGTAGCCGGAAGTCTGCGTCGTCCAGGACGAACTTCCCGGCTTCGATCTTGGAGAAGTCGAGGATGTCGTTGATGACGGCGAGCAGGGCGTTACCGGCGCCGCGGACCCCGTCGACGTATTTCTGCTGAACGGCGTCGAGGTGGGTGTCGGCGAGCAGGTCGGTCAGGCCGATCACGCCGTTCATCGGAGTGCGGATCTCGTGGCTCATCATGGCCAGGAACTGTGATTTCATCCGGGAGGCTTCCATCGCCTGGTCCCGGGCGTCGGCGAGATTCTGCTCGGTGTTCTTGCTGCCGGTGACGTCATGGGCGACCGCGTACAGGGTGCCGGTGGCGGTGTCGACGGCTGAGTTCCATCGCAGCCACCGATGGGAGCCGTCGGAGTGCCGGTAGCGGTTCTCGAACGCGATCGACTCCGTACCTCCGGCGATTTCGGCTGCTTCGGCGGCGGTGGCCTCGACGTCGTCGGGATGCACGAAGCCAATGAACGGGCGGCCGATCATGTCGGCGACCGGGTATCCCAACGTTTGCGACCAGGCCGGGTTGAGCCGGGCGAACCGCCCCTCGGCATCGATCACGCACAGCAGTTCCGGGGAGAGCCGGAACAGCTGGTCCACGTGTTCGGTCGCCGCCTTGCGGGCGGTGATGTCACGCATGAAGCAGTGGTGTCCGAGCAGGGCGCCGTCGGCGGCCCGATCGGCGATCATGGTGATCTCCTTGTGGAAGACCGTGCCGTCGGTCCGGATCCCGCGGGCTTCGGC
Source organism: Actinoplanes derwentensis (assembly GCF_900104725.1). Lineage (NCBI taxonomy): Bacteria > Bacillati > Actinomycetota > Actinomycetes > Micromonosporales > Micromonosporaceae > Actinoplanes > Actinoplanes derwentensis. The sequence goes on from NZ_LT629758.1 coordinate 5,211,223, forward strand.
GGTGACCGAGCCGTGCTCCAGCATGTACGCGTAGGCGGTACGCAAGCTGGACAGGTCCTCGGGGTGCACGGTCGGTTCCCAGCTGCGGCCCAGCATGTATTCGGCAGTGGTGCCGAGGGTGGCGGCGTAGGCGTGGTTGATCCGCAGATAGCAGCCGGTGGGGTCGATGTAGGCGATGCCCTCGACCGCGAGTTCCAGCACCGCTGACTGCTCCCCCAGCCGGACTTCGAGGGCTTCGTGAGAGGCGATGACCTTGGACATCATCAACGCGGACATGAAGATGACCGCGCAGAAACCCTGCGCGGACAGCATCTGATCCTCGACGGTTCGGGCCTGGGCGAACGGGCCACCGCCGTTCGCTGTCCCGAGTATCACCGACGTGGTCAGCAAGGCCGACATCATCGCGGTGACCTGCGGGCCGAACCGCACCGCTGACCAGAACAGCCCGGGAAGCAGCAGATAAGGCCACTGCCAGGCCTTTAGACCGTCGACTACGGGCGTGAACACGAACCGCACTACGCACGCCTGCAAGGCCAGCAACACACACAACTCCAGGACGCGCGAGGCGGACGACGTCCAGCTTGGCCGGCCAGCGAACACCGCCCGCGCGGCCGGGACCATCACCACTATCCCGAGCAGGTCAGCGGAGAACCAGGCCCACCAGGTCAGGCCGAAGCCGGCCTCGGAGTTTCCGAGCGCGGTGACCACGGTCGCCCCCGCCAGCCCGGCGGCAGCCGCAGCGAACGCGGCCACCGGCAGCAACGCCCGCAGCACCCACCGGGCCGGCATCGACTCACCCGAGCCCCCGGAACGGGCCAGCAGTAACCCACCTAGCACCGCCTCGCCCGTGTTGACCAATGCGAGACAGGCACTCACCAAGAGACTGTTGCCGCCCATAACGTTGCCCGACACGTTGACCAGCAGCAACACCACCCCCAGCAACAGCCACCGGGCGCGTCGGCAATACGCGAACGCCGCGACACCCAGACCAGCGGCCGGCCAGAACGCCGCCAATCCGGCCGGGCCGAATGCCAGCCACAGGCCCACCTCCTGCAACAGCAGGTAGCCGCATGCGAACACCACCACAAGCAGACTGACGCGAGACCAGCTGGGCAAGCCCTTCAGAATCCCCACACCCTCCACGTTCGACCAACGCCGTGGAGAATTGAGTCACATGAGGTGATGGATGCGTGCAGATGTCGATCCTGGGTGCCCCGACAGCGCTGGCCTCACCAGTCGCCTCTTGGCGGTGCCGCAAACCTCGGGAGAAGACCCTGTAACAGCCCGGCCAGCACATCCGGGCTGACGGGCTTAGCCAGATACGGCACTTCAGAGCCGACAATGCCCGCGGCTAGTGCGATGTGCCGAGGAATACCGGTCACATACACGATCTTGATACGGGGGTACGAGGCTGCGACCGCTCGAGCCAGATCGCCTGGCTTCTCGCCGGGAAGGGAGATATCGGCGACAAGCACGCTGATGCGGTCCTGATATTGCTGAAACAGTGCCATCGCCTCGACCTTGCCCGATGCCACGATGACATCGAAGCCACGCTGCCCCAGCGTATGCACCATCGTGTCCCGCACATCGACGTCATCGTCGACCACCAGAACCAAGGGCCCAGAAGAGCCTGTCGAGCTTCCCATGAGATCCCTAAACAATAAATAAACCTTATTCCCGAATGTAGGGTCCAACTCGGCCGTGAACCGGGCCAGGTCCTTCCCCTCCTCGGGCCATGGGGACAAACGGCAGGGGATCTCCTGCGCTGAAGGCATGCCGTGCACGATCAGTACCCCGGGACGGAAGCCCGACCCGCCGAACCGGAAAATCGGCCCGCCTTCAGCCCGCCGACGACGTGTGCCGCGGCGACCCCCATCGAGCCAACTTGAGAGGGCAATCCGTACGTTTTAGGGGTGTTTCGGATTTGAGTATAAGCTAGAACCGCTGGTCACGGGCCATTCGGCTGACTCGGCCAGGGCAGTGTGGGTGAACTGCCCTGGATCCCGACGTCGAGGAACACCACATACCCGTGACCACCGAAAGGCCGTTCCAGCCCGCCGAATCTCCATACGCAAACTCATGACCCACTCAGGAGAACAGCCCCGCATAGGCGTTCAGGGCGGGCTGCCCGCCGAGGTGGGCGTAAAGGACCTTGGAGTCCTTGCCGATCTCGCCGCGCTCGACCAGGTCGATCAGGCCGGCCATCGACTTGCCCTCGTACACCGGGTCGGTGACCATGCCCTCGGTCCGCGCGGCCAGCTTCATCGCGTCGAGCGTGGTCTCGTCGGGGATGCCGTAGATCCCGGCGTGGTAGCGGTCGTCCAGGATGATCTCGTCGTCGGTCAGCTCACGCGCCCCGATCAGAGCGGCGGTGGCACGGGCGATCCGGGCGACCTGCGTGTGGGTCTCGGCCGGTTTGGCGGAGCCGTCGATGCCGATCACCTTGCGGCCCGGGCCTCCGGCTGCGGCGAACCCGGCGATCATGCCGGCCTGGGTGCTGCCGGTGACCGAGCAGACGATCACCGTGTCGAAGAAGACGCCGAGCTGCTTCTCCTGCTCGATCACCTCGTAGGACCAGTTCGCGAAACCCAGCCCGCCTAGACGGTGGTCGCTGGCACCGGCGGGGATGGCGTACGGCGTACCACCGCCGTCCTTGACCTCGGCGATAGCCGCGTCCCAGCTCTCCTTGAAGCCGATGCCGAACCCGGCCTTGACCAGCCGCACGTCAGCTCCGGCCAGCCGGCTGATCAGGATGTTGCCGACCTTGTCGTAGACGCTGTCCGGCCAGTCGACCCAGCTCTCCTGCACGAGCACACACTTGAGCCCGGTGGCGGCGGCGACCGCGGCCACCTGCCGGGTGTGGTTGGACTGCACACCACCGATCGAGACGAGCGTGTCGGCGCCCTGGGCGAGCGCGTCGGCCACCAGATACTCCAGCTTGCGGGTCTTGTTACCGCCGTAGGCGATGCCGGAGTTGACGTCCTCCCGCTTGGCCCAGATCTCGGCGCCACCCAGATGCCGGGTCAGACGGTCGAGGCGGTGCACCGGCGACGGCCCGAACAGCAGCGGGTGACGCGGAAAATCGGAGATGCCCATGGAAACCACCTAACTCAGAGGGTGATGCTGTGATGCAGATGTCCCCAGATCTCGGCGTTGACGGTGACCGCGTTTGCCGCGTCACCGGCGGCCAGAGCCGCGATCAGGTCGTCGTGGAGCCGCACCGAGCGGCCGGCGTCGGCCGAGGTGAACAGCAGGCGCTCGGCCCGCCGGACCAGCGGCGTGTATCTCTCGACCGTGCCGGAGGCCGCGGCGTTGCCATAGGCCAGCAGCGGGATCGCGTGCACCTCGTCGTCGGCGGCCAGCGCGGCCTCGACGTCACCGGCCATGACGGCCGCGGCGAACCGGGCGTTGGCCGACCGCATCGCGTCCAGGTGACCGGGAGTCAGACTCGCACCCCCGTGCCGGACGGCGAGATCGTGCATCGCCCCGAGCACGGCCGCCGCGTCCTCCACGTCCTTGGCGACGACCTCGGTGACCCGGGTGTAGCTCTGCGGTTTCGTCTCGACGAGACCCTCGCTGGTCAGGCGGGCGATGGCGTCCCGGATCGGGGCCCGGGAGATGCCCAGCCGCTCGGCCAGCTCGTCGGGCCGCAGCGCCGCACCGGGCGCGAGGGTGCCGTCCACGATCGCGCCGCGCAGGCGGCCGTAGGCGGTGTCCCTCAGCAGATGCCGTCCGATGCTCTCCACAACTGAAATCTTAGATGCCAACCTGCCGGTTACGCCAGTGCACCAGGTCAGCCGGCCGGTTGGTGATGATGCCGTCCACTCGGATGGTGTCCAGCCGCTTCCAGCGAGCCGGCGAGTCCTCGGTCCAGGCGAACACCGCGACCCCGGCCGCGTGCAGCCGGGCCACCACTGCCGGCCGGGTCAGCAGAGCACTCCCCTTCGGGTTGTACGCGGCCAGCCCCAGCCTCCGGGAGACGGCCACCGGATCCCGGTCGATCGTGGTTCGGAGCAGGGCGATCGGCAGTTCCGGGGCGGCCTGGCGGACCCGGCGCAGCGACACCTCGTCGAAACTCTGCACCAGGACCCGCCCGGTCATCCGCTGCGCCCTGATCACCCGTACGACCGCAAGGATCTGGGTCTTGGTGTGTGCTCCTTTGATCTCCACGAGCACTCTGCCGTTGTGCCGCCGCACGTAGGCGAGCTGCTGGGCCAGGGTCGGCAGCCGGGTCCCGGCGTACTTGCGGGCGAACCACGAACCGGCGTCGAGCCTGGTCAGACGGGCCGAGGTCAGCTTGCGGATCGCGCCGGTGCCGTTCGTGGTCCGGGTGACCGTGCGGTCGTGCAGGACGAACGGCACCCCGTCCCGGCTCGGCTGGGTGTCCGTCTCGATCCAGTCGGAGCCGGCTTCCAGCGCCAGCCGGGTGGCGGGCAGGGTGTTCTCCGGCGCGCTCGCGGAGGCGCCGCGGTGCGCGACCACGACGACCGGAGCACCCGGCGCGCGCAGGGGGACGGCGGGTTTCGCCAGGGCGGCGGACGGGGTGACGAGACCGGCGAGGACCAGGACCGCGGACAGGGCGAACACTGAGGTTCTACGCATACCGTCACGCTAGGTAAGGTCGATGAACCGGCCGGTAACGACACATGTCGATGGGATTGGGGTGCCGTGACCGGGCGGCAACCCGGTCAACCTCCGCCGGAGGCTCCGCTGGTGGGCCTAACGTCCCTAGGGTGAGCGTCACCGGTCAGGACATCCGCGACGCGGTGCTCGGTCTGGTGCCCACCGCGCTCGCCCTGACCGTGGCGTCGTGGCTGCTCATCGGGCTCGACCTGGGCAACTGGTGGGTGGGCCCGGCAGTGGCGGTCGCGGCCGCGGCCGGAGACGGCCTGACCCGGCCGGTGCTGCGGTTACTGGCCCGGTGGTACGGGGCGGTGGCGGCGCTGGTCCTCGGCGTACTCACGCAGGTGTTGATCGTCGGTCTCACCCTGCTCTCGATCCCGCAGGTCCGCCTCGACGGCTGGGACACCGTGCTCGGCGCGTTCACCGTGGTCGGCGTGGTCTCGGTGGTGGTGCAGTGGGTGCTCGGGGTGAACGACAGCTCCTACCTGGTCGCCGACCTGCTCCGGCAGGCCCGCCGCCGGGCCCGCCGACAGGGTGCCGCCCCGCCGAAGGCCGTCCCCGGACTGGTCGTGGTGCAGATCGACGGGCTGTCCCATCCGCTGCTGCGGCACGGCATCACCAGCGGGGTGCTGCCCACCCTGTCGCGCTGGGTCCGGTCCGGCAGCCACGACGCGACCTCCTGGTGGGCCCGGGTCCCGTCGACCACCCCGGCCAGCCAGGCCGCCCTGCTGCACGGCAACAACGACGGCATCCCGGCGTTCCGCTGGTACGACCGGGCGCTCGGCCGGCTCGTCGTCGCCAACCGGCCGGCCGACGCCGAATCGATCGAGAAGCGGGTCTCCGACGGGCACGGCCTGCTCAGCGGCGGTGGAGTGAGCATCTCCAACATGTTCAGTGGCGACGCCGCCACCGCGCTGATGGTGATGAGCCGGGCCGGCCGGCGCGGCGGCCTCGGGCCGGGCAGTGACTACCTGCGGTTCTTCGCCCGGCCGTTCATCCTGGTCCGGTCACTGGTGCTGACCGTCGGTGAGATCGTCAAGGAGCTGTACCAGGGGCGGCAGCAGCGAATGCGGGGCATCGAACCGCGGATCCACCGGCGCGGGTACTACCCGCTGCTGCGCGGGCTCACCAACGTGCTGCTGCGGGACCTGAACGTGGCACTGGTCGCCGAGCACATGATGCGCGGGGCTCCGGTGATCTTCGTCGACTTCGTGGACTACGACGAGATCGCCCACCACGCCGGCGTCGCCCGGCCCGAGTCACTGGACGCGCTCGCCGGTGTCGACCGAGTGCTCGGCACCCTCGAACAGATCGCGGCGGCCGCCCCACGCGGCTACCGCTTCGTGGTGCTCTCCGACCACGGGCAGAGTCAGGGGCCGACGTTTCGCCAGCTCACCGGACGTACCCTCGAAGAAGTGGTCCGGTCGCACCTGGACGGGCCGCGGACCGCGACCATCACCGCCACCGGTGACGTGGAAGGGTGGGGCCCGGTCAACGCCCTGCTCGCCGACCTGCTCGGCACCCAGGGACCACTGGGGTTCTTCGCCCGGCGGCGGTCCTCCGGCGCACCGGCCGGCATGCTCGTCGGGCCGCCCGACACCGCACCGAACGGCGATCTCGTCGTGGTCGGGTCGGGCAATCTGGGGCTGATCTGGTTCCCGCGCCTACCCGCCCCGGTCACTCTGGAGGATCTGCGGGAGCGGTACCCGATGCTGATCCCCGGACTGCTCGGCGAGCCCGGCATCGGATTCCTCGTCGCCGAAAGCTCCCGCGGCCCCCTGGCGATCGGGCCGCGCGGGGTGCACGTGCTGCGCGACGGAACCGTGCAGGGCGAGGATCCGCTGGCGCCGTTCGGGCCGCGGGCCGCCGGGGACCTGCTGCGCGTCGCCGGTTTTGACAACGCCGCCGACCTCTGGGTGCACTCCACACTCGACCCGAGCACCGACGAGGTGCACGCCTTCGAGGAGCTGGTGGGCTGCCACGGCGGGCTCGGCGGCGGGCAGAACGACGCGGTCCTGGTCCATCCGCGCGACTGGCCGGTGGACGACGATCTGTTCGACGACGGTGTGCTGTACGGCGCCGACCGTGTCCATCAGCAGCTCGTGCGCTGGCTGCGCGCGGCCGGGCTGCGCTGAACCGCAGCGGGGCGGTGGATCGGGATCCCGATCCACCGCCCCGGCGATTCCTACCGCGGGTCAGTTACCGCGCTTGGTGGCCTTCTCGTCCGCACCGGCCTCGGCGTCCTCAGCGGCACCGGCTTCCTCGGCAGCACCGGCTTCCTCGGCCCCCGCGTCCTCGGCACCGGCGTCACCGGCGGCGGCCGCGGCCTTCGCGTCGGCCAGGGCCAGGCAGGACTGCAGGAACACCTGCTGGGCGGCGGTCACCGCGGCGAGGTCGTCGGCGGCTGCGCCTTCCTCGGCAGCGGCGCCCTCTTCAGCGGCGGCACCCTCCTCGGCAGCGCCGTTGCCCTTCTCCTTCTCGGCCTTCTCGGCCTTCTCCTTCTTGGCGGCCTTCAGGATCTTGACGTACTTCCGGGCCAGGGCGCGGTTGTGGGCGCGGGCGGCAGCCGGGTCCTCGGCGGCCTCCTCAGCGGCTCCGGCCTCCTCGGCGGCTCCGGCCTCCTCAGCGGCTCCGGCTTCTTCGGCTGCTCCGGCCTCCTCGGCGCCGTTCTCGGCACCCGCGGCGGCGATGTCGGCCGCGAACGTGTCGCAGGCCGCTTCCAGCGTGACCGCGGCGGCCGCCGCGACGTCTCCGGCGTCCTGCGCCTCGACCGGGGCCAGCTGCTCGCCGTCACAGATCACGGCGCCGGCGTTGATCTCGAGCTGGGCACAGTTCGAGATGTCGAACTGCTGCCCGTCGACGTTCACCAGATCGGCGACGGAACCCTGGGCACCGGGCTTCGCGTCGGTGCTGGCATTGGCGAGCTGCACACCGGCGATGCCGCTGACCACGAGAACGCCCGCGACCACCGCCGCGCCGATCGTCTTCCGCCGATTGTCCGGGTTCCGTCGGTACGAGCGCGGCCTCATAATCACTCCTCGTCGTGGGACTTCGATGTCGTCGGTCGGGGTGCGATACGGGCGCCGAGGGCCGTCAGGTTCAACGGCTTTTGTCGAATCCTCGATGCACCACCCCTTACCAGGGCATGAAAGTCCTGTTCAGAGCAGATTTTTCGGGGTGCCGGAAATTTTTCTCGGCGTCCCACTTTTCAGCGACTCGGTGAACGCAAACCTGAGTGGACCGTCGGGTCACCCACCACTCGTCACCCAGAGTGACTCGGGCCGGCTGATCGTTTTCGCGCTACGGTGAGGTCAGCGGATCTCGACTTCGTAGAGGGAGTAGCCGTACTGGTTGCTGCGCTTGACCCCGGCCATCCGGACATAACGGGCGATATTGTCCACCAGCGAGACCGTCACCTTGCCGCCGGTGCCGGCGGTGGTGGAGTAGACGCGCTGCCACGACTTGCCATCGGCGGAGGTCTCCACCCGGTACGCGATGGCGTAAGCGTTCTCCCAGCTCAGCACGATCTGACTGAGCTGCCAACGCTCGCGCAGGTCCACTTTGAGCCACTGCGCGTCGGTGAAACCACTCGACCATCGCGACACCGGGTCACCGTCGCAGGCGTACTGCGGGAGCCAGTGCGAACCCTCCGAGTCCGAGGCGGACACCGCGGCCCGCAACGCCAGGTTGACGCCCGACGGGTTCGCCTTGCCGGTGGGCCGGGGGGCCGGAGCGGTCGTGGACGGCACCGTGGCCGCGGCCTCGACCGGGGGGACCGAAGCCGACGGCACCGGACCGGCACTGGCGGACAGGCTCGGGGCTCCCGACGGGGCGGAATCGGTCGGGACCGGCACGGACTCCGGCGCGCTGTAGACCGGTTCGCCGAGGGTGTACGGCGAGCTGGCGGCGACCACGTCGGTGGCCGCGCCCGGTTCGCGCCGATCGGCCAGGATCAGCCCGGCCGGCACGGCGATCGCCACCGCGAGCCCGACGGCGATCAGGGCCCAGCGGCGACTCGTGGGCCGCCGCCGTTCCGGGGTCGCCGCCGGTTCGGGGGCGGGCTCGGGTGGCCGGGCGGTCAGAGCCGGATACGCACCTGTGGCGTTCGGGCCCACGCGCGGGATCTGTGGCATCCGGGTGAGCCGCAGGCTGTCCGCACGGGACGGTTTGCGCTGCTGCTCCGGCTGTTCGTTGTCGCGCCCGTCCATCCCGGAGCCCCCACGTTCGATGTGACCTACGCGACCCGGTGATCGCCGCGCGATATCTTGGCGCACCAAGGACACCACATGGTTTCGGTAGGGCCGTGCGGGCATCGTCGGCAGGGCCGGAAGCAGGCATTGGTGCCGTCGAATGTGAATGCGGTCACATCTAGCGTGTCGGGCTTTTCCGGCTCCGGTGGACAGGGACGGGCGCGGTGAACCAGCCGCACACCCGCCCCCGGCTCACTTCACCTCACGGCACCGGCGTGTTGAGCACAACCTTGCGGACCGCGGCCCGCACGACGTTCTTGAAGTCCCGGTCCGACGGCTCCTTGACCCCGATCAAACCCACGGTCAAAGACAGGTCGCGGTACGCCACGAAGGCCATCTTCCCGCGCATCGTCATCTCGACGTCGGGCTGTTTCACGTCGAACTTCATCCCCACGGTGATCGACTCGTCGCCCAGCATCGGGTTCCAGTCCAGCGACTCCATCTCCAGCACGGCACCCGGCGTCTTGGTCACCGGGCACTCGTCCAGCACCGTCTCGGTGTCGGTGACCATGTCGAGAGCCACCTTCGGCCCTGTCGCGGCCAGCATCTCGACCACCACGACACTCTTCTTCTCGTGCAGGAAGAGAGCGGTGGCACTGCGGACGTCATCGGGTTTCCCGACCGGCGCTTTCGGCGGTGGTGCACACGGATCCACATTCGTCCGATATCCGCCGACCATCCCGGAGAACATCTGATCGATGTGCGGCATGTCCTGCGGGACGAAACCCTTCGGCACGTCTTTCTCGGTGAGCAACGCCTTCTTGAGTTTCTTCGACTCCTTGGCGCCTTTGTCCCCACCCTGGTCCGCCGGCTGTTCAGCGGTCGGTTGCGGTGGTGGCGGGGCCGCGCTCGCCGAGGTGGGCAGGCCCACCACAGACGTCAGCCCGAGTCCGGCGGAAAGCATGAATACCGCCGGAAGCGTGATTGTTTTGTGCTTTAATACCCCCATTCCTTCACCCTAGTCAGCAATTTTCCCCCCATCCGGCGAATGGCTGACAACGATTGTCGGCGGGCGGGGTCAGGATCGGTGGACGATCCGCCCGTCGACGACGGTGAGCAGCACCGGGGAGTCAGCGAACTCGTCCGGGGTCGCGGCCAGCGGGTCGAGGCCGAAGACCGTCAGGTCGGCGCGGTAGCCGGGGATCAACCGGCCGGTCACCCCACCCAGCCCCGCCGCGGCCGCCGCCTCCGACGTGTACCCCTCCAGCGCCATCCGGGCCGTCAGAGCCTGCTCCGGCAGAACCGGTTCGACGTCCGGCTGCCCCGCCGGGCGGCGCAGCCGGGCCGCCGCGATGATCCCACGCGGGTCGAAACCGGCGACCGGCCAGTCCGAGCCCAGCGCCAGCCGGGCACCACGATCACGCAGGTCACGAGCCCGGAACGCCCGGTCGGCACGACGTTTGCCGAGCCGGGTGGACCAGTTGTCGCTGTGGTCGGCGCGGGTCCAGCCGGTGCAGTGGGTGGGCTGCATGCTGGCGGTCACGTCGAGTTCGGCGAGCCGTTCGATCAGCGCGGTCGGCATCGTCTCCAGATGCTCCAGCCGGTGCGGCACCGCGGTCCGGGGCAGGGCGGCGTAGGTGTCGAGCACGAACCGGACCCCGGCGTCACCGATGGCGTGCGTGACGATCGGGACACCACGGTCGGCCAGGTACCGGGCGGCCTCGGTGTACTCCGCGGGATCGGGCCATAGACACGCCGTGGACTCGCCGTGCGTGTCCGGTTCGTCCAGCCAGGCGGTGCCTCCGTCGACCGTACCGTCGATCATGAATTTTGCCCCTTGCACCTCCCAGCGACGACCCGCGAGGCGTTGCCGGGCGAGCACGTCGTCGAGGGCGTCCCGCCCGCCGCCGGGCATCACGAACGGTGCGCACCGCCACCGGACCGGCAGCTCACCGGCGTCCTCCAGAGCCCGGAACAGTTCCAGCGAGTCCGCCTCGAAGTCCATCGCGTTCGCCGCGGTCAAGCCGCACGCCGCCATCCGGTGCAGCAGATCGGTCAGCCGGGCCCGCCGGTCGGCCGGCTCGTCGTCCGGCAGCAGCGCCCGGACCAGGTCCAGCGCCTCGATCTCCAGCAGGTGCCCGGTCGGCCGCCGGTCCGCGTCACAGACCACACTCGCGCCGGACGCGAACCCGCGCGGCCCGGTCACCCCGGCGAGTTCCAGCGCACGCGGGCTGACCACTGCCGAATGCGCGTCGAAGAACAACAGGAACACCGGGACGTCCGGCCCGACCGCCGCCACCAGCGGAGCGTGGGTGATCGGCGCGCCCGCGAAGACGTTCGGATCCAGCCCCCATCCCTCCAGCCAGCCGCCCGGCGCGACGTTCGCGGCAGCCAAGGTCGATTCAAGATCATTGATGGTACGTACGGACGACAGATCCACCCCGCGCGTCAACCCGATACCCATGACCGGATGAAAGTGACCGTCCACCAGCCCAGGAGTGACGGTGGCCGCCCCCAGATCGACGACCTCGGTGTCCGGGCCACACCAGTCACGCACGTCGCAGCGGTCCCCGACCGCCGTGATCACCCCACCTCCGACGGCGACGGCGGTCGGCGAACCGTCACCGGCCAGGGTGTGGATCCGGTCAGCAAGCAGAATCAGATCGGCGGTGCTCACGTGGCGCTCCCCTCCGTGCGGCACGCTCCACGTGCCGTGACCCTCGCCAGTTAGTACCGCCGAACCGGCGTCCCGGTTCACACCCCATGTCCGAACTCCAGCCACCGTCACTCTCACCAGCCGATATCGCCCGCCACCGGCTTGCGTCGATGCGCGAAGCTGGTCCTCCTGACCCTTCGCCATCCCGCTGTCCTCGTTGCCTTGCCGCCATCCGGCCCTCGCTCTCCATCTGACCCCTGCTACCTCGGGAACGCCGTGACGACCTCGTACCCCTGCCCACGCTGCGGAGCACCCGCCGCCCTCCCGGACGGCTGCCCGGCGTGCGGGGCCGGCCCCGACCCCGAAGCCGCCGAGGTGATCCACCTCGACAGCGAGATCACCCGACTCGGCCAGCAGCTCACCGAGGCCCGGGCCCGAGTCGTCGACCTGGGCATCCGCATCCACGACGCCAGCAACCGGCGCATCGACCTGGCGGCCCGGGTCGTAGCCCGCCGAGCCACCCCGCCGTCCCCGGCCCCAGCTCCCGGCCCGCTCTCGGCCCCCAGCCCGATTCCGGTCCCTGGCCCAGTCCCGGTTCCCGGTCCCGTTTCGGCTCCTGGTCCCGTGCCCGGTCCTGGTCCCGTCCAGAGTCCTGGTCCGGCGCCGGTTCCTGGTCCCGCGCCGTTCTATACGCAGGCTTCCGAGTACTCCCCCGAGCCTCGCCTCAGCACCATCACCGTGCAGAACGTTCTGTTCACCCTCGGCGGCCTGCTGCTGCTGGTGGCGGCCTCGGTGTTCACGGCCGTGGCCTGGGCCCAGGTCGGAGTGACGGGCCGCGCACTGCTGCTGGCCGCCGCCACCGGCGCGATCCTGGCGGTCCCCCCGTTCGCCGCCCGGCGCGGCCTGCGAGCCGCCGCCGAAACCCTCGCGATCGTCGGCCTGCTGATGATCCTGCTCGACGGTTTCGCGGCCTGGGCCGTCAACTTGGCCTGGGTCCGCGACATCGACCCGCCCGCCTACATCGCCGGAGTGCTGGCCGCAACCGCAGCGATCTCCGTCGGCTACGCGAAGCTGACCAGCCTGCGCGGCCCCCGAATCGCCGCCCTACTGCTGGCCCAGCCGGTGTTCCCCCTGCTGGCAGCCGCCGCCGACGCCGAACTGACCGGCTGGTCCCTAGCCTTCCTGGGCACCTTGCTGCTGAACATCACCGTCCTCCAGCTACTCCCCTCCCGAACCCCATCCCCCGTCACACCGCTCTCCGCCTCCGGCACCGCTCCCGCCACGATCTCCGGCAACCCGGCCGCTGATCAGGAACCGGCAGACCAGCGGCCCGTCACGGGCTGGCCGTCCACTCCGGGCCAGTCAGGATTCGCTCCGGGACAGTCGGTCGGTGCGGGACAGCCGTTCGTCACGGGCTTTCCGATCGCGGCGGCTGCACCAGTCACGGTGGAAAGCGTGTTGCGAGGGCTCGCCTACGCTTTCGGTGCCGTCACGGCGGGTCTCGCCGGACTGATCGCCCTCGTCGACCTGTTCAGCGCCGTCGGCCCCGGCGAAGCGGCCTCCGCCGGTGGCATTCTGGTCCTGGTTCCGATCGCCCTGCTCGCCTGGGCGGTCCTGTCCCGGCTCACCGCGGCCCAGCAGATCACTTCCGGACTTCTCCTGGTGACCACGGCGGTCGCCGGCTTCCGCTGGGTGCTGGAACTCCGCTTCGACCTCCAGAACTCCGCATGGACGCTCACCCGGCTCGCGCTGATCACCCTCGTGGTCGCCGCCGTCGCCGCCCTGTTGCGTCCTCGCCTATCCCTGGCCGATGCGGCCGCTACACCTGCGACAGAAGGCGATCCACTCGAAGTCGGCGATGGCCCCTCGGGAGTTGGTGGGCGGGTGGGCTTCCCGCTTCTGGGGGCGGCTCGGCGGGTCGGCGGGAACGGGCCGTGGATCGGTGCGCTCGTGGCCGGGGCGGTGCCGGGGTTCGGTGTGCTGCTTGCCCTCGTTGACGCGATCACTCGAGGGATGGAGGCGGCCCTGCCGGTGCTGGAAGTGCCGCTGGGCTCGGTGGTCGGTGGCGGGCCGGGAGTGGATTCACTTGTCGCGTTGGTGATCACTGCGGGGGCGTACGCGCTCCTGATCTCCCGGCGCGTCCACGCCGACCTGGCACTCAGTGTGTTCGCCGGGGCTGCTCTGCTGGTTCCGGCCGCGTTCGGGCTGCTCTGGTGGACGGGTGCGGTCGCCGGAATGCTGGTGGGCGCGGTTGCTCTGGTGCGGGCGGCCGGGTCGCGCACGGTGGCGGAGTCGATCTACCGGGTGGTGCTGAGTGCTGGCTTCCTCTACTACGCCGTTCTGATCGGGTTCGGTCGTCCGGGAACAGCGGCCGGAGTCTTCGGGGCGATTCTTCTGCTCGGGGCCGGTACGGCTGTGGTGGTGCGTTCCGGTGCGCGCCGGCGTGATGTGGGCGCGGGTTCGCTGGTGGTGGGACTGACCGCCCTGGGACCGGCGGTGTGGCTGGGCCTGCTGGCCGCCGACGCCACCGTGACCACGCAGGTGCGGGCGTCACTGCTGGTCACGGTCGTCCTGTGCCTGGTCGCTCACGTGGTCGCCCGGAGCCTTCCGCAGTACGGCCCGCACGCCCTCGGCGTAGCCCTGGTGATCGTCACCGCCACTCCCCTGTGGGCGGCGCCGGGTTCGGACCCGGTCGCCCTCTACGCCGCCGCGGCCCTACTGCTGACCGCGGCACTCCTGCCGATCCCGGCCGTCAACAGGAACGTCGTCCTGGGTGCAGCAGCGATCCCGGGCTTGGCGCTCCTGGTTCTGACCTTCCCGGACATCGCCGTCGTCGTCTTCCAGCCGTGGGCCGCCACGATCGAGTTCTGGTCCGATGTCGCTCCCCTCCAGTCACCGGTCGCGTGGTCGAGTGTCATCGCGATCGCGATGGCCGGGACAGCGGCTGCCGCGGCCCGTTTCCTCAGTTTCCGAAGCACTCGCCGGGGCACCAGCGTGAGCCTGAGCGCGACCACCGGCCCGAGCGCGGACGCAAGCGTACGGACAAGCGGGCCGAGCGTGGAGACAGCCGGGGACGCAAGTACGGGGACGAGCGCGGACCTGGGGACAGGTGTTGGTGACTGGTCGGGGCGGTGGCTTGCGACCGGCGTACTGGCTAGTGGGCCGTTGAATGTCTCTGCTGCCGGGCTGGTGGCGCGTGTGGTTGCTCCGGTTGCCGCTCTGTTGGTGCCGCTGATCCTGGCGGCCGCCGGAACCCCGTGGCCGACGATGCCGCTCGGTGCGCTCGTCTGTGGGCTGTTCGGGTTGACGGTGGTGGCGCTGTCTCCGGAACGGCGGATCTCCAACGATCTCACGGCTGTCCTGTGTGGTGTTCTCGCGGCGGCCGGAGTGGCCGGTTCGCTGGCCGGCCATGGGGCCACGATCGCGGCGTTCGCCCTGCTCACAGCCGCTTCGGCGGTGGTGGGAGTGGCCGGTTCCAGTACGGTGGTGCGGATCGCGGGCTGGACGGCCGGGTCGATCTCGGTGGTCGTCGTGGCGTACACCATCGGGGATGTTCTTGATCTCGGGTCGGCTGCTCCGCTGGCCGTTCTGGTGGCGGGGGCGCTGGTCGTGGCGCTGGAATGGGTGCTGCGAGGGCGACGGCCGGTCGAGGCGACGGCCCCGTTCGCGGTGGCGCACGTGGCGGCTCTGTTCGCGGTTCTGGCCACCGATTCGGCGAGCTGGGCGGCGCAGGTCTGCCGGTTGTGGGCGCTGGTGCTGGTGGTGCGCGCGTTCCGGCCGGGTGAGAGCCGGACGATCCGGGCCCGTTACGGGCTGGCAGCGTCGTCGGTGACGCTGATCAGCTGGTGGCTGCTGTTGTGGTCACGGAACGTGGAGACCACCGAGGCGTACACGCTTCCGACGGCCCTGCTGGCGCTGGGTGCCGGCTGGCTGGCCCGGCGGGGACGCCCGGAACTGCCGTCGTGGACCGCCTACGGTTCGGCACTGGCGGCGACGTTCCTGCCGTCACTGGCGGTGATCGCCGGTAGTGACGCCAGCGATCCGCAGTATCTGCGCCGGCTGCTGCTCGGTGTCGGCGCGCTGGCGGTGCTGCTGCTGGGTGCGCGGGCCCGTCTGCAGGCGCCGGTGGTGACCGGCGGCGCAGTGCTGATCCTGGTGGCGTTGCACGAGCTGATCCAGGTCTGGGATCTGGTGCCGCGGTGGGTTCCGCTGGCGGTCGGCGGCCTGCTCCTGGTGGGGATCGCGACCACGATCGAACAGCGCCGCCGCGACCTGGCCCGGTTGCGGGGCGTGATCAGCCGGATGGAGTGATCACCGGCCGGCGGCGCCCCGAAGAACCGGTGTCCTGAAGAACCGGTGTCCTGAAGAACCGGTGTCCTGAAGAACCGGTGTCCTGAAGAACCGGTGTCCTGAAGAACCGGTGTCCTGAAGCGCCGGCGGTGTCCTGAAGCGGAGCCGCCGGCCGCCGCCCTCACCGCTCGTCGAGCTGCTCGCGGACCAGCGCGGCGACGCGGGCGAGGGCGGCGCCCGCGTGGACAACGGCACCCTCGTGCCGCACATCGCCGACCGGCGGCCGCTGGCCGAACTGCCGGCCGTCCACCAGGACGCAAGCGACGGCAGATTGGCCGGCAAGACGGTCATCATCGTCGGCTGACGCTGGAGACGTCCCAGGTCCGAGCGACCGGACGTCTGGCGTGGGTCAGTAGACGTCCCGGGCGTAGCGCTTGTCGGCGGTCAGCTGTTTGACGTAGACGCGGGCCTCGTCCTCGGACAGGCGGCCGTGATTGACGGCGATCTCGTGCAGGGCCCGGTCCACGTCCCGGGCCATCCGGGTGGCGTCACCGCAGACGTAGAAGTGGGCGCCCGCCTGTAGCCACGCCCACAGCTGGGCGCCCTTCTCGCGCATCCGGTCCTGCACGTAGATCTTGGCCCGCTGGTCCCGGGAGAACGCCACGTCCAAGCGGCTCAGGATCCCGTCGGCGCGCAGGGCGGCCAGCTCGGTGGCGTAGTAGTCGTCGGTGGCACTGCGCTGTTCGCCGAAGAACAGCCAGTTGCCGCCGGGGGCTCCGATGGCCTGGCGCTCCTGAAGGAAACCGAGGAACGGGGCCACCCCGGTTCCCGGACCGATCATGATCATCGGGGTGTTGGGGTCGGCAGGCGGGCGGAAATACGGGGCACGCTGCACATACACCGGTACCTCGGTACCCGGCCGGGCGTCGGCCAGATGCGTGGAGCAGACACCCTTGCGCGAACGGCCGACCAGATTGTCGAAACGGATCACCGACACGGTCAGGCTGACCAGGTTCGGATCGGTCAGTGGGCTGGAGCAGATCGAGTACTGCCGGGGCTGCAACCGTTTCAGCACACCGGCCCAGTCGGCGGCGGTGGCATCGACCGGATGTTCGGCGAGCACGTCGACGGCCTGCCGGCCCCAGGTCCACTTAGCCAGTTCGCCCTTGTTGTCGGCGCGCAGCAGCGTCTTGAGCCGCCCGGACCCGCCCCGGTCGGCCACGAACCGCAACAGCCCCGGCGTGATCCGGGTGATGTCCAGGTGACGGCTGAGCGCGTCGGCGAGCGGCACCGCACCGACCTTGTCCAGGTCGACAAGCGTTTCCGCGCTCAGTCCGGTGACGTCCAGCCATTCCGACACCAGGTCCGGGCAGTTGACCGGCCACACCCCGAGCGCGTCCCCGGCCTGATAGCCGAGCAGCCCGCCGGTGTCGAACGTGAACCGCCGCACCTCTTTCCCCGACCCGTCCCGGCTGAGCAGCCGATTCCCCACCAGCACCGCAGCCAGCGGCGACTCTTTACCGGCCCCGGCCACGGAAGAAGCAGGGGCGGGCGTGATCTGGGCGGGTGGAACCCCGGGGGTCAGGGCGGCCAGGACTGCGGAGAGCCAGCCGTCGGCGGTTTCGGTGAAGTCCGGTTCGCAGTCGGCGCGCGCGGTCAGGCGGACCGCGCCCAGTTCGGCCAGGCGCTCGTCCAGGCGACGGCCGTGCCCGCAGAAGTCGTCATAGTTGGAGTCGCCGAACGCCAGCACCGCGAACCGCCGCCCGTCCAGCCGGGGCGCCGCGTCACCGGCCAGCGAGTCCCAGAAGCCGGTCCCGTTGTCGGGCGCGTCCCCGTCACCGAAGGTGCTGGTCACCACGAGCAGGTCAGCGCCGGGGTCCAGCAGGTCGGCGGCCGGCCCGTCCATGCCGAGCACGTTCACCGGCCGCCCGGTCTGGGCGAGCTTCCCGGCCACGGTCTGCGCGAATTCCTCGGCGTTCCCGGTCTGCGAAGCCCACAACACCTGCAGGCGCCCGGCTTCCGGGTCGGCGGCCTCAGAGATTTCCCGACCCGGCGCTGGTACGGGGGACAAAAGCCCCGCGAGCAGCCCGTTCACCCACATGGCCGTCGTCTGATCGAACGGTGCCGTCTCCGGCAGCACCAGCGGCCCCGGCCTGGTGGCCACGCCCGCCAGCAACCCGGCCAGATATCGCCGCTGACCTTCGTCGAGCACGGGTGGGGCGGGGTCGAGGCCGAGCCACTCGTGCAACGGTCCCGCCCCGGCAGAACCCGGCCCCGCCAGACCGGCACGCACGAGATCCAGCATGCCCGCGGTTCCGGTGGCGTCAAGGGCGGGGGTAGGAACCGTGGGGGTGACTCGGGTCAGGGCGACCGCACACACCTTGAGTTCCGGCTGGAACGAGAGTGGGTCGACGGCGTCGCTGGTGACGGCGTTGACGCTGACGTACTCGCCGAAGAGGTCGTTCCAGTGGATCGGCGCGAAGCAGTTTCCGGGCATCACCCGGTCGCTGACGACCGCGGGCAGGACGGCCCGGCCGCGGCGGGAGGCGATCTCGACCTGGTCGCCGGGGGTGATGCCGGCCGCGGCGGCGTCGGCGGGATTGATCTCCAGGAAGGGAGCCGGGTTGAGGCGGTTGAGTTTGGCGATCTTCCCGGTCTTGGTCATGGTGTGCCACTGGTGCTGGAGACGGCCGGTGTTGAACACGAACGGATAGTCGTCGTCGGGCAGTTCGGCCGGGTCGGTGTGCGGGCGGGCGTGGAAGACGGCCCGGCCGGAGGCGGTGGCGAACCGCAGGCCACCGTCGGCGGTGCGGTAGCGGATCGGGTTGCGCGACGGGCCGTCGAGAGCGGCGGGCCACTGGACCGGGCCGCGGTTGAGCCGTTCGTACGTGACGCCGCTGAGATCGTACCCAGTCTGCGGGTTGGTGAAGGTTTTGATCTCGTCGAGGATCTCGGCCGCGGAACCGTAGGTGAACGACGCGCCGTAACCCATTTCGGTCGCGACGCGGGCGATGATCAACCAGTCGGGCAGGGCCTCGCCGGGCGCGGGGACGACCGGGTGGACGAGGGTGAGGTTCCGCTCCGAGTTGATCATGATGCCGTCGGCCTCGGACCACATCGCCGCCGGCAGCACGATGTCGGCGTAGGCGTTGGTCTCGGTCTCGGCGAAGACGTCCTGGGTGACGACCAGGTCGGCGGCCTCCAGCCCGGCGATGACGGTGCGCCGGTTGCCGACCGACGCGACCGGGTTGGTGCAGATGATCCAGCAGGCTTTGATCCGCCCGGCGGCCATCTGCTCGAACATGTCGACGGTGCCCTTGCCGACGTCGGTGCGCAGGGTTCCGGCGGGCAGTCCCCAGGCGTTCTCGGTGAAGACGCGGTCGGCCGGCACCAGCACCGATCGCTGTCCGGGCAGCCCGGGGCCCATGTAACCCATCTCCCGGCCGCCCATCGCGTTCGGCTGGCCGGTGAGTGAGAACGGCCCGCTCCCGGTGCGGCAGATCGCGCCGGTCGCCAGATGCAGGTTGATCAGCGCGTTGGTGTTCCAGGTGCCGTGGGTGCTCTGGTTCAGGCCCATGGTCCAGAGGCTGACCCAGTTCTTCGACGCGCCGATCCACGCGGCGGCCGTCCGGATGTCGTTCTCGGACAGGCCGGTCAGCTCGGCGACCCGTTCCGGCGGATAGTCGGCGAGGAACTCCGGCATCTGCTCCCAACCGTCGGTGTGGGCGGCGATGAAGTCCAGGTCCGGTTCGATCAGGTGCAGCAGGCCGTTGAGCAGCGCGAGGTCGGCGCCGGGCCGGATCTGCAGGAAGAGGTCGGCCTTGTCGGCGGTGGCGGTGCGCCGCGGGTCGACCACGATCAGCCGGGCGCCGGCCTTGACGCGTTCCATCATCCGCAGGAAGAGGATCGGATGGCAGTCGGCCATGTTCGACCCGATGACCAGGTACGTGTCGGCATGGTCCAGATCGTCGTAGGAGCCGGGCGGCCCGTCGGCGCCGAGCGACAGTTTGTATCCGGTGCCCGCGCTGGCCATGCAGAGCCGCGAGTTGGATTCGATGTTGTTCGTCCCGATGAAGCCTTTGACCAGCTTGTTCGCCAGGTACTGGGCTTCCAGGGTCATCTGCCCGGACACGTACATCGCGAACGCGTCCGGCCCGTGCTCGTCGATGATCGCGCGCAGCCGCCGGGCGGTCTCGCTGATCGCCGCGTCCATCCCGGCTCTCTCCGCCGCGACGCCACGGTCCGCCCGGATCAGCGCACTGTCCAGGCGTCCGGGCGCGGCGAGCAGATCCGCGCTGGTCGCGCCCTTGGTGCAGAGCCGCCCGGAGTTGGCCGGATGCTCCCGGTCCCCGGCCACCTTGAGCACCTTCAGCCGGCCGTCCCGGCGCCCCACGTCGAGCACCATGCCACAGCCGACGCCACAGTAACCGCAAACGGTTCGCACCTGACTGACATCGGCATCCACGGGCCCGAGCCTAGGAACCGGCGGTTTCCACCCGGTCACTGTGAAGTGCGCCGACTGATTACCCCGGTCTCACCTCGGGACCGTCGGCGTTGTGACATGCAAGGACGCCCCGGCCGACCGGCCGGGGCGTCCTTGTGGCAGATCAGACCTCGGCGGTCTCGTCGTTCTTGGCGTCCTTGGCAGCGTGCCGGCCGCCTCCGGTCCACTGGGCCGGGAGGGTGCCGGGCGCCGTGCGGGCACCGCCGCGGGTCAGCAGGATGCCACCGGCGACCGCGAGGACCAGGCCGAGGACGCCCAGGCCGATCGGTCCCCAGAGACTGGCCGTGTTGAGGAGCTGACGGTTAGACCTGGCCGACTCGACCGACTTGGTCACGGTGTCGTCGGTGTAGACGAAGGTGGCGTCCAGGATGTCGACCTGCCGGCCGTCGTCCGAGACGAGCTGCTTCTTCTGCTGCTCCTGAACCCGGATGTACTGGCCGGTGGCCGGCTCGACCCACACCGTCCGGGTGTTGCTGTAGTTGACCCGGCCCGTGGTGGCACCCGGGATGAGCTGGCCGAGCAGCAGGGCGACCCGGTCGGCCGGGAGCTGCTGGGTCTCGTTCTGGATGGTCTGGGTGAACTCGTAGGTCTCCAGGCCCTGGATCTCCACGGCCTTCACGAACTGCGCCGGGCTGGCCTTGAGGGTGTCCCGGTCGAAGATCTTGTACTCGCCGTCCTTCGTGGTGCCGAACGGGAACTTGTAGACCTGACCCTCGTAGGTGACGGCCTCACGCTGGCCGCCGGTGTCCAGCCACTGGTCGGCCCAGGTCTGCGCCGCGCCGGTCTTGCGGTCCACCGCGAGCGAGGTGCTGTACGCCTGAACCAGCTCGGCGTTGTCGGTGCGCTGAACCTGCTGTCCACCCACCCACACCAGGGCGTTGCCGTCGAGGTCACCGTCGAGTTTGGCGGTCTTGTCGGGGTCGACCTGGACGGTGATCGTGGAGCGCAGGTCGCCGCTCTCGACCGTGGCCTTGCCGTCCTTGATCTGCATGAATCGTGCGTTCGGCGCCTCGGCGACCGACTGGGTCATGGCCATGTCGTACGGAAGCTGCTTTGCCGTCGGTGCGACCACGAAGGCCAGGCCGCCGGCGAACACCAACGCCAAGACGCCGAGGCCGAACAGCACGGTGCCGATGACGCGGGACTTCATATGTCCTCCACGAGGTGGAAACGAA
This sequence comes from Actinoplanes derwentensis, assembly GCF_900104725.1. Taxonomy (NCBI): domain Bacteria; kingdom Bacillati; phylum Actinomycetota; class Actinomycetes; order Micromonosporales; family Micromonosporaceae; genus Actinoplanes; species Actinoplanes derwentensis. Next base: position 5,232,661 of record NZ_LT629758.1, read on the forward strand.
AAGTGGCAAGGAGTGATGTATGCCGAGCTTGCAGGAGGTTACTACTGAGTCACATCAGGAAGCGAGACCCTGGACACATCTTCCTGACCTTCTCTGCGGAGGACGACGGTGAAGTTCCACGTGAGAACCTCCCGCAGCACCGGAACCGAGGCCACCCACTGCGCCCACCAGGGGTGATAGCGAGGTATCACATCGACCACCGTGACAGTACCGGTACGGCGTGCGGTCCTGGTCCACCGCATCATCCGGGCGGCACTGACCGGGAACAGCGTCTCCATGAACCGGTTCTTCGGCTCTCGACCGTGGACCCGCAGGAACCGGGCCCGGGCGCGATGCCCACCGAACCAGTGCCGGAACGGCCCGGTCTCGTGTCCACCGTGCGGAGACCACCAGGGGGTGTACGACACGAAGATCGTCCCGCCCGGCCGGGTCACCCGGACCATCTCGTCGAGCATCGCCTCGGGGTCGCTGACATGTTCGAGCACGTTCGACGAGTAGGTGACGTCCAGCGCGCCGGTGTGGATCGGCAGAGCGGTACCACTGCCGCTGACCATCCCGTTCACCTTCGCGCCCGCCTCGGCGAAGTCCCCGACCCCCGGATCGAGGCCGATGTACGACGCCCCCACCTTCTCGAACTCGCTGGCGAAGTAGCCCGGCCCGCCGCCGACATCCAGCACCCGGGCCCCGCCGAGGTCCACATAGGCGCCGAGCTGATCCACCGAGTCGGTGGCGAGCATCGAGTAGAACCGGTCCGGGTCGCTCTGTTCGACCAGGAAGGTCCGGAACAGCCGGACCGACCGGCCGAGCGTGGCCCGGTACGAGCTGACCGGCTGGTCGGACACGGAGATCTCCTTCTCGGGACGGCCGGACGACGGTGCCGCCGCCGCCGCGACCGCGCACACCGCGGCCAACATCAACAACTGGACCCCGGCGCCGTACGCCCACTCCTGCCCGTGACCGAGCAGCCGCCCACTGACCGCGACACCGACAGCGGTCACCGCGCTCGCGAACGCGAGCCCCGGCAGCCAACCCGGCCGGACCTGCCGGACGATTAGTGCCCCCAGCAGCAAGACGGCCGCCGCCGGACCACCGAGGACAACCGCCAGCGCCAGCAGCGGAACCACCATCCACCCGCTGCCACCGGGGACGACGGTGAACACCCGGGCCAGTGGCCGGGCGACCACGACGGCCCTGCGGCGCACCGGCAGCAGCGCCAGGATCAGAATCAGGAGCACGCATCCAGCACCCGCCGCGAGGCCGGTCCGGTACGGCTCGTCCGGCGTGAAACGCAAGGTCACGATGCCGCCGTCACCGGCCGGCACCACGAACGCCTGCTGCCACCCGTCCACCCGGACCGGCCGCAGCGTCGCACCGTTCAGCGTGGCCGCCCAGCCGGCGTTGTGGTTCTCCGTGACCACCAGCAGCGACGCGACCCCGGCCGCGACCGTGACGGTCCGCTCGGTGGCCCGCCAGTCCCCGACGGCCACCTCCCGCCCGGTCACTGCCGCAACACCACCCGCCGGGACCAGGGCCGCAGAGTTCACCACGAACGCCGCCGACGGAATCGTGCGCAGGTGTTGGTCACCGGCCTTGAGCTGGACGGATTCACCGGCAAAGTCGTCGCAGACGGTCATCTTGAGCGACCGGTTCGCCCGGATGTCGCCGAGGGTTCCGGTGACCGAGGTCGGGTAGGTGACGCCACCGATCTCGACGGCCGGTCCGGTGCCGCACGGAACGGCCAGGGGCGTGCGGTCGGTGGCCGGGGTCAGCACGCGGGCCAGGGCCGGCACCTCGACCTCGGCGATGCCGGCCGGGGCCGACCAGCCACGGCCGCGGTCGTCGGCGACCACCCGTTCGGCACTGAAGACGTCGACGGCGATGGTGAGCCGGTCGGTGACCACGGCCGGGAACGTCACCAGACCGTCGGCGCCCACCTTCGCGGGAGTCTCCCGGCCGTTGGCGCGGATCACCACCTGGCTGGGTACGGCGGCGGCCGGGATGGCCGGCACCACCAGGCGTACCCGGTCGATCCGGCGTTTGCCGGTCCAGCTCAGGGTCAGGGCCGGATCGTCATCGGTGGGTTCGGCCAGCCAGGCGGTGCCCGGGTCGCCGTCGACCGCGGCGTGCGCACCGACCGTCAGATCACCGGTCAGCACGGACGAGGCGGTGGCGGCGACCGGCCGGGCCAGCGGGATCGTCCCGTTCGGCCGGGCCTGCGCGGTCAGCCGCAGCTCGTAGTCGGCGTCGACCGGGGTGGTGAAGTACCGGTCGATGCCGAGCGGCTCCTCACCGCGGCGGGCCAGGAACTGGTCGCAGCGGATCTCGGTGCCGGTCGCCGAGGCCGCCGGGAAGCAGGATCCGCGTTCCTGGGCCGGCCGGGTGAACGAGTAGACCGGCGCGGTGCCGGCCGTCTGGTCGGCGGGGGCGCGCAGGCCGCGTTCCGCCGCGAGCCCCGGGATGCCGAGTTCCCGCAGGGCGATGGCACCGGTGAAACCCTGGCGCAGGGCGAGGACCGTGACGCGGACGGCCGTGGTCAGGCCGGGCAGCGTGGAGAGGGTGTGCGGGCCGGTGGTGGACGGCACTGTCCGGTCCACGATGCCCTGGTCGGTGGTGATCCGGACGAGCGACACCGCGGCGGCGAACCGTACGTCCGCGGCGAAGTCGACGGTGATCGCGGTGACCCGTTTGGCGGTGCCCAGCTCGACGTCGATCCGCTGGCCTTCGCCGGTCTGCAGCGGATCCGAACGCCAGGCGGTGCCGGTGTCGCCGTCCAGGGCCGCGAACGGCAGACCGGACGGGTCGGTCGGGCCGACCGTGTCGGCGAAGGCGACGCTGCTGGACGCGGTGACCGACCGGATGCCCTGGTATTCGGCGACGGTCTGGTGACCGTCCGGGGCGAACGGGATCAGGTCGTCGCGTACCCGGCCCTGTCTGCTCTTCTCGTCGGTGGTGAGGGTCTGGCTGACGTTGTCGCGTACCCGGCCGATGTTGAGTTCCCGGCGGCGCAGGCCGTCGGTGACGATGCCGCGGGCCTGTGACTCGCCGTCGGCCAGGCCCAGTTCACCGGTCGCGTCGCCGGCCAGCACGGTCGGCTGGCGGCCGTCGAGCAGGCCCTGTTCCAGGACGCCGAGCAACGACTCGGGACCGCCGCTGAGTACCGGCACGCCAGCGATCGCGGTCGCCGATACCTGCGGAACCTCCGTGCCGACCTGGAAGATCTCGATCGACGCGACCGAGGCGTCGTTGTCGACCGGGCTCCGGGCGACACCACCGGCGCCGGTCATCGGCCCGAACTCCGCCGCCCGGCTCAGGCCCGGCGAGCCGCTGATCGCGCGCCGTACCGTGGCGATCGGCGGGGCGTCCGCGGCGAAGCGGTCCAGGTCGTTGCGGAGCAGCAGGTACCGGTAGCCGGAACGGGCCAGGAACTCGGCCAGCGCCGGGGAACCGCGCCCCTGGGCCAGGATCGCCTCGACGGTGTCCATCACCCGGGTGTTGCCCTCGGAGCCGAGCGGGATCTGGTTGCGGGTGGACCAGGGTGCTCCGGCCAGGGTCTGCATCGGTTCGTCGACGGTCCGGCCCCAGGTGTTCTGGGCGAATCCGGAGCCGGGAACGACGAGTGTGCGGGCCTGCGCGTCACGGTCGGTGAGCCAGGAGGCCGCGTCCCGCCAGTACGACGGGATCTCCGACCATCCCGGACCGGGGCGCAGCAGCGTCATCCCGGCCGGGGCGGCGGCGACCATCAGCAGAAGGGCGGCCAGCGGCGCGGCCGGGATCCGCAGGCCCCATCGACGCCAGGGGATCGACCGGCTGGCCGCGTAGGCGACGCCCAGCGCGACCGGCAGCCGCAGCACCGGTTCGAACTTGTGCACATTGCGCAGCGGGGCGAGCACACCGTCCAGTAGTTCGCGGACGATCGGGGCCAGCGGGCTGCCCAGAGTTCCGACGTAACCCATGGTCAGCAGTGTCAGGCCGGTGACCGCGGCGACGATCAGGAACCGTCGTTCGGGCATGCCGCGCAGCGCGAGACCGGTCAGGCCGACGGCGGCGACGAGCGCGGTCGCGGCCATCAGGATCGGGCTGTCGACGAGCGTGTACCCGGCCGGCCACCACGGATCACCCTGAACGACATAGCCGACCCACTGGTTGGTGCCGCGGGTCGCCTGGAAGAGCGAGGTGACCGCGGTGGTGGTGCCGGACGACTCGATGAAGTCCAGGAACGGCAGGCTGTACTCGCCGAAGAGCAGCAGCGGGACGATCCACCACAGGGTCACGCCGACGACGCAGAGGACCCACCAGAACATCAGTTTCGCCAGGTCCCGGTCCCAGCGGCGGGTGATCAGCCACAGGCCGGGCAACACCAGGGCCATCACCACGGCGGCCGCGTTGATGCCGCCCATGAAGAGCACCGCCAAGGCGGAGAGCGCGGCCGCCCGGCGAGCCGAACCGATCTGCCGGTACCGCACCAGCGGCAGCATCACCCACGGCAGGAAGACCACCGGCAGCATCTCCGAGGAGAGCGGACCGATCTCGGTGAGCATCCGGGGGGCCAGCGCGTACGCCAGCGCGCCCACGATCCGGCCGGTGTCGTTGCCGACGCGCAGCGCCCGGGCCAGCAGAAGTGTTCCGTAGTAGGCGGCGCAGAGCAGCACCGCGCACCACAGGCGCTGGGTGATCCAGGGTGGTACGCCGAGCAGGTCACCGGCGGCGAAGAACGGGCCCATCGGGAACAGGTAGCCGTACGCCTGCTGCTGAAGTTCGCCGGAGGTCGCCCACGGGTTCCACAGGTGCAGGGCCCGGGACATGAACCCGATCGGGTCCTCGGCCAGGTCGAGTTTGGTGTCGAAGGTGGTCCGGCCGGGGCGCTGCACGAACGCGAGCACGACGAGCACGAGGGCTCCGCCGATCGCGAGCATGTGGCGGCTGGGGCTGAACGGCGGCACGCTGGTCGCGGTGGTGGTCCGCTCCCGGACGGCAGCGGTCATCGGCGGCACTCCGGGGGCAGGCAGCTGAATTCGGCGAGCGCAGTGTAGAAGATCTGCCGGATTCCGGAAGGCTTGTCGGTGAGGGCGACCTTACCGCCGGTGGCCTCGGCGATCTGGCGGAGTTCGGCGGCGTCGATCTCCGGGCCGACACCGATGAACAGGATCGGCAGCGGGCGTTTGCGGTCCACGAGTCCTCCCAGCTCACGCAGCAGGGCGGACCGGCCGACGCCGCTCGCGTTGTCGTCGGTGCCGTCGGTCAGGATCAGCACCATGTTGATCCGGCCGGGCGTCCAGTTGCGAGTGCCGTCCCGGTAGGCGGCCAGCGCCGTGTCGTAGAGACCGGTCCGCCCGTTCGGTTCGGCCCGCATCCGGTCGATCCGGTCGATGATGTCGTCCCGGCGCGGCCCGATCGGCCCGACCGGAACCACCTCGCGGTAGTCACGCCGTCCGTCCAGGTCGGTGGAGAACTCCCAGACACCCAGCTCGGTGGTGGGCAGCATGAGTTTCACGCCGTCCTGGGCGGCTTTGACGGTGGCCTGCATCCGCGACTCCGACGAGCCCGGCACCACGGCCTCCATCGATCCGGAGATGTCGAAGACGGCGAGCATGCGGGCACTGATGTGCACGCCGCCCCACGCGTTGAGCAGGGCTTCGGCGTCAGTGGGCGCGGGCAGGGCGGCGGGGGTGTAGGTCGCGGTCCGCACCCGGGTCGCGGCGGGAACGTCGGCCGGGGCGGCACCGGCAGGGGTACGCAACCCGTGTCCGGTGAAGACGGCGGCACCGTCCTTGGCGAGCATCGCCCGCAGCAGTGCGGTCGCGTACTCGCGCTGTTCGTCGCCGGAGGACAGCACGGCGTACGGGTAGTCGGGGCTCGGCACCGCCGTACCCGGATAGATCGCGATCTGGCTCCTGCCACCACCGGCCGCCGCCAGTACCTGCTGTTCGGTGCTGATCACGGCGGTCTCGCCGGTACCGGGGCCGACCGGGTCGGGGGCGGCCTCACCGGCGGTGGAGACGGTGTTCGGGGAGAGCCGTCGCATGATCGCCGCGGTGCCGGCGGCGCTGCCCTTGGCGACCGTGCGGATGCCGACGAGGGCACCGAACCCGAGTGGGCTGGTCGCCGGGTCCGGCAGCGCGATCGGGACCTGCGTTCGCGCCGACCCGACGAGCCGTGGCCAGGTGGCGCGGGCGCCGAGGCGTTTCGCGGTCCGCTCGTCGAGGGCGAGCACGATCGGGCTGGTGGCGACCGAGACACCTTCAGCCGGCACTTGGAAGGCGCCGGTGGCGCGGGCCCGCCGCAGCCAGAGTGTCGACTCGGGCAGCCACACGTCGGGAGCCGCCTCGATGGTGGCCGGGGCGGAGGCGGAGGCCATGCTGGACGCGGACGGTGCGGCGACCACGTCGGTGGCGGTCCGGGCGACGGCGCGCAGCACGTCGGCCGACTCGCGTTCCTCGACGATCAGGTCCAGACAGGGGTCCCGGGCGGTCAGCCGGGAGGCGATCTCGCGGACCGGTGTGGCGACACTCGGGGCCGCCGCGACTCGCAGCGAGGTCCGTTCGGCGCAGCCCGGATCGTTGCGGGTTCGATCGAGATAGGTGAATCCAGACCACCCGGCGAGTGTCGCGATCAGCGTGATGCTCAGCAGCGTGACCGGCCAGAACTCCGGTCTCGCTCGGAGGCTCCCATCGCTCACGCGGTTCCTCCCGTTGTTACGCGACCGTTGCGGTTGTTCCCGGAGCTGCCCTACTGTGACGCGACCGCGAATCGTACTCGCTAGTAGGGATGGCAGAGTAGACCATGACGGATGCCTGCGGCGGTCACGTCCTGTTCCTGAACTGGCGCGACACCAAGCACCCCGAGGGCGGGGGTTCCGAGCTCTACCTGGACCGGGTGGCCGGCGAACTCGTGCGCCACGGGTACCGGGTGACCCTGCTCTGCCAGGCGTACGGCACCGCTGCGGCGGAGGAGAGCACCCCGGCCGGGTTCCGGATAGTCCGCCGAGGAGGCCGGCACACCGTTTACCTGCAGGCCGCACTCGTCTACCTGATCGGACTCCTCGGCATCGGACCACTGTCCCGCCGCCGGCTCGGCCGACCGGACCTGATCATAGACGTGGGTAACGGCATGCCGTTCCTCAGCCGCCTGTACGCCCGCCGCCCGGTGATCGTGCTGGTCCACCACGTGCACCGGGAACAGTGGCCGGTGGTCTTCGGGCCCCGGATCGCCCGGATCGGCTGGTGGATCGAGTCGGTGCTGGCGATCAGGGTCTACCGCCGCTGCCAGTACGTCGCGGTGTCCGAGTCGACCCGGGACGAACTGGTCGGACTCGGCGTCGGACGGGACCGGATCGCGGTCGTCCACAACGGCACCCCGGAGGTGACCAGGCCGGCCGTGGCCCGCACCCCGAACCCGAGCCTGATGGTGTTGGGCCGGCTAGTACCGCACAAGCGGGTCGAGTTCGCGCTGCGCGCCACCGCCCTGCTGGCCGTGGAACTGCCCACGATCGAGCTGGTGGTGGCCGGGCAGGGCTGGTGGGACGAGCCGCTGCGGCAGCTCACCGCCGACCTGGAGATCGAGGACCGGGTCCGGTTCGCCGGCTTCGTCACCGAGGAGCACAAACACGAGCTGCTGTGCCGCTCCTGGCTGATGCTGATGCCCTCGCTCAAGGAGGGCTGGGGCCTGACCATCGTGGAGGCCGGGATCCGGGGCACCCCGTCGGTCGCGTTCCGGTCGGCCGGTGGGGTCGCCGACGCCATGGTCGACGAGGAGACCGGCGTGCTGGTGGAGAACGAGTACGACTTCTTCCTCCAGGTCCGCGCGCTGCTGCTGGACGCGCAGCGGCGGACCGGGATGGGAATGGCGGCGGCCGTGCACGCCACCCGGTTCACCTGGGAGAAAGCCGGTGCCGCCTTCTCCGGTGTGGTGGCCGGACAACTCGGCGACGGCCACCGGATGCCGGCCGCCCAGCCGCTGCGGTTGCCGGTCCGGGAATGACGTCAGGCAGCCCCCGTCGCGAACGGGGACTGCCTGACGGGGTGCTCAGCGCTTGCCGTAAACCGCTTCGCCCACCTGCGGATCGTTGTTGCTGACGCTGGCGATGTGGTCAGCGGACGGGTTCACGGCGCCAGCGGCCGCGAACACACCGACGACGCCGAGGATGCCTCCGGCGAACGTCGCAATGATGAACGTGGCCAGTTTGGCCATGATCTTCCCTCCACGAAATCAATGGGTGCGCGGACGGTACCACGATCTACTACCCAGTAGCAGTAGGGCGACAACCGCACCGAACACAATGAGAGCGGCCGATATGTGGGCGCCGAGCGCCAGAGCCCGGCGGTTGTCGCCCGCCGCCGGAGAAACGGCCGGAGCAACCGGGTTCTCCCACAGCTGGAGATCCTCGCCGTCGTAGATCAGGCGCAGCCCGGCCAGCACGTTCGCCGCCGGTTCGCCACTGCCCCGGCGCACCAGCACCCACCGGGAACCGACCTCCGCAGCCGGCCGTCCGGCGGCCAGCAGGGCTCCGGCCGCGGCGGCACGCGGGTTCTCCCCGTCGACCGTCACGGCACCGACCCGCAGCGCGTCGTTCATGATCACCGGTGCGTCCAGGTACCGGGGCGAGGGATCCCGGATCACCACGTTGTTCGCCCACGCGTACCGCTGATAGCCCTCGAACGGCAGCGACAGCACCTCGCCGGGCGTCTCGGCGACCCGCGCGGCCACCACGTCCCAGTCCGCCGGATAACGCACCGGCCGCAACTGCCCCATCGCCCCGAACGCCAGATCCGGCAGCAGTATCACCGGCAGCAGGGCGGCCCCGGCCAGCAGCACCCGGCCGGCGGACCGATCGAGACGGCGAGCGGTCCAGCCGGCCGCGCGCTCCGCGCCGAGGGCGAAACCCAGAGCCAGGACCAGCGCGTACGGGATCAGGAACTTCTGTCCGTCGCGCAGCAACCCGGCACCCGGCACGTGCACGACCATCCACTCCAGCAGCACAGCGCCCGGCCCGGTGCCAGCCGCCGCCAGCAGGAACCCGCCGACGGCCAGCACGAACAGCCGCCCGGCCGACTCCGGAATCCGCCGCCGCAGCACCGGCAGCCCGGCTACGGCCACGGCCAGCACCAGCAGAGTCACCAGTGGAGCCAGCACCGACTCCCGGCTGGCCGGCACGGTCTGGGCGTTCCAGATGCCACCGGTTCCGGCCAGCGCCACCCACGCTCCGGCCCAGTTCTCCGCGCGCGCCGCGAACTGCGCCACGCCCTCCGGATCGGAGGTTCCCCCGGCGGCGCTGCCCAGCGCCGCTACCAGCCACGGCGCGTTGAGCACGGTCACGGCGGCGAGGGTGAGCGCGGTGACCCGGCGGCTGAAGTTCCGCGCCGGCAACAGGACTGCGACGGTGACCAGGGCGAGCAGGCCGCCGGTCGGCGTCAGGGCGGCCGGGGCCGCCGCCAGGAGCAGCCGGGGCAGGGCACCCGGCCGGGATTCCCGCAGGTCACCGACGGCGATCACCAGCCAGGGCAGACAGGCGTATGCCAGCAGCAGCGCCCACTGGCCGATCAGCAGCCGCTCGGCCAACAAGGGTGTCCACGCGTAGGCCAGCGCGGCCACCACCCGGGGCGACAACCGGTCGGTGGGCAGCAGCCGGGCGGCACCGAGCGCGGCCAGGTAGACGATCGCCACCAGCGCGATCCGCTGGAGCAGCCAGCCCGGCACCGCCAGGTTCGCCACCGACACCACGGCGTCCATCGGCACCGCCCGGGGCAGCGCGCCGGCCGGTGCGATCATCTCCCAGTTCAGCGGCTGCCGCGGCACGAACGTCATGTCGTACCGCAGCACGTATCCGGGCAGGGCGAGCGGTGCCAGCACCACGGCTGTCACCGCCCCCGCCACGCCGTGCAGGACGATCCCGCCGCGCATCGGTCAGCCCACCGGCTGGGGCACCAGCTCGCCGATCTCGATCTCGTCGGTGCAGAAGCTGGCCTCGGGGTCGGCGACACTCAGCTCGACTTCGTCGCCGTCGACCATCCGGAGCAGGAACATCGCGTTCAGGCCGCGGTGGACGTCGAAGGAGATCGCCGGACGGTGGCCGATCTTGATGAACGCCTCGGTGTCCCGGTCGCTGAGGTAGCCGATCCGTACCGTGTGCCAGTAGTCGACCAGTTCACCGTTCAACGGTACGGTCACCGTCCGGCCGCCCTTGACCTGGTAGCCGCAGCCCGACAGCGGGCCGGGCTGGGATCTGATGCCCTTCACCCAGGCCGGCCGGATGTGGCCGGAGTCGTCGATGACCGACAGCTTCTCGGCCTCGGTCACGAACACCGGCCCGTGGTCCAGAGGCTTGAAGAAGTTCGACTGCATGTTCCACGGGTAGATGACCGCGGACATCACCAGGTCCGGCACCGGCTGGTCCATGAACACCGTGCCCGGCTCGGCGGCGGACAGCTCGGCCTGCGTGGTCCGGATGTAGTCACGAGCCGCCTTGGACGACCAGTCGGCGGCCCAGTCGCGGCTGCTCCAGACACTGTTGGCGACCAGCAGCACCAGGCACACCCCGAGGGCGACGACGAACTGCTGGGGGAACCGGCGCACCGGCGCGGGAAGAGGATCGGCGACCGGCTCGGCACCGACAGCCGAGGCTGCGGGACGGCGCAACCCGGACACCGCGACGCCGACACACAGCGCCGCGACCAGCAGGACGTCACCGAGGTAGCGCGGCACCAGGCCAGCCACCCCACTCATCTCCGAACCGAGACGGGTGGCGGCGATCAGCCCGGCGGCCAGCCCGGCGAACACCACCATCAGGGACCATGCGCGAACCGCCGTCGACCGGCGCAACGCCACCGTGACCGTGATGACCAGGGCGATCACCGCCCAGGAGATCCACTGCGCGAGGTCCGACGGCGCGGCGACCGCCGGGCCGTCCTTCGCGTCCAGCCAGCTCCACGGGCCACCCACCAGTCCGGACGCGAGCGACGATCCGTAGAACTGGGTCAAGAAGTCACCGACCTCGGCCGCGGACCGGGGCACCCGCGCCGACGTTCCGGTGGCGGTGGCCAGGTAGGCGCCGAGGAACAGCAGCGAGATCGCGGTCAGCAGCGCCCAGGACTGCCACCAGCGCCGGATCGTGGTGACCAGCGCGTGGACCGGGCCGCCCGGCGCGTACAGGAAGAGCGTAGCCAGGAAGACCATCGGCACGATGAGCAGTGCCTTCTCAAAGAAGAGCAGGCCGACCAGCACCGCCGCGGCGAGTGTCACCAGGTTCCGGCGGTCGCCGGAGAACACGTACTTCACCTGGGCGCCGAGCGCGACGATCATCGCGAGCTGCATCGGCAGCATGTTGACGCCGACCGCCCACCACGCGCTGATCTCCAGGGTCATCGGGTTGAAGAGGAACAGGCACAGCGGCACCAACAGCGCCCACCCGGCCGGCAACATCAGCCGCAGCAGCCGGTAGAAGGCGATACTGACGGCGAGTTGCCCGAGCACCATCAACGCCGCGTACGGCCAGTACTCGTAGTCGGTGAACTGGTTGACGACATGGGTGACCAGCCGTCCAGCGGGCATGAAGTGGTTGTTGTACAGAGTGAACAGGCCGCCCAGCCCGTGTTCCTCGGCCTGGGCGATGATCGCGAAGTCGTCGGCGGTGAGGTAACCACGGCCGGTGACCGAGGCCCGCCAGAGGACACTCGCGACGATCAGCACGGCCGCGACCGCCCCCACCGGATCGAGCCGTGGAACCGTCGCGGCCGGGGTCTCCGGCGGGGCCGTACTGGTGCTCATGGAATTCGTCGCAGCCTCTCGCGGGCGCCCGGTGATGGGCGGCTCACCTGCCATGGTGACGAACCATAGCGTCTGGGCTACGCGCCGGTAGCCCCGAGCCGTTCGCACGGATGAGCCGGGCGGGCATCAGGGAAGCTGCCGGTGGAAACCCGCATCCTGCGCCTCCGCCTCGGTGCAGAAGAACTCGGTATCGAAGGGATTCACCGGCAGACCCTGCCCGGGGAGCCGGTAACTACGGGCGGCCGCGAAGTCCGTGGCGATGACCGGCTCGCCGCCGCACTTCAGCCGATAGAAGTGATACCGCGAGTACGGCGCCAGCCCTGGCACGAAGAACGAGGCGGCACAGCCCACCAGCAGGCCGGCCGGGATCAGCCACAGCGTGGATCGCCGCACACCCATGATCTACCTCCGTGATCGACCAGTGACGATGTGTGCCGCACGGTATCCGGTGGCGTCAATACCCGCAGTCCACCAGGCCCTTCGACTCGATCAAGACCACCACTAGACCCGAAGTTTCCTCACCAGTAACCTGCACGAGCCGATACCGAGCCGTCACCGGGCCGACACACAGAGACGGCACCCCAGGCGAATGCGAGGCGAGATGACCGAGTCCCTGGACGCCACCGGCGTGGATGTGTGCGTGGTCGGCGGATGTGGCCGGGTGGGCCTGCCGCTGGGCATCGCGCTCGCGTCGCGTGGCCTGTCCGTCCTGCTCTACGACATCGACCAGATCGCGGTGGACCGGGTCAACTCGGGCGAGCTGCCGTTCACCGAGGAGGGTGCGGGAGCGCTGCTGACCGAGGCCCTGACCGCCGGGCGGCTGCGGGCCAGCACCGCCCCGGAGAGCGTGGGGTACGCCGAAGCGCTGGTCGTGGTGGTCGGCACGCCGGTCGACGAGCACCTCAACCCGGACCTGGGCGCGGTGCCGCGAGCGATCGAGCGCTGTGTCGAGTTCCTGCACGACGGGCAGCTGATCGTGTTGCGCAGCACCGTCTACCCGGGTGTCACGGCGCTGACCGAGAAGCTGTTGAAGAGCCACGGCCTCGATGTCGACGTGGCGTTCTGCCCGGAACGGATCGCCGAGGGCAAGGCGATGACCGAGTTGTTCACGCTGCCGCAGATCGTCTCCGGGCGTACGCCACAAGCTCTTGATCGGGCCGAGAAGCTCTTCCGGCATCTCACCGACTCGATCGTCCTGTTGGAACCGGAGGAGGCCGAGCTGGCCAAGCTGTACACCAACACGTGGCGCTATCTGAAGTTCGCGGCGGCCAACCAGTTCTGGATGATGGCCAACGACTTCGGGCTGGACTTCGCCCGGATCCGGCACGCGGTGTCCTTTGACTATCCGCGCGCGGCGGACCTGCCGATGCCCGGTTTCGCGGCCGGGCCGTGCCTGCTCAAGGACACCATGCAGCTGGCCGCGTTCAACCGGAACAACTTCGTGCTCGGCCACTCGGCGATGCTGATCAACGAAGGGCTGCCGCTCTACCTGGTGTCGCGGCTGGAGGACCGGTTCGACCTGAGTGAAATGACGGTCGGCATCCTCGGCATGGCGTTCAAGGGTGGCAGTGACGACTCCCGGGACAGTCTCGCGTACAAGCTGCGCAAGATTTTGACCTTGAAGGCGAAAGAGACGCTCTGCACCGATCCCTATGTGCGTGACGATCGGTTCCTCCCCCTCGACGATGTGCTCGAACGCGCCGATCTGCTGGTGATCGCGGCGCCGCATCCGGACTACGCCGCGCTCGTCACCGACAAACCGCTGATCGACATGTGGGGCCTCACCGGGCAGGGGGTGCGGGTGTGACACCGCGCGTCTCCGTGGTCATCCCGGTCTACAACGAGGGGCCGGAGGTGGTGCGGCACCTGGAACGCGTGCTGCGTGAGGTGCTGCTGCCGGCCGAGATCCTGGTCGTGCACGACATGCCCGAGGACACCACGGTGCCCTATGTGGAGGAGTTGTCGCGCACCGATCCGCGGGTGCGGGCGGTGCTCAACACGTACGGCCGCGGCCCGGCGAACGCCATCCGGTTCGGGATCGAGGCGGCCCGCGCGCCGGTCGCGGTGGTGACGATGGCCGACGGCTGCGACGATCCGCGGCAGATCGACGACCTTGCCCGGCTCGTGGATCGTGGAGTGGTGGTCGCGGCGGCGTCCCGCTACATGCCCGGTGGGCAGCAGGTCGGCGGCCCCCGGTTCAAACGGATCGCGTCCCGGTGGGCCGGTAAGACGCTGAAACTGTTCGCCCGGGTCGGTACCCGGGACGCGACGAACAGTTTCAAGGCGTACGACACCGATTTCGTCCGGGAGGTCGGCATCGAGTCGAACACCGGTTTCGAGATCGGCATCGAACTGACCGCGAAGGCGACCCGGATGCGCCGCCCGGTGGCGGAGATCCCGACGATCTGGCTCGACCGCCAGCTCGGGGAGTCACACTTCGATGTGGGCCGCTTCATGCCGAGCTACCTGCGCTGGTACTTTTTCGCGTTCGGCCGGCGCATGTCGGACGAGCAGATGGCCGCCCGCTGGGCGCAGAAGAGGCCGGTTCCGGCCCGTCTCAAGGAGGACACCCCCGCATGAAGGTCCTGGTCACCGGCTCGGCCGGCTTCATCGGCGGGTACCTGGTGGAGGAGTTGCTGGGCCGCGGGCACGAGGTCGTGGGGCTCGACAACTTCTCCAAGTACGGCCCGGTCTCGCACAGCTACGACAGCCACCCGAACTACCGGTTCGTCGAGGGCGACGCCCGCGACGTCGACCTGGTCGCCGATCTGCTGACCGGTTGCGATCACTTCGTAGCCGGTGCCGCGATGATCGGCGGGATCTCCTACTTCCACGCGTACGCCTACGACCTGCTCGCCACCAACGAGCGGATCATGGCGGCCTCCTGCGACGCGGCCATCCGCGCGCACCGGGACGGGACGCTGCAGAAGGTCACCTACGTGTCGTCGTCGATGGTCTTCGAGTCGACCGACCGCTGGCCGAGCAAGGAGGGCGACCAGCACGAGGTGCCGCCGCCCAAGTCGTCGTACGGTTTCCAGAAGCTGGCCGTCGAGTACTACGCGCGTGCCGCTTGGGACCAGTACAAGCTGCCGTACACGATCGTGCGCCCGTTCAACTGTGTCGGCGTCGGCGAGGGCCGGGCACTTGGTTCGGCCGAGGTGATGTCCGGAAACGTCAAGCTGGCCATGTCGCACGTCGTCCCCGACCTGGTGCAGAAGGTGCTCAAGGGCCAGGACCCACTGCACGTGCTCGGGGCCGGCGACCAGGTGCGTCACTACACCTACGGCGGCGACCTGGCCCGGGGCATCGCCACCGCGATCGAGCACGAGGCGGCACGCAACGACGACTTCAACCTGTCGACCGCCGAGTCCACCACGGTGCTCCAGCTCGCCGAGGTCATCTGGCGCAAGATCAAAGGCCCGGAGACCCCGTTCCGGTACGTCAGTGACGAGCCGTTCGCCCATGACGTCGCGATGCGCGTCCCGGATGTCGCCAAGTCCCGTGACGTGCTCGGGTTCACCGCCGAGACCAGCCTCGAGACGATGCTCGACGAGGTGATCCCGTGGATCGAGAAGGCGGTCGCGGAGGGACGGTTGTAACCTCGGCGAACCTGCGGATCGGGGTCGCGGCGGTCGCGGCGGCCAGTGCGGTCGCGAGCGCGCTCGGTTACCTGGTCCCGGTGCTCGGGGCCCGCACCCTGCAGGCCGCCGACCTGGGTGCTCTGGCGACGGTGCTGGCGATCGCCGGCATCATCGCGGTGCCCAGTATGGGTCTGCAGATCGCCGTGGCGGTGCACCGGGCGAAACAGCCCGGCGCGTCGGCAGCGCGGGCCGGCTGGCTGACCGCCGCCGTCTGCACGGTCGCGGTCGCCGCGACGGCCCCGCTCGCCGGGCCGGTGTTCGACCTACCGGCTCCGGTGATCCTGCTGCTGGCGGTGTACACCGGCGCGATCGTGCTGGCCGGGCGCTGGCTCGGCGAACTTCAGGGCGACGAACGGTTCCTGCCGCTGGCGGCCGGGATGGCGGTGCAGGCGGTCGGCCGGTACGGCGGGCTGAGCGCCGGCCTTCTCCTGAACGCCGGACTGATCGGATCGATGCTGATCGGTACCGCCACCGCACTGCTGATCCCACCCGTCCTGGCCCTGCTGGCCCGATCCGGGACCGGGGCCGGCACCGGGCTCGTCATCACCGCCCGGCAGGTCTTCACCGCCTGCTCGGCGACTCTGGCCATGCTCGTCGTGTCCTACGCCGACCTGCTGCTGGCCCGGGCGCTGCTGCCGGCCGCCGAGTCCGGGGCGTACGCGGTCGGCACGGTCCTCACCAAGGGTGCGATCTGGGCGCCGCAGGTGGTCACGGTGCTGGCTCTGCCCCGGCTCGCGCACGGCAGCCGTCGTGCCCTGCTGATCGCAATCGGTCTGGTCACCGCGTCCGGCACCGTTCTGGTCACCGCGTCCGCAGTGGCCGGCGGTCTGGCGTTCGGGGCGGCCGGCGGGCCGGACTACGTCCATCTGGGCCGGTACGCGCCGGTCTTCGCCGCCACCGGCGCCCTGTACGCGCTGGTCTATGTGCTGATCAACGCGCAGGTCGCGGCCGGGGCCAAGTGGCCGTCGGCACCACTGTGGGCAGGCACCGCGGTGCTGGCCCTGATCACCACGGTCGTGCCGCACACCTTCCCGGCGATCATGTGGTCGGCGGCAGGCACCGCACTGCTGATCCTGACCACGCTCGCTGTCCGTTTTAAGAACTAATATGATGATTTAAATTTTTCGCGTCGCGGCTCGAAGCGGCGCTTTCTAACGCCGTACCGAATGGTCGGTTGCGGTCTTCTCCCCTCTGGGAATCAACACCGCCTTGTCGGATTAACCCATCCAGTCGGCATTGCTCCGTTCCCGCCATCTTGTATCGCAATAGCGGCCGATGTCTGGCTACCTTCCTGGGCACCCGAGCCATCTAGGAGCCCACATGGCTGACACGAACATCGAACGCCGAACCGTCCTCGCCGGAACCGCGGCGGCCGTCGCCGCGGTCTCCGCCGGCGGTTGCCCCTTCGGTACCACCGCCGCCCAGGCCGCGCCCCGCTCGCCCCGCGACTGGAAACACGCGGTCGCCCTCACCCGGGGCTGCGACATCGCCGTCCGCGGTGGGGGCGGCCGCAGCCGGGAGGGCCGCTTCGGCGTCATGTTCAAGAACGCCCCCGCGTTCCAGCCGCCGGAGGATCTGCTCCGCGGGCTGGCCGCGCAGATGGGCGAGCCCACCGGGCCGAACCCGATCGACTTCGACAACCCGCGCATTCCGGCCGGTTTCACATTCCTCGGCCAGTTCATCGACCACGACATGACCCTCGACCGGACCCCGCTCGCCGAAGCCCAGGCCGACCCGCTCGCCCTGGTCAACTTCGACACCCCGCACTTCGATCTGGGTTCGGTCTACGGCCGCGGTCCACGGCTGGACCCCGACCTCTACGAGGCCGACAAGACCCGGCTGCGGGTGGTACGCAACGTCAACGGCGTCGACGACCTGCCGCGCCGGGCCGACGGATCCGCTTACCTGGGCGATCCCCGCAACGACGAGAACCTGATCGTCGCCCAGCTGCACGTGGCGTTCGCGAAGTTCCACAACCGGCTGCTGGAGAAGCGGATCGCCCGCACCCTGGCCGACGCGCAGCGCCTCACCCGCTGGCACTTCCAGTGGATCATCGTGCACGACTTCCTGGATAAGATCGTCGGGACCGAGGTGATCGGGCGCTACCTGGGCCGGCTCGGCCGGGTCCGTAACGAGCACTACCGGCCGCGAAACCGGAACCGGCCGTTCATGCCGATCGAGTACTCGGTGGCCGCGTACCGCTTCGGGCACAGCATGGTCCGGGCCGGTTACCTGCTGAACAACCGCACCACCCCGCCCGGTGCCGCCGCCATCTTCGGCCAGGAAGGCTTCGACCTGCGCGGCAACCGCCCGCTGCCGGCCGACCTGGAGATCGACTGGTGGCACTTCTTCGACGTGCCCGGCAAACCTGCCACGCCGCGTAACCAGGCCCGGCGCATCGACGGCAAACTGTCGCTGCCCCTGTTCAACCTGCCGCCGACCGTGGTCAACGACGACGTGACCTCGCTCGCCGAACGCAACCTGCTGCGCGGCAGCCGCCTCGGCCTGCCGTCCGGACAGGACGTCGCCACCCGGATGGGGCTCACCCCGCTCACCAACACCGAACTCGGCATCACCGACCCCGGTTTCAAGAACAAGGCCCCGCTCTGGTTCTACATTCTCAAAGAAGCCGAGCTGACGTACGCCGGACAACGGCTCGGCCCGGTCGGCGGCCGGATCGTCGCCGAAGTCATCCTCGGCATCCTCGACATGGACCGCAACAGTTACCTCAGTGTCAACCCGTTCTGGCGCCCGACCGTCCCGATCGCACCGGTCCTCGGCCAGTTCCGCACCGGCGACCTGCTGAAATTCGCATTGGATCTCTGATCGATACCCGGGATCGCGCGTCTCGGCGCGCGATCCCCCGGTGACCTTCTCTAGTGTGATCGCATGAGCACCGGTCTTAACTCCCGCAAGACCAGGAACACGCTGCGTACGTCGGCGAGCATCTCGCTGCAGCTGTTGCTGGTCCTGCTGATGACATGGGTGGCCTTCCACCTTCTCGGACAGGCCTGGTCAGTGATCTGGCCGATTGTCATCGCGCTCCTTCTCACCACCCTGACCTGGCCGCCGGTGCGGTTCCTGCGCAAGCACCACTGGCCACCGGCTCTCGCCGCCGCGCTGGTGACCGTGCTCTTCCTGGTGGTCGCGGTCGGCACCGTCGTCGGTATCGCGGTGCCGGTCGGCGCGAAGTCCGGCGAACTCGCCGACCAGGTCGTCGAAGGCATCGGCCAGCTGCGGGACTGGCTCAACGGCCCGCCGTTCAACATCAGCGACGCCGAGGTCAACGAATACCTCAACACCGGGGTCGCCAAGTTGCAGGAGAGTGTCGGCAGCATCGCCTCGGCCACCCTGACCGGGGTGGGCTCCTTCTTCAACGGGCTGCTGAACACCGTACTCGCGCTGTTCCTGATGTTCTTCTTCCTCAAGGACGGCCCGCGATTCCTGCCCTGGCTGTCCCGGCAGCTCCCCGGCCGGCTCTCGACCGCGGTGCCGACCGTGGCCGGGCGCAGCTGGGACGCTCTTGGCTCGTTCGTCCGGTCCCAGGCCGTCGTCGGCCTGCTCGACGCGGTGCTGATCGGTATCGGCCTGGCCGTGCTCGGCGTCGACCTGTGGCTGCCACTGGCCGTGCTGACCTTCGTCACCGCGTTCGTGCCGATCGTGGGCGCACTGTTCGCCGGTTTCGTCGCGGTGATCATCACGTTCGTCACCGACGGCTGGACCGACGCGCTGATCGTGCTCGCCATCATCGTGCTCGTCCAGCAGTTGGAGGGCAACGTCTTCCAGCCCATGCTGCAGAGCCGCAGCCTCGGCTTGCACGCCGGGGTGGTGCTGTTGGCGGTCACGCTGGGCAGCAGCCTGTACGGGATCGTCGGGGCGCTGCTCGCCGTGCCGGTCGCGGCGATCTTCGCGGTCTTCTGGATCTACCTGCGCGAACAGCTCACCGATCCGGCGCCGCCGGTCGAAGGCCCGGCAGTGGAACCCGAACCGCCGGCGGCCTCTGAGGAGCCGGCCCCGAGTCCCACCTGATCCTCATGCGGAGTGCCACCAGAGGCGCTCCACGACGATGTCGGCCAGGCCTTTCAGCCGGGCTCGCAGAAGTCCGGCCTGGTCACCGCCGGTCAACGCCTGAAAGATGTCGGAAGCGAGGTGCGCCGCATGGCGCACCTCGCATTCGTACCGGATGAGTTCGGCCGGGATCCCGGTCTCCCCGGCGACGACGTCCAGGACGGTCTCCCGGTGCGGGCCGCTGGTCCCGATCACGAAGAACCAGTCGTCCATCGGTACGCCGAACCGGGCCCACTCGAAGTCCAGCAGCGTGGTGACCTGATCACCTTCGGCCAGCCAGTTCCCCCAGTGGCTGTCCGCGTGCACCGGGACGACGGTGTCCACGTGCAGCGGCGCCCCCTCCGCGATCCGGGCCAGGCCGTCCAGCAGAACCGGTGACACCACCGAGTCCCGGTCGGCTTCGGTGAGGCTCTCGGTCACCGCGAACAGTCCGGCCCGGCCGACGAACCCACCGTGATCCAGCGGTTCCCGCAACGTCTCCGCTGCCGCTTCGGCCGGCACCCAGCGATGCAGCAGACCGAGACGACGCACCGCCTGCCCCGCCAACGACCGCGCGGTCCCGGCGTCGACCCCCGGCAGACCCATCCCCGGAGCGGTCCCCGGCGCCCGGACATGACAGGCGTACCGCACCCCGTCATGGACTCCACTGCCGAGCAACGGTGCGGTGATCCCCTCGGGCAGGAACGGTGCCAGCGCGATCTCCCGTTCCATCCGGGTGTGCCGGTCGGCGCCGATCACCTTCACGACCACGTCAGCCCCGAGAAAGACCTGGTGCGACAGACTGTCCGCACTGGTCAGCGCCCCGGGATCCCGGTCGAGAACCGTCGCCGCGATCGTCCGGGCGATGTCGTGCGCATGCCTCAGGTCAGTCACCGCTGAACCGCCGATCCCTCGAAGTCAGCCGACCTCCGCCACCCACCTCAGGCGACGGCCGATCCGGCCCCGGCAGCCCGTTTCCGCCCCACCGGCCACGACGCCGGCGGCGAGCCCACACCCGATCCTTGCCCGCACCCACCCCCCACCAACCGCCGGGCACCCCCGGATCGGTGATCCACACTGCCGGAGCCGTCCCGCTTTCACCAGGGAGGCCTTCACGTAGGAGGCCGCTGGAAGTCGTTGAAGGACTACCCACACTTCAGTACGACCGGCCGCTGACGACCTGGCCGGCTCACGGATCGGCCAGACCGGCCCGCCACGCCCAGGCGGCAATGGCCACCCGGTTGGGGAGCTCCAGTTTCGCCTGGATCTTCGTGAGGTGGGTCTTGGCGGTACCGGCCGAGATGAACAGTTCGGCCAGCCGGTGGGGCGAGGTCTACCCCCGGTGGATCTGGTTCAAGGCCGGGAGACCGGTCCCGCCGGCCCTCGCGATCGTCCCGGCATCCCTCGTCGCCGTCGTCCTCGTCCCGGCCGGGCTGATGATGCTCGGGAACCCCACGATTCAGGACAGCTGGGGGATCGGTCTGCCCAGCGTGCTCTGGACGCTCTGGGGCATCGCCCTCGGTGCCGCCGCCATCACCTACCACCTGCGGCGGCGCGGTGCCTGCCGGCACTGCCGTCAGGGCACCTTCTCCGCCGGGTCCGGCTGACGGGTGTCGGCCCCGGAGAGCAACGCCATCAGGCCGGCCGCCGGGATCGGGCGGGCGAAGTGGTAGCCCTGGCCGCGTTCGCAGCCCAGGTCGCGGAGCAGGTCGGCGTGGTCGGCGGTTTCGACGCCCTCGGCGACTGTGGTCAGGCCCAGGCCGGCGGCCAGGTCGACGATGGCCCGGACCAGGGCGGCCTGTTGGGTGTCGGCGTTGTCGGCCGGCATGAACGAGCGGTCGATCTTGAGGACGTCGATCGGCAGGTCCCGCAGGTAGGCCAGGGACGAGTAGCCGGTACCGAAGTCGTCGATCGCCACCCGGACGCCCTCGGCGCGCAACGCGGACAGGTGCAGCAACGCCTGGTGGGCGTCGGCTCCGGCCCGGACCAGGACACCTTCGGTGATCTCCAGGGTGAGGGCATCGGGCGGCAGGCCGCTGTCGCGGAGCGCGGCCAGGGCTTTGGTGGTGAAGTTCGGGTCGACGAGCTGGCGTGGGGAGACGTTGACGGTGAGGGTGGTGCCCCACCGGCGGTGCCAGACGACGGCGTCGGCGCAGGCCTGCCGCAGGACCCATTCGCCGAGGGTGACGATCAGGCCGCTGTCCTCGGTGGCTGGGATGAACCGGTCGGGACTGATCGGCGCGCGGCCCGGCAGGGTCCAGCGGACCAGGGCTTCGACGGCCACCGGCCGGGCGTCGTCGAGGGACACGATCGGCTGGTAGTGCACGGCGAACTCGCCCGCGTCGACGGACGCGCGCAGCCGTTCCAGCAGGCGGACCCGTTCGGCCTGGTCCAGGCGCAACGACACGTCGTACACCGCGGCCTGGTCTTTGCCGGCGGCTTTTGCCGCGTAGAGCGCCAGGTCGGCGTCGCTGAACACCTCGACCGGGTCGGCGGTGCGGTCGAAGACGCGCACCCCGGCGCTGGCGGTCACGTGCAGGGTGTGCCCGTCGGCCGGGGACGGTTGGCGCAGTGTGGCCAGCAACTCGGCGGCGCGGGTGACCGCCTCGGACGAGCTGCCGCCCGGGATGAGCAGCGCGAACTCGTCGCCACCGAGCCGGGCGGCGACCTCACCGGTGGCGGTCAGGGCGCGCAGCCGGTTGGCGGCGACGGTCAGCAGGGTGTCGCCGGTCGGATGGCCGAATCGTTCGTTGACGTCTTTGAAACCGTCCAGGTCGACGGTGATCAGCACGCCGCTCGCGGTGCCGGCCAGGCGTTCCTCCAACCGCGTACGGTTCGGCAGTCCGGTGAGCGCGTCGTGGCGGGACCGATGGGTCATCTCCCGCTGGGCTTCCCGCAGGTCGGCTGCTCGCCGGCCGGCCAGCCCGCCGGTGTGGATCAGCCGCAGGACCAGCAGCAGGGCGGTGCACGCGGTGGTGGTCAGCGGCAGGATCAGGTCGATCCGGTCGAGGCTGGTCGGCTGTTGTTCGGTGAGTTTCAGCCAGACGGTGGAGGCCGGGCCGATCAGGACCAGCCCGACGTCACCGGCCAGGCTGAGGCGGCTGCGGCCGTGGGTGCGGCGGTCCGGGCGGGTGGTTCCGGCGGCTTCCGGGTGCCAGGCCGCGGCGGCGATCAGCAGGAAGGCGAGCAGCCAGCCGGTGGCGCTCCAGCCGGGCCCGGACCAGGGGCCGCCGGTGGCGGTGGAGACGAAGTAGGCGACGTCGGCGACGGTCAGCACCGACACGGCGGCCAGCAGGGCGCGGTCCGGCCAGCTCAGCGTCTGCCGCACGGCGACCATCCGGGTCGCGGCGGCGAGGACCAGAAGATCCAGGATCGGGTACGCCAGGACGCTCACCGCTCCGGGCCACGGCCCCCGATCGTCGACGTACGGGTCGTAGAGCAGCGTCCACGCCAGCACCGTGCCGGTGCACAGCATGATCCCGGCCTCGGTCATCCCCTTCCAGCCGAGCCCGCGCCCGCCCACCGGCATCGCCAGCAGACCGGCCGCGAGCAGCGGGTACATGCTCAGGTAGACGATGTCGACCACGGTCAGCTGGTCGGGGACCGGCAGCCCGGCGGCCATCCCGGTGCCCCAGATCAGGTTGGCGACCGCGCAGCAGAGCATCGCCGCGCCCAGCGGCCACCACGCCCAGCGCCGGTCCCGGGGGTAGCGGCGCAGCCCGTTCCGGACCGCCGTCAGCGCGGTCGCGGAGACCGCCACGTAGGCGGCCTGCCGCGCGGTGCCGGAGAGCAGCGGCGCGGCCAGCGCCAGCAGCACACCGGCCAGTAGCAGCCAGCGCCGGCTGCGGTTCCCGTCCAGCCACAAGGTCACCGGATCACCATCGCGCGCGCCGGGTGCGCGACGGTTGCCGGTCAGGATCCTTACAGTGAGGCGGCGAGTTTCTGCAGGGCGTCCCGGGCGCCGGTGGTGAGCGGGACGCCGTGACCGGGAAGGATCGCCCGCACGTCGAGGGTGGCCATCTTCCGCACCGACCGGGCGGCCTCGGCCTGATCGGCGGTGTGCTCCGGGGCCGAACCCGCCAGTCCGTCCTGATTGCGCAGGGCGTCGCCGCTGACCAGCACACCGGTGGCCGGTTCGAAGATCGAGACGTGACCGGCGGTGTGCCCGGGCGTACCGATGATCTGCAGTCCGAAGATCTCGTCGCCGTCCTTGACCGCCTGTAGCCTCCGGCCGCCGCCGGGGTCGGCGATGTCCGCCACGTCGGCTTGCCCGGCGTACAACGCGGCGCTGGTCAGCGGCAGCATGTCGGTGAGCCCGCCCGCGTGGTCCTGATGCTGGTGGGTGAGGATCACGTGTTTGACCGCGGACCAGCCCAGGCCGGCGGCCTTCAGCCCGGCTTCCACCGAGCCGGCCGAGCCGGGGGTGCCGGTGTCGACCACTGCCACCTCACCGCCGCGGACCAGCAGGTAGACGGAGACGAAGTCGAGGTTGACGCGCTGCCAGTCACCGGTGACCACGTCCGGGCCGGCGGCGGCCGGTTCCGGGTTGCCGGTGGGAGACGGAGTGGATTGCTGGGTACGCGAACAGGCGGTCAGCGTGTTGAGGACGGTCACCCCGAGCACACCGGAGCCCGCGGTGAGCAGTAGTCGTCGATTCATCCTTCATCGATAGCGCGTTTCGTCCGGGACGGGGCGGGCACTGCGGAGTTCGTGGCCTTTCCTGAACCGCCGGTTCCGGTGATCGACGCGATCGTGGCCGAGTATCCCGGTTACCGGCCACTGATGCTCGACCTGTTCCGGCCCGACGCCGCGGGCCCGTTTCCCCTGGTGATCTGGGTGCACGGCGGCGCCTGGCGGTTCGGCACCAACAAGTACGACGGGCCGCAGCTCGCCCCGGCCGGCATCGGGGACCGGATCGTCGCCGGTGGTTACGCGCTGGCCCGGGTCACCTACCGGCTCAGTGGTGAGGCCACGTTCCCGGCTCCCCTGGACGACGTCAAGGCGGCGGTTCGCTGGCTGCGGCGGCACGCGACCGAACTGGGGCTGGACGAGCGGCGGTTCGCAATCTGGGGCGAGTCGGCCGGTGGGCACCTGGCCACGCTGGTGGCTCTCACCGGGGACGATCCGGCCGAGGCGGTCCGGGCCGGGATCATCTGGTACGGGCCGAGTGACCTGCTCACCATGGCGGCCCAGAACCATCCGGAGGGTCTGCAGGACCACGATGCGCCGGAGTCACCGGAGAGCAGGCTGGTCGGTGGGCCCGTACAAGATCTGGCGAAGGAGTCAGCGGCCGCGAGCCCGGTCAACTATGTCTCCCCGGACGCGCCGCCGCTCCTGATCGTGCACGGTGACCAGGACCGGGTCGTTCCCTGCGGGCAGAGCCGGGAGTTGTACGGCCGTCTCACCGCTGTCGGCGCCCCGGCCGAACTGCGTCTCGTTCCCGGAGCCGACCACTGCTTCGTCGGCGCCGACCTGGCCCCGCTGGTCCAGGAAGGCCTCGACTTCCTGAACCGCTCACTCCCCGTCATCTGAGCGGGACGCGCCGGAGCCGGTCGGCGGCGGCCCGGGCCGTGTTGATCGCCGGGCGGGCCGCGGTGAACGAGGCCACCGCCGCGGTCAGGTCACCGGCGCGGGCGTCGGCCTCGACCCGCCCGCAGGCGGCGGCCGCGTCGGCGGCGCCCAGGTTCGCGAGCACCCCCAACAGCTGGTGCGATTCGGCGCGCAGCAGGTCGGCGTCGTCGAAGGCGAGGGCCTGCTGCATCCGGTCCAGATGTTCGGGGATCTTGCCGGAGAGGGTGACGAGCAGTCCGGCCAGCGCGTCGGCGGTGGCTGCCGGGTCGGGTCCGCGCAGCTGGTCGAGGCGTTTCTCGATCTGGGCGGCCACTCCGGCCATCTCACTGCCGGGGGCCGGCCGGGCCCAGCGGCTCAGCATCCGGGCCACGTCGGCCGGGATGAGCGGCTTGGCGACGTGCTCGTCCATGCCGGCGGCCATGCAGCGGGCCCGGTCCTCGGCCAGGGCGCTCGCGGTCAGCGCGATGATCGGCACGTGCCGGCCGGGTGGTTCGCGGCGGCGGATCTCGGCGGTGGCCTGGTAGCCGTCCATCTCCGGCATCAGGCAGTCCATCAGGATCGCCTGGTAGTCGTACTGGGACGCGAACTCGACCGCTTCCCGGCCGTGGACCGCCACGTCGGCGGTCCAGCCCAGGTTCGCCAGGATGCCCAGCGCGACCGTACGGTTGATCTCGTTGTCCTCGACCAGCAGCAACCGGCCCCGGACCGGCGGGTTCTCGCTGGCCGCGCCCGGCCAGCAGTCGGCGGCCGGTTCGCTGAGCACCCCGACCAGTGCGTCGTAGAGCTGGGACTGTCGCAACGGTTTGGCGAAGGCGGCCGACACCCCTTCCCGGCCGGCGCCATCGGGCAGGTGCTTCGGGTCCTCGGCGAGCAGGATGGTCTTCGGGGCCGGGCAGCCGGGCGGGGTGATCGCCAGGGTGTCCGCGGGCTCGGTGTGCTGGTCGACGATGAGCAGGTCGATCGGCCGGCCGGCGGCGGCGGCGGCGGTCAGGACCGCGACCGCCCCGATCGTGTCAGGCACCCCGACGGCGTCCATCGACCAGGCGCTGAGCTGCTCGGCGAGGGCGGCGCGGTCGGCGTCGTCACGGTCCACGATCAGGACCCGCAGGCCGTCCAGCGAGTGCCGGTCGGAAAGGTTCAGGTCGTCGCGGGCGATCCGCAGGGTGGCGGTGAACCAGAAGGTGCTGCCCTGGCCCGGTTCGCTCCGCACGCCGATCCGGCCGCCCATCAGCCCGACCAGGTCCCGGCTGATGGCCAGGCCCAGTCCGGTGCCGCCGAACCGCCGGGTGGTGCCGGCGTCGGCCTGGATGAACGCCTCGAACAACTTCTCCCGTTGGTGTTCGCCGATGCCGATGCCGGTGTCGTGCACCTCGAACCGCACCGGCACCTCCTCCGGCCCGTGCTCGCGGGTGGTGTCCAGCCTCGCGGTGACGGTGACCCGGCCGTCCGGGGTGAACTTGACCGCGTTGCCGGCCAGGTTGAGCAGCACCTGGCGCAGTTTGGCCGGATCACCGCAGACGGTCGTGGGCAGCCGCGGGTCGCAGGAACCGGTGACGGTGAGCCCGTCGTGGGTGTCCGGTGGGGCGACCAGTGACACCACGTCGTCGATCAGCTGGCGGAGCTGGAAGTTCGCCTCCTCCAGCAGTACTTTTCCGGCCTCCAGTTTGGAGAAGTCGAGGATGTCGTTGATCACCGAGAGCAGCGCGGACCCGGCGGAACCGATGCCCTCGGTGTACCGGCGCTGGCGTTCGTCGAGTTCGGTGCCGAGCAACAGCCCGGTCAACCCGATGACACCGTTCATCGGGGTGCGGATCTCGTGGCTCATCGACGCGAGGAACTGTGACTTCAGAGCGGCCGCCGCCAGGGCCTGGTCCCGGGCCTCGGACAGCGCCTGCGCGGTCTGCCGCCGGGTGGTGATGTCGCGGACGAAGCCGTGGAAGTGCGGCCCGTCGTGGTGGCGCAGTCGCCACATGGTCAGTTCGACCGGGATCTCGTGGTCGTCGCGGTGCGTGGCGGCCATCTCGGTGGGCCGGTCGAGCAGCCATTCCAGCCGGCTGCCGAGCAGTCGTTCCAGGGCGGCCCGGTAGCGAGCCGGCAGGATGGTGCCGGCCACGCTCTGGCCGAGGATCTCCTCGCGGGTCCAGCCGAAGACCTGTTCGGCCTGCCGGTTCCACTCGGTGACCTGCCCGGTGCCGTCCATGGTGAAGAAGGGGTCGCTGGCCGCCTGCATGATCATTTCGAGCTGTTCGCGCTCGACGCGGCGGCGCTGGTCGGCCTGGACCCGGGCGGTGATGTCGTGCGCGACGGTGGAGATGCCGATCACCGCGTCGTCGGTGTCGTGGATCGGGGCCATGCTCAGCGACACTTCGATGATCGTGCCGTCCTTGCGCTGGCGCCGGGTCTCGTACCGGCTGAGGGCACGGCCGCTGAGCACCCGGCGGAGCAGGCGGCGCTCCTCGCCGGGGCGGTCGGCGGGCAGCAGTCGGTTCACGTCGCTGCCGACCATCTCGACGGCGGTCCAACCGTACAAGCGCTCGGCTCCGGGGTTCCAGGTCTTGATCTCACCGTCCGGGGACTTGCCGACGATCGCGTCCTGGGAGGCCTCGACGATGGCGGCGAGGCGGGCGTTCTCCAGCGCCTCCGAGCGCCAGGCCGCCTCCGCCCAGGCCACCGCCCGGCGGGTCCGGCGGGTGGCCAGCACCGCGGTACCGCCGAGGGCCACTCCGGCCAGCAGATACACGGCCCCGCGCAGCAACACGCCACCCCCGGCTGGATCCGAATCCGATTCAGCATCAACCTACCTGCGACCTTCTTCTGCTTTAGCCTTATTACGGACATAGCACCCGGCGACGTAAGCAGAGGAGACCCCGTGGCGACAGTGATGGTCGTCGACGACGTGGCGGCCAACCGGGACATCGTGCGCATGCTGCTCGGTTTCCGGGGGCACGACGTCATCGAGGCCCACGACGGGGCCGAAGCGCTCCTGCTGGCCCACGCCCACCATCCCGACGTGGTGGTCTCCGACGTCCTGATGCCCGGCATCGACGGCCTGGAACTGGTCCACCGGCTGCGCGCCGACCCCGACCGGGAGGCCGCGCAGGCCCCGGTGATCTTCTACACCGCCAACTACCTCGAACCCGAGACCCGGCCGATCGCCGAAGCCTGCGGTGTCAGCCAGGTGGTGCTGCGTTCCCAGGACCCGGACGCCCTGCTCGACGCGATCGACACCGCCCTGGCCGGCGGCCCGGTGGACATCAGCGCCACCGCCGACGAGGAGTTCGCCCAGACCCACCTGCAGACGGTCAACGCCAAACTGATCGAGAAGGTCCGGAAACTGCACGACACCGAGCGGCTCTTCGAGGCGATGGCCGTGGCCTCACCGGTCGGCATCGGGATCATCGACCGGCACGGCAACGCCGACTACGTCAACCCGCGGCTCGCCGAGATCGTCCAGCGCCCGATCGACCAGCTCGTCGACCAGGGCTGGCTGAGCTGTCTCGGCGAAGCCGCCCAGGTCGCCGCGCTCGGGCTCCTGCGCGGCGCCGGCGACGTCACCGAACTCCGCTTCACCCACCGGGTCACCTGGGCCGACGGCAGCGTCCGCTCGCTGCGTGTGCACCTGCGGCAGACCCACGACGAGGACGAGGGCCTCAGCGGCGGGGTGCTGATGGTCGACGACGTCACCGACGTGACCCAGGCCGAGGCCCGGCTGCTGGAGGAGACCCGCCGCCGGGAGGACGACGCCCGGCACCGCGACGCCGAACGGCTCGACAGCCTGCGCCGGATGGCCGGTGGGACCGCCCACGACTTCAACAACATCCTCGGTGCGATCCTCGGCTACACCAACCTCGCCATCGAGTCGATCAACGACGGCAGCGAGAACGGCACCATCCCGGCCGACATCGTGGAAGCCCTGCTCGGCGACCTGAACCAGGTGGTCAAGGGCGGCGAGCGGGCCCAGACCCTGACGCAGAAACTGCTCGCCTTCGGCCGCCGGGAAGTCAACAAGCCGATCGAGATCGACGTCAACGCGCTGCTCCGCGACAACGAGGACTCCCTCGGCGCGGCCGCCGGGCCGCACACCGATCTGATCCTGCGACTGGCACCCGGCTCCCCGAAAGTGAAGGCCGACCCGGCCCAGCTCGCGCAGGTGCTGCACAACCTGGTCCGCAACAGCGGCGACGCGATGCCCGACGGCGGCCCGGTCACCATCTGCACCGAGATCCGCGGCGACCGTCTCGTCATCGACGTCCGCGACACCGGCACCGGCATGCCGCAGGACGTGCTCGACCGGGTCTTCGAACCGTTCTTCAGCACCAAGTCGACCACCGGCACCGTCGGGCTCGGCCTCTCCACCGCGCACGGCATCGTCAGCCAGGCCGGCGGCCTGATCACCCTGGAGTCCGAGGTCAGCCGGGGCACCACCGTCACCATCGACCTTCCGGCCGTCGCGGGCAGCGCTCCCCCGCTGGCCGTGGCACCACCACCGCCTACGACGGCCGCTCCGGAGAAGGGCGGCGGGGAGACCCTGCTGCTCGTCGACGACGAGGACGCCGTTCTGCAGGTCACCGCCCGGATGCTCGGCGGCGCCGGTTACCGGGTCCTGACCGCCCCCGACGCGGCCGAGGCCCTGCGCCTGCTCGAACGGCACGGCGGCGAGGTGGCGGCCCTGGTCACCGACGTGATGATGCCCGGCATGGACGGTCGGCAGCTGGCCCGGATCGCGTCCGGCCGACGGCCCGACCTGTGCGTGGTGTTCGTCTCCGGCTTCGCCGAATCGCTGCTCGACGAGCACGGCAACAATCTGGAGCCCGGCTCGACCATCCTGCCCAAACCCTTCGACCGGGAGAAGCTGGTCACCACGGTACGAACCGCGCTCGGAGCCGCCCAGCGCGCCTGACGGCTTGATCTGCCCGTGACCACTGTCGATTAGAGTTCCTGGCCCGCCGCCCACGACCTCCGAGGAGGCCTGGTGTCCACCGCCAGTGACCGCCAGCCGACAGTACGGTTGCCGCGACAACCATTACCCACACACGACGTCATCACGCCACCACCGTCCGAGACGCCGTCGGCCGGACGGGGACGGCGGCGCCTGCTCATCGGCGCTCTCACCGTTGTGACGCTGGCCGCAGGCCTCGGCGGGGTGGCCGTCTACGCCCTGCACGGTGACATCCCGCGCGGCACCACCGTGCTCGGCACCGACGTCGGCGGCCTGACCCGCGCCGAAGCCGCCGACACGATCCGCACCCGTCTCGCCGCCGACCCGCGGACCACCACCGCCGTCGACATCCAGGTCGAAGGACGCGGCGCCACCCTGCGGCCCGCCGACATCGGCCTCACCGTCGACGTGGACGCCACGGTCGACAACGCAGCGGCGGGCCGGCCCTTCTTCGGCGGCCACGCCGTCGCCCCGGTGGTGTCCGTCGACGCCGGTCTACTCGACGCGGCCCTCACCGAGGCCGTCGGCGACGTCGGCACCGCGATGACCGCCCCGGCCGTCACCTTCAGCGGGCTCACCCCGAAAGCCGTGCACCCGGAACCGGGCCGCGGACTCGACCCGCAGACCACCGCCGACACCGTCACCGCGGGCTGGCTCACCGGCGCGCCGATCATCGTGCCGCTCGTCGAGACCCACGCCGTCACCACCGCCGCCGACGTGGACCGCCTGGTCACCACCGTCGCCGAACCGGCCGTCGCAGCGCCGATCACCATCACCTCCGACGCCGGCACCCTCACCGTTCCACCGGCCGCCATCGCCAGGAGCCTGGTGCTCACCGCCGACCAGACCGGGCTGATCACGCCACGGATCGACGCCGGGAGACTGCGAGCCGCCGTCAAGACCCGACTGGCCAAGATCGAGGTGGCGGCCCGCGACGCGACATTCACGTTCGCGTCCGGCAAGCCCAGGATCGTGGCGGGCAAGGACGGCCGAGGGCTCGACCTGGTCGCGATGGCCCCGGCCCTGCTCGCCGCTGCACAGAGCAGCGACGCCCGTACCGTCCAAGGCACCCTGACCGCCGCCGCCCCCGCCACCGGCGCCGCCGACCTGCAGAAACTCGGCGTCACCGAGAAGGTCTCCACCTTCACCACGAAGTTCCCCGGCGGCCTGTCGTCGTCGCGCAGCCAGAACATCATCACCGCCGCCAAACACGTCCGCGGCGCGCTGGTGCTGCCCGGCAAGACGTTCTCGCTGAACAAGTTCACCGGCGAACGAAGCTACGCACAAGGCTACAAAGACGCCCCGGTCATCGTCGGCGGGCACCTGCAGCCCGGCGTCGGCGGCGGCGTCTCCCAGTTCACCACCACACTGTTCAACGCCACCTATTACGCCGGGCTCCAGGACGTCGAGCACAAGCCGCACTCCTACTACTTCGACCGCTATCCGGCCGTCATCGAATCCACCATCTTCTGGCCCGATCTCGACTTCAGGTTCAAGAACGACAGCCCACACGGCGTCCTCATCGACACCGCCTGGACCAGCAGTTCGATCACCGTCTCGGTGTGGAGCACCAAGGTCTGGGACAAGGTGACCACCGAGTGGAGCGACCGCCGCAACATCACCTCACCGTCCACCATCACCAAACCGGACGGCCCCAACTGCATCTCCACCAGCGGCCTGATCGGCTTCACCCAGGACGCGTGGCGCCTCTTCCACAAGGACGGAAAGGTGGCGAAGCGCGAGAAGTTCACCTGGAAATACGACCCGGAGCCCCGTTTCGTCTGCTCGCCCCCGGACTGAGTCACGGCCCTTCGAGGGGTGTTGATCGAAACTTGGGGATTCGCTGGAACTTCGGTGGGGGTTGTGGCGACTAACGGGCGTTCCCTCGTACGGGGGAGAGAACGAGCTTTGGGAAGAAGATGCTGACTCGTACTGTCGTCGCTGTCGCGGCGCTCGCCCTGACCACCCTCGCCGGCTGTGGTTCCGCCGACGACAGCACCGCCTCGTCGGCCGCCCCGGCGGTGTCGTCGGCGGCCGCCCCCGCGGCGGCGGCCGCTGCTCTGACGGTGCGGGACCCGTGGGTGAAGGCTGCCGACACCGGTATGACGGCGGCGTTCGCGACGCTGGTGAACAACAGCGGGGCCGATGTGACGATCGAGTCGGCCACCTCGCCGACCTCGCCGATCGAGCTGCACACCATGACGATGAAGGACGGCGCGATGGTGATGGAGCCGAAGGAGGGCGGCTTCGTGATCAAGGCCGGTGCCACGCACGAGCTGGCGCCGGGCGGCGACCACCTGATGCTGATGAAGCCGGCCGCCGCGGTCAAGCCGGGTGACGAGTTGTCGTTCACGTTGAAGCTGACCAGTGGTGACACGGTCGCGTTCACCGCGGTGGCGAAGCCGTTCGCCGGTGCTCAGGAGAGCTACGACCCCGGCATGAGCATGCCGTCGGAGTCGGCGGGCGCCCACAAGTGACGGTCAGCCGCCGGGTTCTGCTGACCGGAGGTGCGGTGGCCGGCTTGGGCACGGCTGCCGCGGCCGGTTACCTCTCCGCACCTCCGGCCGCACCGGCTCCGGCAGCCGCGGCGGCGGTTCCGGTCGCCGACTTCCAGGACATCGGTACGGGTGTGCTGCCCTTCTACGGCAAACGGCAGTCCGGCATCACCGACGAACCACCGGCGCACGGCACGTTCGTGGCGCTGACCCTGGCGAAGGGCACCGACCGGGTCGCCCTGGGAAAGTTGATGCGGCTGCTCACCGACGACGCCGCCCGCCTGACCCGGGGCGAGCCGGCACTCGGTGACACCGACGCGGAGCTGGCCGTGCATCCGGCCCGGTTGACCGTGACGTTCGGGTTCGGCCCCGGCCTCTACCGGGCCGCCGGGCTGAAATCACCGGTCAGTGATCTGCCGGTGTTCTCGATCGACCGCCTCCAGGATCGGTGGAGCGGCGGCGACCTGGTGATCCAGATCTGTTCCGACGACGCGCTCACCGTCACGCACACCCAGCGCATGCTGATCAAGGATGCCCGGCCGTTCGGGGCGATCCGCTGGGTGCAGCGCGGGTTCCGGCGCAGTGCCGGCGTGCACAAGGCCGGGTTCACCCAGCGCAACGTGTTCGGTCAGCTGGACGGGACGGCCAACCCGCGGGACGCCGAGATGGAGACCGCGGTCTGGAACGCCGACCACACCACCCAGCTGGTGGTCCGCCGGGTCCGGACCGACATCGAGACGTGGGACCTGCTGAGTGTCGGCGACAAGGAGAACTCGACCGGGCGCCGGATGGTGTCCGGGGCGCCGCTGACCGGCGAGGCCGAGCACGACGAGCCGGACTTCACCAAGCTCGACTCCACGGGGCTGCCGGTGATGGCCGGTTTCTCGCATGTGACCAGGGCGCACGTGACCGACCCGGCGTTGAAGATCCTGCGGCGGCCGTTCAACTACGACGACGCCCCGGACGCGCAGGGCCGACCCGACAGCGGGCTGGTTTTCGCGTCGTACCAAGCTGACATCGTCCGGCAGTACCTCCCCATCCAACGTCGGCTAGCCGAGAAGGACCTGTTGAACGAATGGACAACACCGATCGGATCCGCGGTCTTCGCCATTCCTCCCGGCTGCGCCGAGGGTGGCTGGATCGGCGAGCGGATTCTGGCCTGACCCGAACCCTGACCCGAACCCTGCTGGCTCTGACGGCGATGCTGTTCGTGCTGGTGCCGGGCGCACCGGCATGGGCGCACAACGCGCTCGCCGAGGCCAGCCCGGACAAGAAGGCCACTCTGAAGCAGTCACCCAGCGAGGTGAAGCTGCGGTTCCTGCAGAAGCTCGACCCGGAGTACACCGTCATCGCGGTCAGTGACGCCGCGAAGCAGAAGGTGGCAACGTCGGACCCGAAGGTGGACGGCGCCACCAGTGTGGTGACCTTCGACGGGCCGCTGGCCAACGGCGTCTACACGGTCGCCTATCAGGTGGTCTCGACGGACGGCCACACGGTGAAGGGCTCGTACGAGTTCACCGTCGCGGACCCGTCGGCGATCGCATCCCCCACGCCTTCCCCCGAGGCCTCGACGGAACCCACCACGGTCGCCCCCACCACCAGCGCCCCGGCTGTCGCCGAGAAGTCCGTTGAATCGGATGACTCCGGCTCGACCGTCATCGGCGTCATCGTGGGGATCGTGGTGGCGGTGGCCGCCGTGGCCGGTTTCCTGTTCGTGAAGCGACGTAAAGCATGAGAGGTTCCCCCATGAAGCAGACAGCGCTGAAGCGCGCCGCCACCGTCACCGCAGTGGCGGCCGTGTTCGTGTTCGGCCTGGCCGGCCCGGTGGCCGCGCACGTGTCGGTCAACCCGGACACCGCCGTGCAGGGCGACTACTCCAAGGTCACGTTCCGGGTGCCGAACGAGAGCGACAGCGAGTCGACGAACAAGCTGGAGATCAACCTGCCGGTGGAGTCCCCGATCGGGTCGGTGTCGCTCAAGCCGGTGCCGGGCTGGACCGCTACCGCCGTGAAGTCGAAGCTGGCCACCCCGGTCAAGGTGCACGACAGCGAGATCACCGAGGCGGTCACGAAGATCACCTGGACGGCGGCCGCCGGTTCGGAGATCAAGCCGGGCACCTTCCAGGAGTTCGATCTGTCGCTCGGCCCGTTGCCGGCCACCGAGCAGATCGTCTTCAAGGCTTTGCAGACCTACACCGACGGTACGGTGGTCCGCTGGATCGACGAGCCCAGCACCGACGGCACCGAGCCGGAGAGCCCCGCCCCGGTCCTCAAGCTGACCGCCGCCGGGGCCGGGGAGAGCACCGCCGCCGCCCCGCCCGCCGAGGCGGTCGCCGCCGGTGAGGAGACCGGCGGCAATGGCTCCGCCTGGGGAATCGCGGGGCTGGTCGCCGGTCTGGCCGGCCTGGTCCTGGGTCTGCTCGCCTATCGCAAGGCCGCCGCTCCCGGCGCGTGACTCATCGATCGGGGCCGGCTGCAAGGCCGGCCTCGATCTCGTCCGGGGCCCGCATCCGCCAGGCGTCGGTGATCAGCTCGGTCAGCCGTTCGGGCGAAACTTTCTCCAGCCACACCATCACCAGTGGTAGTCCGTGGTAACCGGATGTGGTGAAGAACATCTCCGGCTCGCCGAGCAGCAGCGCCTGCTTCTCCGCCTCGTCCCCGACGAACAAAACCGCCACATCCGTACGGATCACTCGCGGTCTTCCGGGTAGACGTTCCGGATATGACCAGACGAATCCCCTCCCGCCGACCCGGAAGTCGAAACCGGCACTGTCGATCTCCTCGACCTGTGGCAGGGACAGGGCCAGGCGCCGCACGTCGTCAACGTCACTCACGGTGGCCATTCTGCAACATCTCTGTCATCTCATGTAGTAATCAATGCCTTGCCTACTGGCCAGCTAGGCTTCTATTCTCCGATCCAAGTAATAGGAATTCTCCCCTGCGTCCCTGGCGGTCGGCACATGCAGAAACTCCTCCTCCTCGCTCTGGTCGGACTCGGCGCCCAGCTGGTCGACGGCAGCCTGGGCATGGCCTACGGTGTGACCTCGACGACCCTCCTATTGGCGATCGGCACCAACCCGGCGGCCGCCTCGGCGACCGTTCACCTCGCCGAGATCGGCACCACGCTGGTCTCCGGCCTCTCCCACTGGCGGTTCGGCAACGTCGACTGGAAGGTCGTCTTCAAGATCGGCGTGCCGGGCGCGGTCGGCGCCTTCGCCGGAGCGACGTTCCTCTCCAGCATCTCCACCGAGACCGCGGCACCGCTGATGGCGATCATCCTGCTGGCCCTCGGCCTGTACGTGTTCCTCCGCTTCACCTTCCAGGGCCTGCCCAAGGGCCAGCTCGGCAAGCCGCTGCGCAAGCGGTTCCTCACCCCGCTCGGCCTGGTCGGCGGTTTCGTCGACGCGACCGGTGGCGGCGGCTGGGGCCCGGTCGGCACCCCGGCGATCCTGGCCAGCGGCCGTCTCGAACCCCGCAAGACGATCGGCTCGATCGACACCAGCGAGTTCCTGGTCGCGGTCGCCGCGAGCCTCGGTTTCCTCTGGGGCATCGGCAGCGAGAACATCGACTACGGCTGGGTCCTGGCCCTGCTGATCGGTGGAGTCATCGCCGCACCGGTCGCCGCCTGGCTGGTCCGGCACATCCCGCCGCGTGTCCTCGGTGCCGCGGTCGGTGGTGTCATCATCCTCACCAACACCCGCTCGCTGCTGCGCAGCGACTGGATCGACGCCCCGGACAACGTCCGCTACGCCTTCTACGGCGTCATCTACGTCGCCTGGGCGGCCGCGATCACCTACTCGGTGCTGCAGTACCGCAAGAACATCGCCGAGGAGCAGCAGATCATCGCCGAGGCCGAGGCGGCCGCCGGCGGTGACACCCCCGACGACAAGGACAAGGCCACCGTCGGAGCCTGACCACGACCACCCGGATGCCGGGGTTCCGCACGGGACCCGGCATAGGGTCAGTGGTCCGGAGTCCCCGGCGGCGCCATGATCCGCAGGGCGTTGGCGTCGACGGCGATCCGCAACGGGGTGG
Organism: Actinoplanes derwentensis; assembly: GCF_900104725.1. Taxonomy (NCBI): domain Bacteria; kingdom Bacillati; phylum Actinomycetota; class Actinomycetes; order Micromonosporales; family Micromonosporaceae; genus Actinoplanes; species Actinoplanes derwentensis. Next base: position 5,269,148 of record NZ_LT629758.1, read on the forward strand.
AGCCGCACGGTTCGCCGTCGACTTCGACGTGGGCCGGGCGGTCTGTCTCCAGCCACAGTTCACCGACCGCGATGAACGGACGTTCCCGCAGCGTACGGCGGTGTCCGGTCAGAGCGTTGCGAGCCGTCTCCCGGATCAGTTCCCGTTTCGGCGCCCCGCCCACCGGATAGGCCACCAGCAGCCGGTCGTCGGCGTGCGCGTCCGCGGTGATCGGCCGGCCGGCGTGGAAACCGCCGTTCGCCACGTACACCTGATGGGTGCTGAAGACGATCTCCTGACCCTCGGCGCGCAGGGTGGCTCGCAACGGCCGGTGCCGCGACAGCAGCCCGAGGGCGGTGATCGGGTAGGCGATCCGCCCGATCATCCGCTTCAGCCGGCTCGGCACGTTGATCATGATCTCGGCGGACAGCCCGATGCCGACGTGGTTGGTGAACGGCATGTCCCCCGCGACACCCAGGTCCACGTCGATGACCTTGCCGTCGACGAGCGTGGCCACCGCCTCGTCGAGATCGGGCGCGATGCCGACCGTACGCGCGAAGTTGTTCGTGGTCCCCAACGGCAGCAGCCCGAGAGCGATGTCCTGATGCGCCAGCATCCGCCCCGCCGTGCTGATCGTGCCGTCCCCGCCACCGGCCACCAGCAGATCCGGCTGGTGCGCCAGCGCGGCCCGCAGCGAGTTCTCCAGCTCGCCGGGACGGTCCACCGCGTATGCCCCGAGCAGCTGGAACCCGGCGTCGACCAGACGGGCGTGGGCGTCCGCATACAACTGGCGGCCCCGCCTCGACCGCGCGTTGACCACCAGCGCGGCCCTCCGCTCACGCCGGATGTCCTCGGTCAGCTCCTGCTTCGTCCGCACCGGCCGACCCTATCTGCTGGAGATCACGGAAAGACGAGGCGCACGGACGCATAACCCCGCAGCACGAAACCCGGATCGCGGACGGGTTCCGCGGCCGGTTCGAGCCGCGGCCCCTGATCGAGCAGCGCGCTGAGGGCGGCCTGGAGTTCGATCCGGGCGAGCGGCGCCCCCAGGCAGAAGTGCAGCCCCGCCCCGAAACTCATGTGCGGATTCGGGTCCCGTCCGGCGTCGAACCGTTCCGGCCGCTCGAAGACCGCCGGGTCCCGGTTGGCCGCGCCGAGCAACGCGGCGACCTCGGCACCGGCCGGCACGGTCACCCCACCCACTTCAAGATCCACAGCGGCGGTACGGACGAACAACTGCGACGGTGAGTCGAACCTCAGCATCTCCTCCACCGTGGACCCGATCAGCCTCCGGTCCGACCGCACCCGCGCCAGTTCGCCGGGATGCCCCAGCAGCGCCACCATCCCGTTCCCCAGCCCGTTCACCGAAGCCTCGTGACCGGCGTTGAGCAGCAGGATCGCCGACGCCACCAGTTCCTCGCCGGTGAGCCGGTCGGATCCGTCCCGCACCGAGACCAGGTGGCTGATCAGGTCGTCCCGGGGTTCGGCGGCCCGCTGGGCGGCGAGCCCGGCCATGTATTCGGCGAACTCACGGCACGCCTCGACCGCGGCGGCCTCGGTCTGCTCGGTGCGGCCCAGTTCGTACATCCGCACCATCGCCGCCGACCACGGCCGGAGCCGGTGCCGATCGGCGGCCGGAACCCCCAGCAACTCCGCGATGACACTGACCGCCAGCGGCTCGGCGAAGTCCGCCAGCAGGTCGAACTCGTCCCCCGCCGCGTCCAGCAGCCGCTTCGCCTCGGCCGCGACCGCCGGGCGCAGCCGCTCCACGTGCCCGCGGGCGAAGGCTTTCGCCACCAGCCCGCGCAGCCGGGTGTGCACCGGCGGCTCGTTCTCCATCATCTGATTGCGGTGCAGCGTGTTGAACGGCTCGAACACCTCGGCGGGCGTGGTGTCGCGCCAGAACCGTCCCAGCCGCCGGTCGCGCAGCACCGCGTCCACTGCGGCGTGCCCGGCCGCCAGCCACCGCCCGCTCGGCGGATGAAAGCTCACCGGGGCTCGCTCCCGGAGCCGGTCCAGCGCCGGATAGGGATCCGCGAGAAAACCCGGCTCCGCGAAGTCGATCTGCACCCCTGAACGCTATCGGCCCCGGGTGTCACGCGTGTTGCAACGACATCCGGTCCG